>JBBSRQ010000256.1:0-1538 GCA_038242845.1 Propionibacteriales bacterium | reverse complement strand
GTCTCGGCCCGCCGCGGCACCTGCCAGCCAGTGACGAGCACGTTGGGGACGCGTGTGATGGTGCCGAACGCACCGTTGGCGTCGAGGCCGCCGGCCGCGGCCATCCGGCGCACCAGCGCATCGAAGGCGGGTTTGTGCTGCGTGACCAGTTCCTCGGGGCCGCCCGGCCACTCGGCGGCGTTGATGATGCGCACATCACGCTTGTCCGCGGCGAGCCTGCTCCACTCCCCCACGAAGTTCCCGAGCACCGGGTTGCCCAGCGACGGGTACCAGGGGGTGAACACGGCCAGTGAGGGACGACGCGACATCGGGGCTCCTGCGGGGGTGGCGGGGGTTTCGGACCAACCTACCGCGACACCGGCACGCGGGCCGGGACGCGACCTGCGGGCCTGTGGTTGACTGGCATCCGTGAAGATCATGAGCGTTGTCGGTGCCCGCCCCCAGTTCGTGAAGCTGGGCCCCATCGTGCAGGCCTGCGCGGCCCACCCGGACGTGGAACACGTGATCGTCCACACCGGCCAGCACTACGACCCGCTGCTCTCCGACGTCTTCTTCCGCGACCTCGGCATCCCCGAGCCCGACGCCCACCTCGGCGTCGGCTCCGGCACCCACGGCCGCCAGACCGGCGCCATGCTCGCCCAGATGGACGGAGTCCTCGAGGAATTCCAGCCCGACTGGGTCCTGGCCTACGGTGACACCAACTCCACCGCCGCCGCCGCCATGGCTGCCGTGAAGATGCACGTGAAACTGGCCCACCTCGAAGCCGGCCTGCGTTCCTTCAACCGCCGCATGCCCGAGGAACACAACCGCATCATCACCGACCACCTCGCCGACCTGCTGCTGGCCCCCACCGACGTCGCCGTGCAACACCTCACCGCCGAAGGCCTGGCCGATCGCACCCTGCAGGTGGGCGACGTCATGACCGACGTCTGCCTGGCCACCCGCGACGCCGTCGCCCAGCACCCCGTCCAGCTACCCAAGGGCATCAACCCGGACGAGCCGTTCGTGCTGGCCACCATCCACCGCGCCGACAACACCGACGACCCGGCACGCCTCAAAGCCATCCTCACAGCGCTGGCGACGGTGCCCGCCCCCGTCGTCCTGCTGGCCCACCCCCGCCTCGTGGCACTAGCGAACAAGCACGGCCTGGACCTCTCCGCCGGCAGCCTGGTGGCGTCCGAGCCCCTGGCCTACCCCCAGATGGTGCGCGCCGTCATGGCATCAGCCGGTGTGGTCACCGACTCGGGCGGCCTCCAGAAGGAGGCCGTCCTCCTCGACGCCCCCACCACCACCATCCGCACCGAGACCGAGTGGACGGAGACGCTGGAGGACGGCTGGAACATCCTCGACCCCGGCCTCACCCAGCTCGCCGACGTCGCCATCCGCCCGCGCCCCACCGGCGACAAGGGCAAGCCCGACGGCGACGGCCACGCCTCACAACGCGTCATCCAGGCCCTCCTCGACCGCGCCTGAGCCGGGGCGCTCACCGGGGGCGGCGTGGACGGGGCCGAGCCCTCATTTAGGCCGTCACGATCTCT
>JBBSRQ010000255.1:0-1604 GCA_038242845.1 Propionibacteriales bacterium | reverse complement strand
GGTGAACCAGTCCTGGACTGCGGTGCGTTCGGTGTCTGCGGCAATCACTCTGCAGCCTCCATCTCGTCGTCGGCGGGGGCATGGCCGGTCAGGGTCAGGAACACGTCGTCGAGGGTGGGCCGCCGCACCCCCGCCTCGTGGATCTCGATGCCGGCCTCGTCGATCTCGGCTAGCGCGGAGCGCAGCGCCAGGGTCGCATCCTCCACCTGTACGGTCACGCCGCGACCAGACACCACGGCCGGGGCGCACCCGTACCGCTGCAGAATCTCGACCGCACATCCTGCATCGGCCTCGTGCACGAGCGTCACCTGCACGCGCCTGCCACCGACGGAGGCCTTGAGCTCGTCGGCCGTGCCCTCCGCGATGACCGTGCCGCGGTCGATGACGGAGATCTGGTCGGCCAACTGGTCCGCCTCTTCCAGGTACTGGGTGGTCAGCAGCACCGTCGTGCCATCGGCGGCGCGCTCCCGGATGACGTCCCAGAGCCCGAGCCTCGCCTGAGGGTCGAGGCCCGTGGTGGGTTCGTCGAGGAACAACACAGGTGGGTTGATGACCAGCGCCCCAGCCAGATCGACGCGCCGACGCATGCCGCCGGAGAAGCCCTTCAGGGGACGGTCAGCTGCCTCGACGAGGTCGAAGGCATGCAGCAATTCGTCCGCCCGCTGCAGGGAGCGTTTGCTGCCCAGGTGGTACAGCCGTCCCACCATGAGCAGGTTCTCGCGCGCGGTCAGACGTTCGTCGACTGCGGCGTACTGGCCGGAGGCGCCGATGCGGCGCCGCACCTCGGCCGGGTCCGCGAATACGTCCACCCCTGCCACGAAAGCCGCGCCGCTGTCAGGGCGCAGGAGCGTGCTGAGGACCTTCACGGTGGTGGTCTTTCCCGCCCCGTTGGGCCCCAGCAGACCTCGGACCGTTCCCTGCTCAATCTCGATGTCCAGGCCGTCGAGCGCATGCACGGGCCCTGACTTGGTCCGGTACGTCTTCTTCAGCCCGTGTGCTGACACGAAAGCCATGGCTGTCCCCCCGCCGTCCACACCGTGTGAACCGGGGACCAGCGTAGGTGAAGGGCCCACCTCTGAAAATGTCCGAGGGGTACGAAACCCTCAGCTGACAAGTCGCCGCAGGCCAACGCCGTAGGCGAAGCGTGCCACGAGCGCTCCCGAGGGGCGCAAAAATACAGGAAGCCAGGCCGGGCGCAGGCTCTGGCGCCACACCACGAGGGTGCCCGTGGGCACCTGCTCGACCGTGGCCTCCACGGTTCCTGCCACCGGTCCGAACTTCTCCACGACCAGGCGGCCCGGGTGGCCGCCACCGGGTGGGTCGGCGCGCCGCACCTCCATGCGGTCTCCCATGAACAGTGGTCCCAGACGGGTTTCCCCCACGAAGTGGAGACCCTGACGCATGTGCTCACCGGCAGGCACCACCCGGGTCAGCGGGATGGTCGCGGAGTGGCGGTTCAGGTTCGTGAGCCGCTCCCACACCACTGCGGCGGCCTCCGGCACCCGGATCCGCACCTCGAACGTGTCACGCATCATGGCTGCTCCTGTCGTCTCTACCCGGCCGACCCGACGGCGAGGGCCGCCGCAGCCCCACTGGCCAGGGCG
>JBBSRQ010000254.1:0-1852 GCA_038242845.1 Propionibacteriales bacterium | reverse complement strand
GCCGCCAACGCGAGCAACCTCGACTGGTTCGTGGTCACCGACGACAACTCCGGCGAACCCGCCCCCGCCGAGCAGCTCGACCACGGCCACCCCACGTGGGACAGCCTGTACAGCGACGGTGACGAAGCCCCGACGCGGGCGGCGGAACCGATGCTGGCGGTGGGGATTCAGTACACCTCGGGCACCACCGCACGCCCCAAGGCCGTGGTGCACACCCACGCCAACGCGCTGTGGGGCGGACGGTCCGGGTCGCAGAACGTGCTGATGACCAGCGAGGACACCTACCTGGTGTTTCTGCCGTGCTTTCACGTCAACGCCCAGAGCTGGAGCTTCTGGTCGATGATGTGGGTCGGCGGCACGGTGGTGCTGCAGCCCAAGTTCTCCGCCAGCCGCTTCTGGGACGTGTCCCTGCGCCACCACTGCACCCGTGCCTCGATGATCCCGTTCTGCATCAAAGCGATCGCAGCGCAACCGGTGCCGGAGCACGGGTACAAGACGTGGGCCACCGGCGTCAAGCTGCACGCCATCGAAGAGCACTGGAAAGTGACCACGTTCGCGACCTGGGGGATGACGGAGACGGTCACCCACGCCACCCGCGGCGACATCCTGCAGGACTCACCGGAGATGAACATCGGCGTGCCCGCGCCCGGCTACGAGTTCGCCATCATCGACGCGGACACCGGGCAGCTGTGCCCGATCGGGGTCAACGGTGACCTGTGGGTGCGGGGCACGCGCGGGGTGCAACTGTTCTTCGAGTACTTCCGCAACCCCGAGGCGATGGCATCCTCGTTCAGCGACGACGGGTGGTTTCGCAGCGGGGACATGGCGCGGCTCGGCGAGGACGGATACTTCTACTTCGGCGACCGCGACAAGGACATCCTCAAGGTCGGCGGGGAGAACGTGTCGGCCAGCCAGGTAGAGGGCTTCGTCCTGGGGCTGTTCGGCCGCGGGACGCTTGATGCCCAAGCAGTGGTGGCGCAGCGCCACGCGATGCTCGGCGAGGTCCCGGTGCTGTTCGCCGTCCGGGGACCCAGCTGCGCCGTGAGCGAGGACGAGATCCGGGTGGCGGTGCTGGACGGCTGCGCGGGCCTGGCCGACTTCAAGCGGCCCCGGGCGGTGTACTTCCTGGACGAGTTGCCGAAGGCCACGTTGGACAAGGTGGCCAAGAACAAGCTCCGCGAGCTGGCCGACGAGCTCCGTTAGAGATCTAGGTGCAGGCGAAGCGCGTGGTCGAGCTGGTCTAACAGCTCCATGGGCGCCAGTCCGGTTCTCGCGCCGATCCGGTCGATCGTGACCGAGCGGACCTGCTCGGCCTGCGCCTTGGAGTCGCGCGGCAGACCGGTGGCCGACGCAGGAAGCATGACCTGAAATGGATAGATCCGTTTGATACTTGACGTTACGGGGACAACCGTCACCACCCCCCGACCCAGGCGCGCGGCCGTTGCGTTTGCCCCATCGTTACTTACGATGACCGCTGGTCGTGTCTTGCTCGCCTCGGCGCCGTAGGCCGGATCCAGTTCGACGAGGTAGATCTCCCCACGACGCATCTAGCCCTCGAGCCCATCCGCGGCAACGGCCTCCCACGCACCGGCATCGCCCGACTCGTCCCACGTCTGCCACGCGTCGGCGTAGGCACCGCTGAGTTCGTCATGACGGAGCAGCGCGACTGCCTTCTGCACTGCCGCGGAGCGCGATTGGTAACCGCGAGATTGGGCAAACGCGTCAAGGAACTCGACGTCCTCCGGCGGCAGGCTCACGCTCAGCTTCATGCCCTGATGCTACCTGAGGTAGCAAGCACGGTGCTACCCCGAGCGGCGGGGCGGCCGAATCCAGACTCACGGTCACCTTAACG
>JBBSRQ010000253.1:0-2195 GCA_038242845.1 Propionibacteriales bacterium | reverse complement strand
GGGCGATACATCAGCACGTCGATCTCGTCGGTGCCGGCGTTCAGCTTCACGTTGTACTGGTCGGAGAGCTGGTCCTCGGCCAGTTGCGTGATCTCCACCTTGGCTCCCGTTGACTCCTCGAACTCGGGGATGAGGTCCTTGATGGTTTCGGTCCACACGTGGTTTGCCAACGTCACACGGATCGTCGAACCCTTGATCTCGCCGTCCTCCTCGACGTCAGGCGAGGCACTGCAGCTGATGAGACCAAGTGCCAGGGCCGCGGTCGTCGCAGCCGCGAGAATGCGAATGGCGGATGGTTTCTTCTTCATGATGACTCCGTCCTGGATCGGCGCAGCTCTGCGTCGATGATTCTGAGACGCGCCTGTACGTCTTCTGATCCTCCGAGTTTAAGGTTAAAGGTCAGATCAATCAACGATTGTGTCCAAATTGATATGATCAGTCCATGCCCACCGGATTGACAGTCGTCCGCGCCGACGGAGGTACGCCGGGCGATCTCCACAGCTACGTCTTGGACGCCCTCGGCCCGGAGATCTGCAATGGGGCACTCCCTGCGGGGACGATCTTCACGATGGAGTCCATCGAGGCACGGTTCCAGGTGTCGAGGCCAGTGGTTCGAGAGGCACTTCGCGGGCTGCAGGTTCTGGGGTTGATCCAGTCGAAGCGGCGCGTGGGTGTCACCGTCCAACCGTTGGAGAGCTGGAACGTTTTTGACAGCCAGGTCATACGGTGGCGACTGGCAGGAACCAGCAGGGTTGCCCAACTGCGATCGTTGACGGAGCTCCGCAGCGCGGTCGAGCCAGCTGCAGCGAGAATCGCGGCGATGCGGACGTCCCTGGGTGAGGCAAGCCGGCTGGTGGCGCTCTCGGGAAAATTGTGGCAGGCGGGAAAAGAGGGGGACAACGTCGAGTTCCTCCGACTCGACAGGCTGTTCCACGCATCGGTTCTGTCCATGAGCGGCAACGAGATGTTCAGCCGCATGCACCACCTCGTGCACGAGGTGCTCACGGGACGCATGCAGTACGGGCTGATGCCGCGGTACCCGGCTCCGGAGGCGCTGCAACTCCATGTGGACATCGCCACCTCCATTCAGGCCGGTGACGCGGACCACGCCGCGGCGGCCATGCTTGCGATCATGGATCGATCGATGAGGGAGATGGGCTCGATCTGGGCCGCAGCAGTGAACCCCTCACAGGCAATGGGTGGGGATTCAACGTTCAGTGGTCTGTGATCTTGACGAGTATGCGCCCATGGGCGTTGCCCTCGAGGAGTCGCTCCGCCGCTGCGATCGCACCCTCCAGCGGTACTGATTCGGTCAGAGAGTCCAGCAGGTCAAAGTTCAGGTCGCGGGCCAGCAATGCCCACGCCTGCGTGCGTGCCCCGGGCGTTGCCCACACGGAGTCGATCCCCGCGAGTGTCACACCGCGAAGGATGAACGGCATCACGGTGGTGGGGAGATCGGCGGCTCCCGCAAGGCCACATGCAGCCACGACTCCGCCCGGTCTGGTCTGCGCCAGGGCGTTGGCCAGCACCACCCCGCCCACTGCATCCACCACGCCGGCCCAGCGGGCGGATTGCAGTGGTTTGCCGTACGAGGTGAGCTCGGATCGTTCGACGACCGATGTCGCCCCGAGACTGCGCAGGTAGTCCCCGAACTGGTCGGCGCGCCCCGTCAACGCCGCCACCTCGAACCCTGCACGGGCAAGCAGCATGGTGGCGATGGACCCGACGCCACCGGTGGCGCCCGTGACCAGCACTGCACCGTCATCAGGGGAAACATCCTCGCGGACCAGTCTTGCCACGGCCAGCGCGGCGGTGTAGCCAGCAGTCCCGAGCGCGGCCGCGCGTGCCGGGGAAATGCCATGGGGCAGCGGGATGGCGAGTGCCGGGTCGATGTGGGCCCTGGTCGCGAGCCCTCCGTGCCTGTTCTCGGACTGACCGGCGCCGTTGAGAATGATCCAGTCGCCGACCGAGAAGCGGCTGTCATCGGAGCTGACAACGGTGCCGACCATGTCGATGCCCGCCACGAGCGGCGTCTGGCGCACCACCCCCGGCCGGCCGGTCAGCGCGAGGGCGTCCTTGTAGTTGATACCGGAGTAGGCGATGTCGACGACGGTGGTGCCGTCGCCGAGGAAGGAATCGGCCACCTCCTCCAGAGAGGCGACCCGAGTCGGACGGTCGTTGGAAGGAACTTCACG
>JBBSRQ010000252.1:0-2215 GCA_038242845.1 Propionibacteriales bacterium | reverse complement strand
CATGCGGTCTCCGAGGGTGCGAGCGCACCCGCGGAGCAACGCCGGGTGTGGAGTGGGCCGCGTACCCCGCGGGGTATGCGGCGTGAGGGTCTGCGATCCGCGGGGTAGGGTGGAGCAGGGAACGCTGACTCGAGGGAGCACATTGTTGCGGCGAGTTACGCGCATGGTGCTGTCTCCCGAGGGGGAGGTCACCGACGTGCCCGGCATCGAGTGGAAACTCACGGCCGTCGACGCACGACGACCGGTCCGGGCTGGCTGTTGTCCCAGCACCAACCACAGTGCCACGGACGCGCACCGCTGTCCACGGAAGCGGGTGCGGCTCGATCAATGCCTGCCGGGACAGCGCGACTCGGCTCAATCCGCTTCGGCATCGCGTTCCCACCGTCCCGGCTTGGTGCAGCCAGGTCGGTTGACGGGGGTGGGTGCGTGGGACAGTGTTGCGTATGCAGCGGATTTCTTTGGAAGCCTTGGCCCGTCAGCAACTGGAACGGGCGGCGACGCACAGCGGCCACGCCGCGGACACCGTGGTGGGCGGTCATGAACGGGTGCTGCGCCAGACGGTGGTCGCCTTGATCGCCGGCGCGGAGTTAGGGGAGCACGCCAATCCGGGGGAGGCGACAGTGCACGTCCTGCGGGCCGGGTTCGGTTGACCTCGGGGGAGGAGTCCTGGGAGGGTCGGCCGGGTGATTTGTTGAAGGTGCCCAACGCCCGGCACAGCCTGCAGGCACTGGAGGACTCCGCGGTTCTGCTGACCGTGGCCAAGCTCCCCTGAGGACACCGCGATCGGTAGTGGAGGCGGATCAGCGCGGCTTAGGATGCGGAGGTGGTTATCACCGATCGGCACCAGCGGCGTTGGACAGCGATGCGCTCAACCGTGGGCTACAAGGCGGCGATGGCGATCTCCGGGCTGATCATGGTGCTGTATCTGCTGGCCCACATGTACGGCAACCTCAAGGCATTCTCGGGCAAAGCCGCCTTCGACGGCTACGCCGCGCATCTGCGGGAGCTCGGCGAACCCATCTTGCCGCACGCGGGCGCGTTGTGGATCATCCGGGTGGTCTTGCTCGCCAGTGTTCTCCTGCATTTCTATGCCGCCTTGATGTTGTGGCGTAAGGCCCATGTGGCGTCGAGTCGAAGCGGCGCCGGGAAGCGTTATCAGAGCACCAAGCACCGGGGCGGGGTGCAACGCACCTACGCCTCGTTCACCTTGCGCTGGGGTGGGCTCGTCGTGGCCCTGTTCATCGTCTACCACCTGCTGCATCTGTCCGCGGACTACATCGCTCCCGGTGGCGCGTCGAACAGCCCCTATGTGCGTCTGGTGAACGGTTTCCAGATCTGGTGGGTGGTATTGAGCTACACGATTGCCCTGCTCGCGCTGGGCTTCCACATACGGCACGGGTTCTGGAGTGCCTTCGCCACCTTGGGCGCGAACACGAGTGTGCCCCGTCGGCGCCATCTCAATCAGCTGGCGGTCGTGATTTCGCTGGTGATCATTGTCGGGTTCCTCGTTCCGCCGTTCGCAATCTTTTTCGGATGGATCGGCCGATGACCGAGCTGTTCACCGAGGGCGGTGCCGTCCATGACATCTTCTCGTTCCTGCATGAGGAAGAACTGCTCTTCACCGACGTCAAGATGACCCAGCGGAGTTACAAGTGAACATCACCGTCCGCGTCTGGCGACAGCGCAACCGGCAAGCCAAGGGCAGCATGGTCAGCTACCACGTCGAGGACGTCCCCCCGGACATGTCGTTCCTAGAAATGCTCGACGTCCTCAATGAGCAACTCACCCTGTCCGGTGACGACCCGATCGCCTTCGACAGCGACTGCCGGGAAGGCATCTGCGGCTCCTGCGGCGTGGTCATCGACGGCGTCGCGCACGGCCCCGACGAACTCATCGCGACCTGCCAACTGCAGATGCGAAGCTTCCGCGACGGCGACGTCGTCGACGTCGAACCCTGGCGCGCCGCGGCGTTCCCGATCATCAAAGACCTCGTCGTCGACCGCAGCTCCTTCGACCGGATCATCGCGGCCGGCGGCTACATCAGCGCACCCACCGGCTCCGCCCCCGACGCGCAGGCCGTCCTCATCCCCAAGGACGACGCCGACCTCGCCTTCGACGCCGCCATCTGCATTGGGTGCGGAGCGTGCGTGGCGGCGTGCCCCAACGGGTCGGCGATGCTCTTCGCCGGCGCGAAAGCCTCCCACCTCGGGCTGCT
>JBBSRQ010000251.1:0-2230 GCA_038242845.1 Propionibacteriales bacterium | reverse complement strand
CCCGAGTACGTCGGCCGCGAGGCCCCGAAGCCGTACACGGGCAGCCACGTGCAGAGCGCCGAGGTCATCGAACGGATGCGGGAGTCGGGCCGGATCGCGGCCGACGCCATGCACGCTGCCGCCCGTGCCATCGCGCCCGGTGTCACCACCGACGAACTGGACGCCGTCGCCCATAGCTACATGCTCGATCACGGCGCCTACCCGTCCACGCTCGGATACCGGGGCTACCCCAAGTCCGTGTGCACGTCGGTCAACGAGGTCATCTGCCACGGCATCCCCGACAAGCGTCCCCTGGAGGACGGTGACCTCGTCAAGATCGACGTGACCGCCTTCAAGAACGGCGTCCACGGCGACAACTGCGGGACTTTTTTCTGCGGTGACGTGGACGAGGAGTCGCGCCTGCTCACAGAACGCACGCAGGAGGCGCTGCGGCGCGCCATCAAGGCAGTGCGGCCCGGACGCCCGCTGTCGGTCATCGGCCGTGTCATCGAGTCCTACGCCAAGCGCTTCGGCTACGGCGTCGTGCGTGACTACACCGGTCACGGCGTCCACACCGCCTTCCACTCCGGGCTGGTGATCCTGCACTACGACGAGCCGCGCCTGGACACCGTCATGAAGCCGGGCATGACCTTCACCATCGAGCCGATGCTGACGCTGGGCTCACCCGAGGCGGAGGTGTGGGACGACGACTGGACCGTCGTCACCCTGGACAAGTCCCGCTGCGCCCAGTTCGAGAGCTCGCTGGTAGTCACCGACACGGGCGCCGAGGTCCTCACCGTCGCCAGCCACGAACAGGGCTGAATTCGACACCACTTCGCGGTCAGGGAAACAGGGTTGCTCTTGCGAGTCCCATCCCGGAACGCGCGGGCATCAGGCTGAACTGCCTTGTCATCGCGGCCACGAGCTGCGGCAGACGCGTGTCTGCATCGAGGACCGCCCGCTGCTGATCCGGCGACAGGCGTCCGAACGCGTCGAAGAGCGCGTAGGTGTCATCCGGGGACAGATGCAGCAGTCCGTGCAGGGCACGCCGACGCACGAACAGGGGCTGGTCCCGCCGCGGCATCTCGCCGCGGAGGGCTGCTGCCACGACGAGGTCGACCGCGGCCAGGGACGCGAAGAACGTGTAGCCGCTGAACGGGTTGTTCTGGGCGCCGGCGGCACCGAATCGGAGCACGCCGTCGGTGTGCCTCCCGGGTCGCACCAGCGGGATGGATACGCGCTCCACCTCGGCATCAGCGATGTCCGCGGCGCCAAGACCGTGGCGTTCAAGACGCTGCAGCAGGCGTCGGCGGAGATCCTCCTGCGTGAGTCCGGGGTCGCCCGCGAGGCAGGTCTCCTCCAGCAGCACCCGCCCGTCGGGCATGGGGATGATGTAGAGGAATGTGGGTGACGTGCTGCCCCATCGGCTGCCGCCGTCGAAGGGTCGCCAATCCATCAGGACAGCCTGCGCACCATCCAGTACGGGCGCGGCCACGGACGGTGACACGAGGAGGCCGTACGCGGTTTGGTGCGGCACGGTTCCCGGACTCCCCGCCGGTCGGGCCCCGCGGGCGTCCACCACCATGGGGGCACGACCACGCAGCGCCGCCACGCCGCCATCCTCGAGGAGTCGCTCCTCCACAGTCACGCCTGTCAGCGGGGTGGCACGCTGCACGGCGGCGTTGTCGAGGATGGCGTACTCGTCGCGGATGGGGTAGCGCGAAGCGGCCCTTATTTCCGGGTCGCGGGCCGCGGCCGCCACCGCGTCTCCGGGAAGCCATCCGGGCAGTTGGCGGCGCCAACCGCCCAATGTCTGGGGCCAGGACCGCTCGGGGTGGGGGTCAACCCCCAGGACATCCAGGCCTGCAGCCGCCAGCCGGTGCGCCAGTGCGCGGCCAGCCGGGCCCAGACCAACCACGACGACGTCGAAGCGTGTCACCAGGATCAGGAAGCCGGCTGGGACGCCCAGGGGTCGTCACCCAGGGCATTGATCTGCTCCACGCTCCACGGGCTCAGCAGGTGCGGCATCGTGGCAGCGGTCCTGCGAAGGTCGGCCCAGTCGGCCCAGGCGTGCTCGGCCACCTCGGTGGGGTCGAAGACCAGATCGTCGGGGTCCACCTCTGCCACCATGACGGGGCACAGCTCGTTCTCCACCACGCCCGAGGCGTCGACGGCGCGGTACCGGAAGTCCGGCAGCGCGAGACGCAGGTTCCGCGGCACGGCTCCGATCTCATCCGGCACGCGCCGCATG
>JBBSRQ010000250.1:0-2267 GCA_038242845.1 Propionibacteriales bacterium | reverse complement strand
GCCGCGTGTCCCATGTCCCACAATGACGGCTGGTCGGGGAGACCCCGACCAGCCGTCATGGAGTCACTCAGAGATCTTCGGCTGCCTTCGAGGTGATTTTGATGGTGCCGGCGATAATATCCGCCTTGATCGCATCAAGTTCGCCCTTGATCTCGGCCGAGACCTTGTCGTCGAACTCGTGGAACTCGGAAAGGCCGGTGCCGCCGTTCTCGAGGGTGCCGACGAACTCCTCGCTGCTGAAGTTGCCGTCCATGGCGGCCTTGATGACGTCGAACACTGCAACGTCCATGCCCTTGTAGACCGAGGAGACGATGCTGGGGCAGTATTCGGCGGCCGAGATGCAGCCGTCAGTGTCGACCCAGATGGCGTTGACCTTGCCACCGGAGGCCTGGGCCGCCTGCAGTCCACCCAGACCGGCGGGGCCGGCGACGGGGAAGAGGATGTCAGCGCCCTGTGCGATCAGCGTGTTGGCGGTGTTCTTGCCACCGTCGATGTTGCCGAACGGGTCGTTTCCGGGGACGAACTGTCCGTCCTGGGTCTCGGCGTTCCAACCGATGACCTGGACGTCCTTGCCCTTGACCTCGTTGAAGTGGGCAACACCCTGGGCGAAGCCGTCCATGAAGATGGTGACGGTGGGAATGTTCAGGCCACCGAAGGTTCCGACCTTGCCCGTCTGGCTCATGGAAGCAGCGAGGTAGTCGCCGAGGAAGGAGGACTCCGCGGTGTTGAAGACGAGGCCCTTGGCATTGTCGACGCCCTCGAAGGAGCCGTTGTCGACGATCGCGAACTCGACCTCGGGGTTCTGCTTGGCAGCTGCCTCCGTGGCGGTGGCCAACAGGAAGCCGACGGTGACGACGATGTTGCAGTCGGCGTCAATCATCGACTGGATGTTCGGGGCGAAGTCGCTCTCGGCATTCGACTCGATCTCACCCGTCTCGATGCCCAGCTCCGTCTTCGCACGGGTCAGGCCGGCGTAGGCGGTCTCGTTGAATGACTTGTCGTCGAAACCACCGGCGTCGGAGACCATGCACGCCTTGAAGTCGGCGGCGGGCGCCATGCTGTCGGTCGGTTCCACGGATGCGCCATCCGTGGGCGACACCGCCGCGGTGGGCTCACCGGGGGTGGTGGTTTCTGGGGCTTCGGCGCAACCGGCCAGCACGAGTGCGCTGACTCCGATCACCGAAGCAAGCTTCAGCAGTGACTTCTTCACGATGCGTGTTCCTCCTGGGAGAGCTGTGGAATACAGATAGGGCCTGCGGATAGCTGACCATACTGCCTGCCCCACCGCAGCGCTCCACGGGGGGTGCAATCGTTACCGTCCCGCAACATGCCCGGAGATGCTCCGGGGACGCGCACCGGGCACCACACCGTTCACCATGCGCTTTCCCAGGACGACACCGGCCGTGATGTCGCGTGTGGCTTGGGCTGCTCAGGCGACTTGTCGCACCAGAGCGATCGCCGTCTCCACCATTCCGGTTGTGGTGTCCTCCCACCGTTGCTCCTGACCCCGGTAGGGCCCCGTGGCGAGGCTGATGACGACGGCCGCGGTCCGCAGGCGCAACTCGACGGGGTCGACTCTCTCATCGAAGACGGGCACCCACCGGGCCAGCAGGTCGCGCACCTTGGCTTCCTGGTGGGGGTTCATCCGTTGGATGGTGGACAGGTGTGCCATCAGGCAGGCGAGGTCATCGGCTCTGCGGCCGGGACCGATGGTGTCGACGTCGAGTATCCCGACGATCTTCCCATCCGCCACACGCAGTTGTCCTTCGTGGAAGTCGCCATGGGTCGGCTCGTCCCCCGGCGGCACGCCCGCCAGGCCAGCATTGATCTGCTCGACGGCCCACGCCAGGTCCGGTCCGAGTGTGGGCACTGCGGAGGTCACCATCGACGCGTAGTGAGCGACCGCGTCGGTCCAGGGTGGACGTCGCTCCAACCGTGAGACCGTCACCGGCATGGCATCCATTACGCCGATGAGCTGCTGTGCCGTGCACGGGTCGCCCGGATCGAAGAGCGCCCTGGCCAGTGACTGTCCGGGGAGTTCACGCGTCACCATGAGGTGGTCGGAGGTGACGAGCGCCACACTCGGCGCCGGAACGCCTGCCTCCAGGAGAAGCCGATGCTTCGCGAGGATGTCGTCGAAGAGCCGCGCCCGGCACACCTTGATGTAGAAGACGTCGGTGCTGTCGCGCACCGTCACCTTGACCACAGCCCTGCGGCGCGGCCGGTACCCGATCATCGTTACCGTCAACCGCTCCGCGGTCACGGTG
>JBBSRQ010000249.1:0-2331 GCA_038242845.1 Propionibacteriales bacterium | reverse complement strand
TGCACACCGCCATGCCCGGCGTGGGCAGCAAGTCCATGCGCGACGTCGCCGCCGCCGCCGGTTTCCCGGCGGGCATCGAGGTGCCCGAGCAGGCCGAGCCGGACGCCGACTTCCCCACCGTTGCCTTCCCGAACCCTGAGGAGAAGGGTGCCATCGACCTGGCGCTCGCCCTCGCCGAGGAGAAAATCGCGGACGTCGTGATCGCCAACGACCCGGATGCGGACCGGTGCGCCGTCGCCAGCCGCATCGACGGCCGCTGGCGCATGCTGACGGGCGACGAGCTCGGCGGCCTGCTGGGCGATGCCATCATCTCCTCCGGCGCCCCTGGCGTGCTGGCTAACTCCGTGGTGTCATCAACCCTGCTGCGCAAGATGGCGCACGCCGCTGGTCGCGAGCACGTCACCACCCTGACCGGGTTCAAGTGGATCGGCCGCGTCCCGGACATGGCATTCGGCTACGAGGAGGCCATCGGGTACTCCTGCGACCCCCGGTCCGTCCCGGACAAGGACGGTCTCACGGCTGCCCTGACCGTTCTGCGGCTCGTGGCCGAGCTGAAGTCCAACGGCCAGACGCTGGAGGACCGTCTCAACGACATCGCCGCCACGCACGGCCTGCACGCCACCAGCCAGTTGGCGGTGCGGGTGGAGAACCTCTCCGAGATCGCCGACGCCATGGCCCACCTGCGGGCCAACCCACCGACGCACCTGCTCGACGAGCCCGTCGAATACCGCGACCTCCTCGTAGGCGGGGCGGATCTGCCCCCCACCGACGCAGTGGAGCTGACTGGCGAGAGCATCCACGTGGTGGCTCGCCCGTCGGGGACCGAGCCGAAGCTCAAGTGCTACCTCGAGGTGGTGCTCTCCCCCAGCGACTCGTCTTCCGGAACAGCAGCGCGGACGCTGGCCGCGGGCCTGCTCAGGGGCCTTCGCGAGCAGATGGCTGCCGCACTGGGCGTGTGAGTCCACCGGCTCAGGCCACCCGGATCACCTCCCACGGCCTGAGCCGCTTGTGCCGTCGCTACCCTTGGTTGACATGAGGACGTTGCGCTTGGGACTGGCCGCACTACTGGTGGCGATGATGACCGTGGTGGGACTGGCGTCGCCCGCCAATGCGGACACTTCCGCCCCGATCACGAAATACCACATCGATGCCACCCTGACCGCCGACGGCGTGACGCAGGTCACCATCGATATGACCATGGACTTCAGCCAGTTGCGCGGACGCGGACCCGTCTTCTCCTTCCCGGAGAGGCAGGAGGATGGCAAGAATCCCGACGAGTGGTATTCCTTCCCCATCTCCAACATCCAGGTCTCCTCCCCCTCCGGCGCCAGGGACGACACCCAGGTGGAGCGAGAGGACGGCAACGTCGTTCTCCGCGTGGGAAGGGAGGACACCTTCTACACCGACCCCCAGAGCTACGTCGTGCAGTACAACGTGCAGGGGCTCATCGTCTCCGACCAGGCCCAGAGCGGTCTCGACGAGTTCAGCTGGAACGCCATCGGTGCGGCCACGTCGTCGCGCATGTCTGACGTGCAGGTCACGGTCAACGGCCCCGCCGAGGTGTCGAGGACCGCATGCTTCCTCGGCCGTGACTTCCAGGAGAAGTGCGACGCCGCGTCCGTCGGCACCACCGCCACCTACACGATCGGGCTGCTGCCCCCGGGCAACCCCGTCCAGGTCGTCGCCGGCTTCCCGGCAGGCACGTTCGGCGGTGTCCAGCAGATCAAGACCCGCCGTGTGAACGCCAGCAACATGTTCGAGTTGACCCCTGGCACCGGCGCCACCACGGGGTTGCTGGGTCTCGGGGCCATCGCGGCACTCGTCGTCGTCTTCCGACGCCACGCCCGCGACGACGTGTACGTCGGGCTGACACCGGGCCTCACTCCGGGCAAGGGCGACAACGAGCGCATCGGCAAGAAAAAGGGCAAGCAGAATGTTGCCGTCGCGTTCCGTCCCCCGAAGGGCACCCGTCCCGGTGAGGTGGGGACGCTCATCGACGCCACCGCAGACAACGTGGACATCTCCGCCACCCTCGTGGACCTCGCTGTTCGCGGCCACATGCGGATCAGCGACGCCGGCAACAATGACCATCTGCTGACGCGGACGCGGCGGCAGGCGGATCCCATCGAGAAGTACGAGAGCAAGCTGCTGGACCGGCTGTTCAAGGAAGGCGACGAGGTCCGCGTCAGCCAACTGGCGGACGCGAAGTACGCGGGCGTGCAGGACAAGACCAAGTCCGACCTCTATTCGCGTGTCGTCACGCGCAAGTGGTTCAAGAGCAACCCGGCCACGGCCCAGCTGGCGCCGATCGGCCTCGGAGTGCTGAGCGTC
>JBBSRQ010000248.1:0-2362 GCA_038242845.1 Propionibacteriales bacterium | reverse complement strand
CTGATCGCGCAGGCTGAGCCCGATCATCGAGCCCCCGTACAGTTCACCGATGCCGGGCAGGTACTGGACCCGCGATTGTGCCAGCTACCTGCCCACGCCCAACAGGTCAGCGACGGGTCCCACGCCAGCCTGAGGGCGCTCACCCAGCGCTACGGTCGGCTCCTGGGACTCCAGCGCCGCACACTGCTCGGCCTCCGCGAGGAGTGGCTCACGAGCGATCCAGCCGTGATGGCGATCCTGTCCCGGGACCCCGGCGTCGTGGCACGTCTCCTGCGTGCCGTACCGGAGGAGGAAGCCGTCGCCGCCACCCGGACGGCATTGCTCAGCAGTGTCGACCAGGGGTGGAGTGAGCACCTCGCGTATGCGACATCGGTCCGGGAGGGTATCCACCTGCGGGTCCTGGTCAGGGAGGATCCTCTTGACGAGTTCAACCGCATCCTTGCCACCGCATGGCCATCGATTGTTCCAGGCAGCATCGCCAGTGCCAGGCGCATCGTGGCTGCAGCCCCGGTGCGTGAGGGTCGCCTGGATCTTGAGGGCGCCGGGTTGCGTCGACCCAGCGCCACCTGGGCCTACACAGTGACCGACAATCCCCTGGGCACGGAAGCGGAACGCTTCGCCAAGGCATTCTCGAGCGGCCTTCGACGTCCCCGGTACTTCTAGCTGCCCCACACAGCGGCTCGTTGAGGACCCTTCGTGGTGTGTGTCAGCGGCGCGACGGAAAAGCGGCGATGATCGCCACCGGGACCATCCAGATAGCAAGGATCAGGGTCCCGAACACCGCACCTGCCAGAACCGACTGCGGAGCCCAACCGGTCGCAGTGCCGAAGAACCACCAACAAGCCAGTATCAGGGAGACCCACTGCCCCAGCAGGACCAGCCACCAGTTCTGCCGACGCGCCCGATACGTCCATACCGCTGACCACAGCAGCGGGAGCACGGCCACCCCCAGTACCCACGCCGCGGGAAATTTTCCCCCGAACTGGGCAAACGGCACGATGATCCCCAGCACGAAGCCCACGATGAGCGTCGCCACACCCACCTTGCGCAGTCCAGCCGGCTCCATCAGGCGTCGATCCGGTCCGACTCGAGCGAGTAGGCTCCCTGGACGATGAACTGCTTCCGGGGCGCGACGTCGTTGCCCATCAACATCTCGAACACGCGATCCGCGTTGGCACCATCGTCGACGGTCAACCTGCGCAGCGTGCGGTGCCGGGGACTCATCGTGGTCTCCGCCAACTGGTGGGCATCCATCTCACCGAGGCCCTTGTACCGCTGGGGCTCCTTGAATGCCTGGCCCTTCTTGGTGAACTCGGCAAGCTTCCGCTGGTACTCGGCGTCGGTGTAGGTGTAGACGTACTTGTCCAGCCCCCGCTTGGGCTTGATCAGTTCGAAGCGGTGCAGCGGCGGCACGGCCGAGTACACCTTGCCGGCCTCCACCAATGGCCGCATGTACCGGAAGAACAGGGTGGCCAGCAGGCATCGGATGTGCGCGCCGTCCGAGTCGGCGTCGGCCATGAAGATGACCTTGCCGTAGCGGGAGGCATCAAGGTCGAAGGTGCGGCCGGAGCCAGCGCCGATCACTTGGATGATCGAGGCGCATTCGGCGTTCTTCAGCATGTCCCCCACGGACGCCTTTTGCACGTTGAGGATCTTGCCCCGGATGGGCAGCAGCGCCTGGAACTCAGAGTTCCGCGCCACGTTGGCGGTGCCGAGCGCGGAGTCGCCCTCCACGATGAACAGCTCGCTGCGTTCCCCGTCTGTGGTGCGGCAGTCCTTCAGTTTCGGGGGGAGGGTGGAGGATTCCAGCGCCGTCTTGCGTCGCTGGTTCTCCCGGTGGGCCCTCGCCTGCACACGGGTACGCCCGGCTGAGACGACCTTCTCCATGACGGTGCGGGCCACGGCCTTGACTGCGGACTTGTTGCTGGTGAGGAACTCCACCATCTCCGCCTCGACGATGCGGGCAACGAGGCGCTGGACGGGCGGGGTGCCCAACACTTCCTTGGTCTGGCCCTCGAATTGTGGCTCCGCAAGGCGGACGGTGACGACGGCGGTCATCCCCTCGAGGCAGTCATCCTTGATGATCTCCTCACCGCTCTTGAGCAGGCGGGTCCCCTCCAGCGACTTCACGAAGGACCGCGTCAGGCCTCTTTCGAAGCCCTGCACGTGCGTGCCGCCCTTCGGCGTGGCAATGATGTTGACGAAGGACTTGAACGTGGTGTCGTAGCCGGTCCCCCACCGCACCGCGATGTCGACGTCGAGTGTCCTGTCGACGTCCGTGGCGGTCATGCCACCGTCGGCGTCCAGCATCGGGACCGTCTCGGTGAAAGTGTCTTGACCCTGCAGCCGCAGGATGTCGGTG
>JBBSRQ010000247.1:0-2411 GCA_038242845.1 Propionibacteriales bacterium | reverse complement strand
ACCACCTCGTCGGAGAGGGGTGTGGTGTGTGGCCTGGCCTCAGCGGAGACCTCACGTCCCACCATCATGGAGATGATTTCGCGCATCTGCACGTCCTTGGTCACGACGGTGCCGATGTACTGGCCGTCACGCAGTACCGATACGCGGTCGGTGATCTCCTCGATCTCCGGCATGCGGTGGGAGATGTAGATGAGGCCGGTCTCCGGCGTCACGAAGTCGCGGATCATCCCGTACAGGGCTTCCGTCTCTGAGATCGTCAGGGCGGCAGTAGGCTCGTCCATCACGAGGATCCGTGAGTTGTAGGACAAGGCGCGAGCAATCTCCACCATCTGCTGGCGCGCAATGGACAGGGTCGAGATCAACGCCTTGGGATCGACGTTCATGCCCAGTCGCTCGAAGAGTTCGGCAGCCTCCTGGTTGAGCTTCCTGTCGTTGATCCACCCGCCGGAGTGGCTCCCGGGACGGCCGAGAAACAGGTTCTGGGCGACCGTCAGGTCGGGCACCATGTTCAGTTCCTGGTGAATGATCGACAGCCCGAGGTCGCGGGCGTGGTTGACGTCGTGGACGTGCGCCTGTTTGCCCTCGAGCCAGATCTCACCACCAGGTTCGGCGGTGTAGATCCCGGTCAGGATCTTCATCAACGTCGACTTCCCGGCACCGTTCTCCCCGCAGAGACCGAGCACCTCGCCGGCCTCGAGGTTCAGGTTGACGTTCTGCAACGCCTTGACGCCGGGAAAGGTCTTGCTGATGTTCTTCAACTCCAACAGCTTTGCCATACGTACTCCTTCGTACAGCGCGATCCGACACATCCGTGTGCCGCACTCACTTAATGTTAACGCTAGCATCCGTCCACCCCCGGCAACAATCCTGTTATCAAACTGTTATAGCCACTCTTGCGTGGGGAGCTGCGTCAGAACTTGCATGGAACCACTCGGGGGAACAGTTGGCGCGGTTTCACGAGTAGCGGTCGTGCCCGGCGGTTACTTTCAGGCGCGACCGTCCGCGACACTGCGAAAGAGACCAAGGATGACGCGAAGAATCCCCTGGCGCCGTGCCCTGGGCCTGGGAGCAGCAATGGTGCTGCTCGCACCGGCCCACATCGCGACCGCCGACCCCGAAGATCCATCTCTGGGTGATTCCAATGACTACGTCACCAGCCCCGACATCACGACCCGCTTCGCGACCACTGTCAAGTGGTTCGTCGAATTGAAGAGCACCCCGACCTCCGTCGGCGGTGCGAAACGCACCATTCAGGCCCAGCAGGACAAGTTCATCACCGACGCCCGCGTCGAGGGCCTTCCGGCAGAGGTGTCGCGCACCTACACCAGTCTGTTCAACGGCTTCTCCGTGGAGGCCTCCGCCACCACTGCCGGCACCTACGCCACGCTCCCAGGTGTGAAGGCTGTGTACCCGGTCGTCCCGGTCACCGCACCCGAACCCCAAGCCGTCAGCCCCGAGCTGTACTCGGCCATCGCCATGACGGGCGCCGATGTCGTGCAGAGCCAACTGGGCTTCACTGGCAAGGGTGTCAAGGTGGGCATCATCGACTCCGGTATCGACGTCGACCACCCCGACCTGGGTGGCAGCGGCACCGACGACGCGACACCCTTCCCGAACGCACGCATCGCCTACGGGTACGACTTCGTCGGCGACGACTACAACGCCGACTCCAGTTCCCCGAACTACGACCCCGTCCCGAAGCCCGACGCCCGGCCCGATGACTGCCTGGGCCACGGCACGCACGTGGCCGGCATCGTCGGCGCCTCCGGGAAGGTCAAGGGCGTTGCCCCGGACGTCACTCTCGGCGCCTACCGTGTCTTCGGGTGCGAGGGCCCCGTCGATGAGGACATTCTCCTCTCGGCGCTGGAGCGCGCCGAGGCGGACGGCATGGATGTTGTGAACATCTCAATCGGGACCAGTTTTGATTCCTGGCCCGGCAGTCCGCTCTCAACAGCCGCGGACCGCCTCGTCAGCAAGGGCATCGTCGTGGTGGCGGCTGCCGGTAACGACGGCCACCACTTCACCCAGGCCGTCGGTGGCCCCTCCACTGGCTCGCGGGTGATCTCCGTGGCCTCCTACGACAGTACGCTGGTCCGGCTGGACGAGATGATCGTCCGCGACGGCGCCGATAAGAAGTCCGTGGGATTCAACGACGCGACCGGTTCACCCAAGGCCACTGCGACCTTGAACGGTATCCCCGTGGTACGCACCACTGATCCCCTCGGCTGCGTGGCCGAAACTGCTGACCTTGCCGGCAAGGTGGCCATCTCGTCGCGCGGCACGTGCTCGTTCGCGCAAAAAGCTGTGAACGCCCAGAACGCTGGCGCGAAGGCTCTCATCATCTACAACAACGAGCCCGGCTTCCTCGCTGCCACCGTC
Organism: Propionibacteriales bacterium; assembly: GCA_038242845.1. Classification (GTDB taxonomy): domain Bacteria; phylum Actinomycetota; class Actinomycetes; order Propionibacteriales; family Propionibacteriaceae; genus Arachnia. The sequence continues at coordinate 32 of JBBSRQ010000247.1, read as the reverse complement.
GCTGGCGACACTGAGATCACCATCCCGGTGGT
>JBBSRQ010000246.1:0-2421 GCA_038242845.1 Propionibacteriales bacterium | reverse complement strand
TGCTCGTGGCCATGGCCATCTCGTTGGCGGCCTGGCTGGCGGAGGGGGCCGAGGGGCTGCCCATCGACGTCATCGTCATCGCAGTCATCGTCGTCGCGAACGCGGTCATCGGTTTCGTGCAGGAGCGCAAGGCCGCCGACGCGGTGGCTGCACTGGCCAGCATGACGGCCGTGATGTCCACCGTGCTGCGGGGCGGGCAACTGGCGTCAGTAGCTTCTCATGATCTCGTCACGGGCGACATCCTCGTGCTGTCCGAGGGCGATTCCGTCGGCGCCGATGCACGCCTGCTCACGGCCACCAGTCTTCGGATCCAGGAGTCCTCGCTCACCGGAGAATCTGAAGCCGTCGACAAGTCCACAGGGGTCCTCGACGGCGTGACGTCGTTGGGTGATCGTCGCAACATGGTATTCAAGGGCACCGCGGTGGTGCAGGGCGTGGGCCGAGCGGTCGTGACATCCACTGGCATGGACACCGAGATGGGATCCATCGCTGACATGTTGGACCGAACCGAGTCCGAGGCGTCCGAGGCGTCCCCACTCCAGCGCGAGGTGGCCGTCGTCAGCAAGACGCTGGGCATCGCTGTGATCGCCATCGCGGTGGTGGTCATGGTGGCGCTGGCCCTCATCAACGGCGTGGATTCTGCACAGGATCTGGTGACGATCCTGCTCCTCGGCGTGTCGCTGGCAGTCGCCGCGGTACCCGAGGGTCTGCCGGCCATCCTGTCGCTCGTCCTCGCGATCGGTGTACAGGCTCTGGCAAAGCGTAATGCGGTGATGAAGGACCTGCACTCCGTGGAAACCTTGGGGTCCGCGTCGGTGATCTGTTCCGACAAGACCGGAACGCTGACCCGCAACGAGATGACGCTGCGGACGGTGGTCACCGCCTCCGGCGAACTAGAACTCAGCGGAACCGGCTACCGACCCGAGGGTGGGGTGGTGGGGGAGTTGTCCGAGGACGCACTCTTCGAAGCGCGCACGGTCTTGGTGGGAGGGTCGCTGGCCAACAACGCCGAACTGCAGGAAGCCGACGGGTGGGGTATCCAGGGCGATCCCACGGAGGCGGCCTTCCTCGTGGCGCAACACAAGTTGGACGGCGCCCGGGAGCGGGTGCAGGCCTACGAGCGGCTGGGGGAGGTGCCTTTCACATCGGAGCGCAAGCTGATGTCGGTGCTGGACAGGGAAGCTGGCACCGGCGTCAAAAGACTGTTCACCAAGGGCGCCCCGGATGTGTTGCTGGCGCTCTGCACAAGCGTCCAGGTCGGGGGCGACAGGATCCCGATGGATGCGGAACGACACGCCACCATAGTTGCCACGGTGGAGCGGTTGTCCTCCCAGGGCTACAGGACGCTTGCCGTGGCACACCGCCACTTCGGGGATGACCATGACGATGACGTCGACGACTCAGCTGAGGAGGACCTGATCTTTGCCGGTGTTGTCGGCATCATGGACCCACCCCGGGAGGAGGCGGCTGCAGCCATCAAGGAGGCACACCGGGCAGGTATACGCACCATCATGATCACGGGCGACCATCCCGTGACAGCCGCCAGGATCGCCGCGGACCTTGGTCTTGCGGAGCCCGGCGCCAGGGCTATGACGGGTGCCGAGCTGGACCAACTCGACGAGGAGGGCTTCCGTCAGGCAACCCGGGAAGTCTCCATCTATGCTCGCGTCGCGCCCGAGCACAAGCTCCGGATCGTGGACGCGCTCCAGGCCGACAAGCTCGTGGTGGCCATGACCGGCGACGGCGTGAACGATGCCCCGGCACTCAAAACAGCAGACATCGGCGTGGCCATGGGGATTACCGGCACGGAGGTCACCAAGGAGGCGGCCACCATGATTCTGGCCGACGACAACTACGCCACCATCGTCGCTGCCGTCCGGCAGGGTCGCGCCATCTTCGACAACATCCGCAAATTCCTGCGCTACCTGCTGTCCTCCAACATGGGCGAGGTGACGACGGTGTTCTTCGGCGTCGTCCTCGCGGGAGTTCTTGGTATTGAGGACGCAGCGGCTGCGGGCACGATTGCCGTGCCGCTGCTGGCCACCCAGATCCTGTGGATCAACCTCGTCACGGATTCTGGTCCGGCACTGGCGATGGGTGTGGATCCTGAGGACGGGGATGTCATGGCACGCAGCCCCCGCGGGCCGGACGACCGCATCATCGACCGGCACATGTGGCAGCGCGTCGGTTTCATCGGTCTGGTGATGGGGGCGGTCACCCTGCTGACGATCGACATGTTCCTGCCGGGCGGCCTCATCCAGGGATCCGACTCGCTGACGGTGGCGCGCACCGCCGGCTTCACGACGCTGGTATTCGCCCAGCTGTTCAACGCGCTCAACGCCCGTTCAGACCTGTCCTCGGCATTCAGCCACCTGTTCAGCAACAAGTGGCTGTGGGGCTCCATCGTGCTGTCAGTCGTGC
>JBBSRQ010000245.1:0-2426 GCA_038242845.1 Propionibacteriales bacterium | reverse complement strand
CTGGTGGGGCGGGACAAGCACACCTGCGTGGTCCGGGCCTATCCGATCTCCATCGACACCCAGGGTTTCGCTGACCTGGCCAACTCCCCCGAGGCCATCGCAGAGGCCGAGGCCCTGCTCGCGGAACTCGGCAACCCCTCCACCGTCTTCGTCGGCATCGACCGGCTGGACTACACCAAGGGCCTGCGTCAGCGCGTAAGGGCCATGGGTGAGCTGTTCACGGAGGGCACTCTCGACCCCGATGACACCGTCTTCCTACAGGTGGCCACCCCGTCACGCGAGCGGGTGGACGAGTACCGACGGCTGCGCGACGACATCGACCTCCTGGTGGGTCGCATCAACTCCGAGGTGGGTGGCGTCGGCCGGCCCGCAATCGTGTACCGGCACGCCTCCTTCCCGCGCACAACCATGGCTGCCATGTACCGGATCGCCGACGTCATGATCGTCACCCCGTTGCGCGACGGGATGAACCTGGTGGCCAAGGAGTACATCGCCTGCCATCCGGGCACCGACGGTGCGCTCGTGCTGAGTGAGTTCGCCGGCGCGGCCCGAGAACTGCGCTCTGCGTACATGGTGAATCCGTATGACCTGAACGGCATGAAGGACGCGGTCATGAAGGCTGCAACGGACTCCACGCAGAACAAGCGCCGACGGATGCGTGCCCTCAAGAAGCAGGTCTCAGAGAACACCATCGACAAGTGGGCGGAACGCTTCCTCTCCGATCTGGACGCCAAGGGCGGCAACGTCCGGGAGGAGGACTGACCGTCATGGCAGTCCTCAGCCCGGCACCGCTCCACAGTGGGGGTAGCCCCACGACCTAACGGGTGACCACACGAGAGGACACACCCATGGAGCGCCACCGAAAACGAGCCCTCGCCCCCTTGTTGGGGGCGTTGGCGATCATCATGGTCGCCGTCGTCGTGCTTCTGCTGCTCGTCCTCCAGTCCAAGGACGTTGATATGCCGGGCGACGACGCCACGCCCGAGCAGGTGGTGAACGTCTACCTCGCGGCCCTGGATGCACATGATTGCGAGGCCTGTTGAGGAACTCCCCCACGTCTGCGTGGCGCATCTTTGGCGAGGGCAACGGCTGAGCCCGCCGACAGACGACGAAGACGCCCGTCTGGGGACGGACGTCTTCGCGTCGTGCCGGAAGTTGGCCTGAGCGCCTGAGGTGGCCCGAGACCTGCGTGTCAGAGACGCGAGCGGAACTCGCCGTGCTGGTGCAATACGGCGTCGGGAACCTTGGGACCCATGCTGGCGAGGAAAACGTCGGTGTCGTCAGCCTCTGCGCCGAGCGCCTCCGCGTCGATCTCGAACAGCGCCTCCCGATCCTGCTCGCTGACACCTGCTGCGGCGTAGTCGATGGAACCATCCACCGGGACCAGGCCGAACGGCGACTCCTCGGCGTCGACGCGCCCCTCGACGCGCTCGGTGATCAAGGCGAGGACGCGGGAGTTCTCCGAGAAGCCCGGCCAGAGGAAGCGACCGTCGGCGCCGCGGCGGAACCAGTTCACCTGGAAGATTTGGGGGGCGTTCCCGGTTTTGCCGAGTCGCTCGCCCACATTCAGCCAGTGCTGCCAGTGGTCCGCCATGTGCGTTCCGGAGAAGGGCAGCATCGCGAAGGGGTCGCGGCGAAGTTCGCCCAGCGTTCCTTCGGCAGCGGCGGTGCGCTCGGGGGCCAGGGTCGCCCCCATGTAGACGCCGTACTCTTAGTTGCGGGCCTGCGCCACGAGTGGCACGTTGCTGGCGCGGCGACCACCAAACACGATGGCGTCGATCGGCACACCGGCGGGTCATCCCAGGTGTCCGCGATGGTTCTGCAGTCGCCCGCAGAGACTGTGAAGCGTGAGTTGGGGTGGGCTGCCGGGCTTTCGCATTTGGGCGTCCAGTCATGACCCTGCCAGTCGGTCAGGTGCGCCGGAGCTTCGTCGGTGAGGCCCTCCCACCAGACGTCATCGTCATCGGTGAGTGCGACGTTGGTGAAGACGGTGTCCTGCTCACACATCTCTGTGGCGGTGGGGTTGGTTGAGTACCCGGTACCGGGGGCCACGCCGAAGAAGCCGGCCTCCGGGTTGATGGCACGCAGGCGACCGTCCGGACCCTGGGCGAGCCAGGCGATGTCATCACCGATGGTCCCCACCTTCCAGCCGGGCATGGAGGGTCGCAGCATCGCGAAGTTCGTCTTGCCGCAGGCGCTGGGGAACGCAGCGGCGACGTGGAAGGCACGGCCAGCCGGGTTGGTTGCCTTCAACAGGAGCATGTGGGCGGCCAGCCAGCCCTCGTCCTCGCCAATCTTGGAGGCGATGCCCAGCGCAAACGCCTTCTTGGCCGGGATGGCGTTGCCGCCGTAGGCCGAGCCGTACGACCAGATCTCGCGGCTCTCCGGGTAGTGCACGATGTACTTGGTGTCGTTGCAGGGCCATG
>JBBSRQ010000244.1:0-2454 GCA_038242845.1 Propionibacteriales bacterium | reverse complement strand
CGGCCAGGTCCTCAACATCGTCTTCCTCACCCCCGACGCAGTAACTTCCGGCGGATTCTTCCCCGCCGGTGTCAACGGAGAACTCAACACCAGCGCAGGTGCCGGAGCAGCAGGCGGCGCCATGCCATCCGGTGCCCCTGACACGGGTGTCGAAGGAACCAACAGCAGCGGACCCGACCTCGGGCTCCTCGGAGTCGGCGGCGGAGTCGCCCTCGCAGCCGGAGCAGCCCTCGCCGTTCAACACAAAATGAACGCCAAGACCACCACCGAGAACACCACAACACCCACCGCGTAACCCGAAACGGCTCGCCACACCGCGAACCCACCCACACTCTTCCAGTCAGGGCAGGCAACGCCGTGCGACGCCGCAGGCCCTGACCGGAACCCAACAGGCTCACAAATGACAACAGAGAAGGACATGCCCCACGGGCATGTCCTTCTCCGCGTCCCCCTCAAAAAAGCGTTATCGGCAGTTCCACGGTCCGCACATGACAGCCCCATTGAATCAATCTCGAGATAGTAACTCCCCATGGGGTGGGCTGGTCTGACGGGATTGGGGGCTGTGCTGAGAGGGGTTATGCGTTGCACGAGCCCGTCGTACGCGTCTTGCAGTGTGCTGATCTGCGCCCAGGTCGGGGAACACCGAGGGCACTTTCTGATGCCCCGCGACAATGCGGATGCGTCTTCTCTCCGTTGAACGATTACAGGTGCTAGGAACACAGGATGCCGAACGCTTCGATCAGATCGTCCGATATGCCCGTGAGATCTTCAATGTGAGCTCGGCCAGTATCGGCGTGGACACCGCCGACCAGCAGATCCTGTTCTCCATCAGCGGTCCCCTGTCCCGGAGCGTGGCTCGTCGTGATGCGTTGTGCAATGTGACCATCCAGGACGAGGAAGTGGAGTCCCGCATAGTGGTGTAACGCTCGGTGGCCCGGCTCGTCGCTCATAACGTAGGCGCGGTCACCGTGTGATCCTTCGAGGAAACTCTCACATCCCACTCGAAAGGCATCAACACGATGGCCGCTCCCCATATTGTCGACCCCGCGACCGTGCTCGGAGAAGCCCTGACCGACGCGTCTCCTGATCTGATGCGGCATCTGCTGCAGACCATGATCAACGCCCTCCTTTCCGCCGATGCAGACTCGGTCGCGGGCGCCGAATGGGGCAAAGCCAGCCCCGATCGCACCGCGCAGCGCAACGGCTACCGACACCGAGACCTCGACATCGACACCCGCGTCGGCGCGATCGATGTGGTGATCCCGAGGCTGCGCACCGGAACCTACTTCCCCGAATGGTTGATGGAGCGCCGCAAACGGGCCGAGACAGCGATGATCACCGTCGTCGCGGACTGCTACCTTGCCGGGGTTTCGACTCGCCGGATGGACAAGCTCGTGAAAACCCTGGGCATCAACTCGTTTTCGAAGTCGCAGGTATCGCGGATGGCCGCGGACCTTGACGACACGTGGACGAGTTCCGGCATCGCAGCCTGTCCAAGGCCGGTCCGTTCACCTTCGTTGCCGCGGACGCGCTCACCATGAAGGTCCGCGAAGGCGGCCGGGTCGTGAACGCCGTGGTCCTGATCGCGACCGGGGTCAACGGCGACGGGTGCCGCGAGGTCCTCGGACTCCAGTCTCGCCACGGCCGAGACCGGTCCCGCATGGAACGCGTTCTTTGCCGACCTGGTCGCGCGCGGTCTGACCGGGGTGCAGCTGGTCACCTCCGACGCACACGCTGGACTGAAGGACGCGATCGCCGCGAACCTGCCCGGAGCGGCTTGGCAACGCTGCCGCACCCATTACGTCGCGAATCTGATGAGCGTGACACCCAAGAGCATGTGGCCGGCCGTGAAAGCGATGCTCCACAGTGTCTATGACCAGCCCGACGCCACAGCTGTGCACGCCCAGTTCGACCGACTCCTGGACTACGTCGACGGCAAACTCCCCGACGCCCACGAACACCTCGACGCCGCCCGGGCAGACATCCTCGCATTCACCAGCTTCCCCGAAGGACTCTGGCAGCAGATCTGGTCGAACAACCCCAACGAGCGGTTGAACCGGGAGATCCGCCGCCGCACCGACACCGTCGGGATCTTCCCCAACCGCGAGGCCATCATCCGCCTGGCCGGAGCGGTCCTGGCAGAGCAAACAGACGAATGGGCTGAGGGACGCCGCTATCTCGGCCTCGACATCCTCGCCCGCTCTCGCATGCGCACCATCGCTGAGGCGGGAAGCGAGGTGGACTCCGACACGATCATGGCCCTCAGCGCCTAAGCGAAGGATCAACCGTTACACCACTCCACGGGATTTGACCCGCGTGGCCATCCTCGGTGGCGCTGATGCGCGTAATGGGAGCCAGTGCTACGCGGTTGGACAGTCCGGTGGAGCCGATCTGAACGGGCGCCCAGAGTGGAGCGAAATTCGGCACGAATATCTCCTCCAATGAAGGTGTTTG
>JBBSRQ010000243.1:0-2526 GCA_038242845.1 Propionibacteriales bacterium | reverse complement strand
GGCACGGCTGATGTGGTGTGCTCGGATGGCCGCACACCGGACTGGGAGCCCGCGAGCTTCGCCCGGGTCATCGCCGATGTCCCCTGCACCGGTCTCGGAGCACTGCGGCGCCGCCCCGAATCGCGCTGGCGCCGTCGGTACGAGGACCTTGCAGCCCTGGGAGATCTGCAGCGGGACCTGTTCCGCTCCGCCTTGAACTCCGCCATGCCGGGGGGCGTGGTGGCCTATGTCACCTGTTCGCCGCACCGCGCCGAGACCAGCGAGGTGGTCGAGGACGTCCTGAAGGAGTTCCCCGACGCCACGTTGCTGCGCGCCGCTGACGCACTCCCCGAGGTTCCGGAGTGCGAACTGGGGGACTACGTCCAGCTGTGGCCCCAGCGGCACGGCACCGACGCCATGTTCTTGGCACTCGTGCGGTTAGGGTGAGCGCCATGCGCATCACTCCCAGCATCCTCAACGCAGACTTTGCGAACCTGGCCGCCGAGGTGGCGCGGATCCCCGGTGCCGACGCCATCCACGTCGACGTCATGGACAACCACTTCGTGCCCAACCTCACCATCGGGCTGCCCGTGGTGGAGTCGCTGCGGCAGGCCACGGGCATGATGCTCGACATCCACCTGATGATCGCGGAGCCCGACCGCTGGGCTCCCGCCTTCGCGGAGTCCGGGGCCGAGTCCGTGACCTTCCACGTGGAGGCTGCGGCCGCACCCATCCGCCTGGCGCGGGAACTGCGACGCCTCGGGGCCCGCGCCTCCATGGCGCTGAAGCCCGCCACCCCCATCGACGGATACGCCGACATGCTGGGCGAGTTGGACATGGTGTTGCTCATGACCGTGGAGCCGGGCTTCGGTGGTCAGTCGTTCCTGGATCTGGTCCTGCCCAAGATCCGCAGGACCCGCCAGTTGATCGGCGACCGGCCCATCTGGTTGCAGGTCGACGGCGGTGTCTCAGTCGCCACCATCGAGCGCTGCGCAGAGGCGGGGGCGGACACGTTCGTCGCTGGCTCCGCTGTTTACAGCGCCGAGGATCCTGACGCCATGGTGTCCCAGCTCCGCGACCTCGCCGTCCGGGCCTGCCGCCACTGAGCCAGCCGTCGGGGAACGGTCAGGCGTCAGCCCCGGCGGGGGCCCCTGCCGGCCCGGCCGTCGCCGCGGCCCCGGAGGTAGCGCTCGAACTCGGCGGCGATGGTGTCTCCGGTGGCGCCCTCGACGTCGTGGGCGTCCTTCGCCTCCTCCAACTGCTCGATGTACTCGGCCACGTCCGGATCCTCCAGGCTCAGCTCGTCCACCGCGGCGGTCCATTTGTCCGCCTCATCCGGGAGGTCGTCGTAATCCAGCGACAGGCCGAGGACCTGCTCAAGGCGGCTCAGCAGCGCCTGCTGCCCCTTGGGGCTGGGCGGATTCGCCACATAGTGCGGGATCGCCACCCACATTGATGCGGTGGGCATCCCCTCGGCGATCAGCATCTGGTTCACCACCCCGATGATGCCGGTCGGGCCCTCGTACTTGGACGGTTCGAGATCAAGCAGTTCACGCAGGCCGGCGTCGAAGGTGTACATGTTCACCGGCAGGGGGCGCGAGTGTGGCGTGTCGCTCAGCATTGCGCCCAGCAGCACCACGAGTGAGGGTTCCAGCTGCCTGAGGTGGTCCATGAGTTCCGCGGAGAAACTCCGCCACAGCAGGCTGGGCTCCGGTCCCACCACCACGATGATGTCGCGTTCCGGGTGCCGCACCAGCGTCAATGAGATGCTCGGCCACTCGATGAACGGCCCGTCAGGGGGGCGGCGCATGTGCGGCCGGGTGGCTTGGTAGTCGAAGTAGCGCTCGTCGTCGATGGTTGCCAACTCGATGCGCTCATACTTGCCCAGGACATGGGTTGCGGTGTCGCTCGCCGCGTTTCCGGCGTCGTTCCAGCCACCGAAGGCGATGATGACGGCCAGGTCGCGAAGTGGGGCCGGGTGCTCGATCCGCATGGCCACCAGTCTAGGTGCCAGCACACCCCGGAGCCGAAGGCCAACCACGCGGCGGCACTGAACGGCGACATGGGCACCGCTGCTTCCGCGTTAGAGTGACGGGCGTGTCCAGCTCAATTCGTGAATTCCTGAATGTCAAAGTCCTCGTCGCCGACGGTGCCATGGGCACGATGCTGCAGAGTTTCGGTGATCTGGATGTCGATACCGACTTCCAGGGCCTCGAGGGCTGCAACGAGGTGCTGAACGTCACGCGCCCCGACATCGTGGGTGCCGTGCACCGCGCCTACCTCGAAGCCGGTGCCGACTGCGTCGAGACGAACTCCTTCGGTACCAACCTCGCAGCGCTGCGCGAGTACGACATCGAGGACCGCCTGGAGGAGCTGGCCCTGGCCTCCGCCCGGATCGCGCGAGAAGTCGCCGACGAGTTCTCCACGCCCGAGCAGCCGCGCTTCGTGCTCGGCTCCGTGGGCCCCGGCACCAAACTGCCGAGCCTCGGACACATCACATTCGCCGAGATCCGCGACGCCTACCAACTCCAGATGGAGGCCATGGTG
>JBBSRQ010000242.1:0-2596 GCA_038242845.1 Propionibacteriales bacterium | reverse complement strand
TCTGCTGTCATGACCGATCTCGTCGATGGGATGGCGGGACGCCTCGTGGTTTCCTGCCAGGCGTACCCCGGTGAGCCGATGAGGGACCCGCGCACCATGTCGCAGGTGGCGCAGGCGTGCGTCGCCGGCGGCGCGGCGGCCATCCGTGTGCAGGGCCTTGATGACATCCGGGCCACCGCCGCTGCCGTCGACGTGCCCGTCATCGGACTCGTCAAGGAGGGCGACGCCGGTGTCTACATCACGCCGACGCTTGACCTCGCACTGGCGTGCGCCGAGGCCGGCGCCCACATCATCGCCATCGACGCCACGTCGCGGCCCCGGCCGGACGGCCTGACGTTCGCCGAGGTGGTTGAGGGTTTGCAGGACACGTATCCCGACGTGCTCGTGATGGCCGACTGCGGCTCCGTGGATGATTGCGTGCGGGCGGAGAAGGACGGCGCCGACATCATCGGCACCACCCTGGGTGGTTATACCGGGGACCGCATCAAGACCGTGGGCCCCGACTTCGGGTTCGCGGAGGAGGCCATCAGGGCCTGCAGCAAGCCCGTGGTGGTGGAGGGTCGCGTCCATACGCTGGAGCAGGCCGCAGCTGTGATGCGCCTCGGCGCCCACGCGGTCTGCGTCGGCACGGCCATCACGCACCCGTCCACGATCACCGGCTGGTTCGCCGCTGCTGTCAAGGACGCCTGAGCTAGATCAATTCCGTCATCGCCCGGCTGATCGTCGTGTACTGAAAGTTGTATCCCGCCTTCTGCACCTTGTCCGAGGAGAGATTGAACGAGTCGGTCACCACAATTGCCCGTTCACCCATGACGGCATTGAGCAGAAACTTTGGTGCGCGCAGCGTGGTAACCGACGTGCCCAGCTGCGCAGTGACCGCTTGGTTCATCTCTCGTTGACTCACAGGGTTCGGAGCCGCCGCATTGAAGACCCCGTGCATGCTCGCATCCTCTGCCTCGAACATGATCATCCTGCACAGATCATCCACGTGGATCCACGAATACGTCTGTGATCCGCTTCCGAAGACCGGGCTCACGCGCTTCTGAATCAGGCCCATGATCGCTTCCAGCACGCCGCCCCGGCGCGAAAGGACCAACCCGATCCGGTTGATGGTCACACGCACACCCAGCTCGGTCCATGACGTCGCGGCGGCTTCCCATCCTGCACACAGCTGGCCCATGAAGCCGGCGTCGGGGTCGTCGTCCTCGCGCAGCACCCGGCTCTGGTTGGGCTCGTAGTAGCCCTGGGCCGACGATGAGATCAGCGTCGTGACAGTGTGCGATGTGCCAACGAGATGACGTTTCAGGAGGTTGAGCGTCTCGACCCGGCTGTCCACCAACTCCTTCTTGCGCGCCTCAGACCAACGAGCTTCCGCGATGTCCGCTCCAGCAAGGTGGACAATGACGTCCACCCCGGCAAGGGCCTCAGGATCAACGTAATCCTGGGCAAGATTCCAGACGAAGCTTTCAACCTGTCCCCCGGACTTCTTCGACCGGGACAAGTGCTTTACTTCGTGCCCCTCAGCCAACAGCAACTCGGTCAACCGCTGACCCACCAACCCGGTCCCACCGGTGATCAGAAACGTTTTCGCTGCACGCATGACTGTGGCTCCTCGATCGGTTTCAGGAATTGGCCCGGGTCAGAGAAGCGCAACCGGCAGGATGGACAGGGCGAACGGCTGGTTCACGAGAAAGGCGACCGCTTCCGACTGCGTCATCGCGAGATAGAACGTCCGTGCCAGGAAGAACACGCCAACGGCGAGCAGCACCGCGATGACGGGCACCAGCACGCGCTGCCACTTCTTGACCCGGGTGCTGGGCACCTTCTGGGGTCCCCAGTCGCCGATGCGCGGCTGGGCGCGCATCGGGTTCTTGCCATTGAGGTTCAGTTCGGAGAACACGCGCACGAAGTGGAGTCTACCGACAGATGGAACGCACTCGTTGTCGACGACTCAGCGGTCCAGCTGTTCGTCGACGAGCTCCCCGGCCCGCCGCAGTTGCTCCAGTTGGGGCACGACGTCGCGCATCGGCCACCCGGCCAGGCCACACGAGGTCCCCAGCACCACTTGGCGGCGCAGGAGGTCCGGGTCGAGCCCCATGGGTCGCAGGAACCCGACGGCGCGCGTGACCAGCTCGTCGGCTGTCTGCACCTCGAGCCGGGAACTGTCGACGACGCCCGCCACCACCGACTTGTCATCGGCGATCCACTGGCCCACGACGTCGCGCAGGCGCCCCTCCCCGAAGAAACCGAGGTCCAGGGACACCGTCCCGAACCCGGCGCTGCCGGCAAGCGGCAGCCAGTCCCCCTCAGCGCAGCAGTGCAGGATGGCCTCCGGGTCAAGGGTGACCAACGGTGACAGCGCCTCACTCAGCTCCGGTGCATGGACGCGGCGGTGCCGCGAGAAGCCGCTGGCGGTGGGCACCCGACCCTCGGCCACGGACACCACCATGGGCTCGTCCACCTGCAGGCGCACTGTGGCAGCCGGTACGCGCTGCGTCAGGTCCGCCAGCAGCGTGGCGACGCCGTCCATCAGCGCCTGCGACAGTTCGCGGCGGGCACCGTGGTCGGCCAGCAGCCGGTCACCCGTGGGCCGCTC
>JBBSRQ010000241.1:0-2679 GCA_038242845.1 Propionibacteriales bacterium | reverse complement strand
TCGGGACCGTGACTGTTGTGGTGCCGGCGGTGACGACGAGGTTGCCGGTGTGGGTGCCGCCGGCCAGTTTCTTGGCCAGTGTGAACGTGAACAACCCGTTGGCCTGACGGTTGTCGTAACTCGTGTTGTTCATCGCGTACTCACGGTCCACGGAGACATTGACGTCGTGCTCGACGCCGTCGAGGGTGACCTTGGCGGTGACTGTGCCCACCGGGGTGATGGGCATGGAGCCGTGGGCAATGGCGCCAACGTTCTCCGTGCTCTTGAGGCCACTGGTCTGCAGGGCAGCCACATTGGCCTCCCACACGTCGTCAGAGGGGTAGAAGTTACGACCGGCAACGGTCAGGGCCGTACCCAACGATGCTGCACGTTTGCGGAAGTCGTTCAGGTTGCGCTCCGCTTGCGGAGTCCAGCCCACCTCAGCGGTGACCATCATGCGCGGGTACATCTGGAAGTTGAGCGAGGACTCGCTACGCGTGTGCTCCGACCAGTGCGCCGTGACGACACCAAGGACCTTCTCGTCCGTCACATTGAACAACTGGCTGGGGTTCCAGTTGTAGAACTGGTTGATGCCGCATCCACCGCCGCAGGCCCAGGAGGGCCCGACCACGTCGGGACCCGGCCGCTGGCCAATGTAGGCGTGCTGCGCGATGCTGGCGATGAGCTTGCTCTCAGGGTGTGCATTGAGGAAGTTGGTCGTGGCGTCGACGCCCCCGCCGGTCCAGTGCTGGACGACCGTGTTGGAGGGCAACTGGGCACTGGCCTTGGCTGCGCCTTCGTTCCAGACGATCGGCACCGCTCCGAGCTCGACGGCATCGTCGCTGACGCGATCCATGTAGGTGCGGTAATCGGCGGCACCGGTGTTGTGCGACTCGTCGCCACCCAGGTGGAAGTACTTGGTGCCGTGCACGGTGGTGGTGTTCTTGGTGAGGATGTCTGCCATCACGTGCTTCATGAAGACGTAGGTCTTCTCGTTGCGTGCGTCAAGTGAGGATTCGCCAACGCTCGTGGTGGCGTTCACCGGAACGGTCGTCTCGCCCTCCTTCAGCTTGGGGAAGCTGTTGGCGGAGTTCAGCTGCGGGATGGCGTGCAGGATGGCGTTGGAGTGCGCCGGGCCGTCGATCTCAGGGACGATCGCAATGTTGCGCGCGTCGGCGTAGGAAATGATGTCGGCGAAGTCGTCGGCCGTGTAGAAACCGGTGCGGCCGGTGATGTCTGTCCAGTTGGTGGTGGACACCGCGGTCTTGCCCGAGACGCTGGTGAGCAGGTCGTAGTCGATGTCGTCGCCCTCGACCTTGCCCTCATTGGTGATGGCGATGCGCCAGCCCTGATCATCAGAGAGGTGCATGTGGAGCACGTTCATCTTGTACGCGGCCTGCTGGTCGATGACCCGCTTGACCTCGTCGACGGTGTAGAAGCTGCGGACGGGGTCGATCATGAATCCGCGGTACTCGTAGCGCGGAGCGTCTTCGATGTCGAGCGCGGCAACAGTCCAGTCCTGCACCACCGCGTCGGCGGAGCGCGCCCAGGGGCCGAGCAGCTGCAGCAACGTCTGGGTGCCGTAGAACAGACCGGCACGGTCGGACGCAAGGATGCTCACACCCTCAGCGCCGGAGGTGAACTCGTAGCCTTCGGCGGCGATCTCGGCGGCGGGTGCCAGCTCGAGCGTGATTGCCTTGGTGCCGGTTGCGACGACAGGCAGTGCGAGGCCGGTGGAGCCGCGCAGCGTCGTGGCCAGCATCTCCGCGGTGCCCACGGCGTCGCCGGTGGCCACGATGGGTGTGGTGTCGGTGAGCTGGAAGGCGCCGGCGTCGGTCTCGACGATCTGGGCAGGTCTCGGGATGACATCCACGAACGCGGGCTTGGGGGGCTCAATGATGGGCCCGTCAAGCGTGCCCATCACTTGGATCTCCCAGATGGACATGCCGTAGGGCTGGTTCCTGCCGCCGCTGGTGGTCAGCTTCACGTGGCGCACGTCCGTGGCGGGGCCGGTCCACGTGGTCCAGGCGCCCTTGGAGGCGGGACCGGCGACGGCCCCGTCGGTCAGCGGCTTCCAGGTCGTCCCGTCCGCGGAGCCCTCGAGGCTGTACTTGTTCGGGTAGGTGTTGCCCCAGTGCGTCTTGATCTCGGTGATGGATGCCATGTTGCCGAGGTCCACCTGGATCGACGCAACGTCGGCGTTGGGGGAGGCCCAACGTGACGCGTCGGCGGCGTTGTGAATGTCAGCGCCGACTGCTCCGTCGGGTCCGGGATTGCCGTCGAAGGCCAGTTCGGGGCCCCACTTGCCAGGGACCTCCTGGCCGGCAATGACGGGCCTGTTGAGGCCCAGGTTGGTGGGGTCCGCTGCCGACGCCTGTTGGGCGGGCGTCAGACCGAGGAGGAGCGCCATGGTGGCGAAGAGAGCGAAGAACCGCATGCCGCGGCCCCGATGCTGATGCGTCATTGATGGACCAATCATTCGTCTTTGATGGAGAGGACGATCGGCAGCCTAGGGGGAACCGAATGGGGTAGTCACGTGGCGGGACCGAAGTGCGTAACCGTAATGCCCGATTGCGAAGCACGCAGAACGGCCGCCCGGCTGGTGTGTGGGCACCGGGCCGGGCGGCCGTCGGGTCAGGGCAGGTCCGGTCGGGTCAGGGCCGGAGAATCGGACGATGTTGGTGAACACCCCTGTCTTGG
>JBBSRQ010000240.1:0-2685 GCA_038242845.1 Propionibacteriales bacterium | reverse complement strand
CGTGATCCCTCCGTGATGCCGACGAACACCGACCGTCCGCAACCTGCCCCGGGCGACGGGGATACACCGCTGAACATCGCTCTCATGGTCACCAGCGGGAACGACGGTGGCGAGCCGGAAGCCTCCGACGTGGTCAAGCTCATGCTGATGCACGTCACCGGCGACCGGGAGACTGCCTACCTCGTCTCCATGCCCGCTGACTACTGGGTGGATGTCCCCGGACATGGCCCCAGCAAAATCGTTGAGGCCTACGCCAAGGGCGGACCGGCTCTGACCGTGCAGACCGTTGAGCAGCTGGTGAACGTCCCCGTGGACCACACCGCCATCGTCCAACTCGAAGGCATGATCAACGTCATCGACACCATCGGTGGCGTGACCGTCACCAACAAGCACGCCTCGGAGAGCAACGGCTTCTCCTACCCCGAAGGCGAAGTGACCCTGTCCGGCGACAGCGCGCTGAACTTCGTCCAGGGCGGCGAGCAGCTCCCCAATGGTGACGCCGTCAAGGCCGAACGCCAGCAGGACGTGCTCAACGCCATCGCAGGCAAGCTCATCTCCCGCGGCGTCCTCGCCAACCCCACCATGTTCGGTGATGCCGTCACCATCCTCGGCCCCAACCTCACCGTGGACACCAAGTTGGACAACGACACCATCGTCAGCCTCGGCACCAGCATGCGCATCAGCGGCGGCGACGACGTCAAGGCCGTCATGGCGCCGAGCCTTCCCGCCGACGCCTCGAAGACGGAAGAGCCCGCCCGCACAGAGGTGAACGACGCCAAGCTCGCGGAGCTCCAGAAGGCGCTGAGCACCGACTCCATGGATGAGTACTTCACAGCGAACAACTGACGCTCAGCCACCCGGTAGGCAACAGACTCGGCCGCCCCACTCTTGTTAGTGGGGCGGCCGTGCTGTTGGTGCCGAGACAGCCGAAGCCCTTCATCAGCAACCACCAGGACAGTTCATGGATTGCAGGGCAGGACACGGGACGTTCGCTACTGTGCGGCTACGTCAACGTGGACTAGGAGTTGAGCGAAGCGTCGGCCTGCAAAGAGCATCGGGCGGGACACGATGTCCCGCCCGACGGGCAGACCCGAACTGATTCCCTACGTAGTCCGCGCGCGAGCAGGACCATCCCTGCGATCAGTGCTGCGAGGGAGCCGAGTTGTATCACGACAATCCGGTGACAGCGTGAGCTCCTCCAACAGGTCCTTCAGCTCCGGTACTAGGCAATCCCGGAACACCCAGAGATAACCCCGAGTCGGTGGGAGGCGTCGTAGGGGTCTGCGTCGGAGCGGTCCTGGTGGCCGTGCTCGTAGGAGCGGTCGTGGTGGCCGTGCCCGTCGGGACAGTCGACGTCGCCGTGCCCGTCGGGACAGTCGACGTCGCCGTGCCCGTCGGGACAGTCGTCGACGTGGCCGTGCCCGTCGGGACAGTCGTCGACGTGGCCGTACTCGTTGGGACAGTCGACGACGTCGCCGTGCTCGTCGAAGTGGTGGTCGGCGTTTGCGTCGGCGCGGTGGTGGACGTGCTCGTCGGCGAGCCGGTAGGGGTGCTCGTCGGCTGGGTGGTGCAGGGGCCGCCGGAGAAGGTGTTGTTGTCCAGGATGACCGAGCCATTCCTGGCCAGGGCTCGCCCGTCAACGGTCGCACCGGTGTCGGCTGTGATCGACGTCAATGCGAGAATGTTCCCCACGAACGTGGTGTCGGTGCCCAGCGTTGCGGAGCTCCCGACCTGCCAGAACACGTGGCAGCCTTGAGCCCCGTTGATAAGTTTGACGCTGCTCGATGTGGCCGTGGTGAGAGTGGAACCGATCTGGAAGACAAACACGGCATCCGGGTCGCCCTGGGCGTCGAGGGTCAACGGACCGGTGAGTCCGATCGAACTGGATCCCTTGTAAACACCAGGCGTCAGAGTGCTCCCACCGATGTCACCAGCAATGGTGTCGTCAGGCGCCTGCCCGGCTGCTGCGTCGTAGGCCACGGTGAGGTCGAACTGCGCCTGGAGCGCATGAGCATCTCCGACATGCTTGTCGCCGTGCGCCAAGCCTGGAGGGAACCCGGTGATCGCGATCCCGGGGCTGACCCCCAGGCTGGCGGCCAGCACGCTTGGCCCGGTGTTGGTGACCGATGCGCCACCGAGAACTGAGTACGATGCGGCTGTTCCAAGATCGACGGTGGTGCCGATCGCGGACGCGGACGGCGTCGAGATCAGTACTCCCGCAGCGCCCATCAGCGCGATGGCTGCCCCTGCGGCGACGAGCTTCGGCGATTGCGTATGCGTTTGTGACCGCTGGTTGCTCAGTGATTGATTTCCCATAAAAGCCTCCTCAAAACCTCGACGCCACGGAAGGAATATTCATACCGTGAATACGCCAGTTTTATCACGCTGAAAGATCTCCGACCAGACCACTTCCGGCCATACACCTCGACGCGTCGATCGAAATATCCTTCTCCCTCTACCGTGTTTTCTGTCTTTCGACGGGGGGACCACATGACTTTCGGCGGCCACCCAAGTCGGCCGCGACCTGTTGGTTCGGCCCTCGCTCCCTTGTGGCACCGTCTTTGAGTCGTTCTGCACCCTCCCGCAAAGAGGGCTCTCGAAGCGACGCCGCTTCCTGTTGTGAGATACCCATCACCACCAGCTTCCTCCGGCACAAATAGATGTATTGCACATCCATTGTTAGCG
>JBBSRQ010000239.1:0-2801 GCA_038242845.1 Propionibacteriales bacterium | reverse complement strand
GGATTTCCACAAACCGGGAGCCTACATCCCGTCCCGGCCACGGCATCGTGGCACGCGTGAACGCAAGCGTCCCATTCTGGCGCGTCCACGGTGGTGATGGGCAAATGGAATATTCATCGCATCAAGGTGCAACTGGTCGGGGGGGGTCGTGCACGAACGTGCGTGGCTCTTGCGAGGACGTGCAGGCACCGCGATGCTGTTGGCCACCGGGGGGTGCAAACGCTTGCGACGACGACACCCGCCGGAAAAGTGGTGGCCGGGAACGGACCCGGAGCCTCAAGCGTCACTGGACGCGCTAGCTGACATTGCCGTCAGGAATTGGAGTCGTAAAATGGAAGTGCTTGAAATTACCCTCGGGCAGGTGTTCCTTTCGGAAACCGTGGGATCAATGCTTTTGCTCCTACTGGGTGGCGGCGTCGTCGCCAACACTCTGCTGAAGGGCACCAAGGGTCAGGGAACCGGTTGGCTCCTCATCAACTGGGGCTGGGGCCTGGCCGTCTTCGCCGGTGTCCTGGCATCCGGCGCATCGGGCGCACACATCAACCCGGCCGTCACGGTCGGCATCATTGCGCGCAACGGGATCATGGGTGACCCGGACTTCGTTGCTGGCGTCCCCATCGGCGTTACTTCGACGCTCGTCTACTTCGCTGGTCAACTCCTCGGAGCCATGATCGGTGCCGGCCTGATGTGGCTCACCTACAAGCAGCACTTCGACGCCGAGGAGAACAAGGCCTTCAAGCTGGGCGTCTTCTCCACCGGTCCCGAGATCCGCAACTACTTCTGGAACACCGTCACTGAGGTCATCGGCACCTTCGTACTGGTTTTCGTGATCTTCGCTTCCGGATACTATGCGAACACCCAGGCCGAAGGCGGCCCGGTCAACCTGGGCTGGCTGGGCGCTCTCGGTGTCGCCCTCCTGGTTGTCGCCATCGGCATCAGCCTCGGTGGCCCCACCGGTTACGCCATCAACCCGACGCGTGACCTCGGCCCCCGCATCATGCACGCCCTCCTTCCCATCAAGAACAAGGGCACGTCGGACTGGGGATATGCATGGGTGCCGATCGTCGGTCCGCTCATCGGTGGTGTGCTGGGCGGTGTTGCCAGCACGTTCCTCCTCGTCTGATCCTTCTCAATCGACCAACACATCACAAGGAAGTGAGTCTCAATGACCGAGAAATACGTACTCGCAATCGACCAGGGAACCACCAGTTCTCGCGCCATCATCTTTGACCACGGCGGCCAGATCGTCGCCACCGGTCAGAAGGAACACGAGCAGATCCTCCCCCGCGCAGGCTGGGTGGAGCACAATGCCGTCGAGATCTGGGACAACATCCGCTCCGTCGTCGCTGAAGCGCTGAGCAAGGCTTCGTTGAACAGCAAGGATCTTGCGGCAGTTGGCATCACCAACCAGCGTGAAACCACGCTGGTGTGGGACAAGACCACCGGTGAGCCCGTCTACAACGCCCTCGTCTGGCAGGACACCCGCACCGCCAAGATCGTCGACGATCTTGGCGGTGAGGAGGGCCAGGACAAGTACAAGGAGCGCGTGGGACTCCCACTCGCCACCTACTTCGCAGGCCCCAAGGTCAAGTGGGTCCTGGACAACGTCGAGGGGGCACGCCAGAAGGCGGAGGCCGGCGACCTGGTCATGGGCACCATGGACACCTGGGTGCTGTGGAACATGACGGGTGGTGTCGACGGTGGACTGCACATCACCGACGTCACCAACGCTTCGCGCACCATGCTCATGGACCTGAAGACCCTGAGCTGGGACGAGGAGATCGCCTCGGACATGACCATCCCCATGTCGATGCTGCCGGAGATCCGCAGCTCGGCGGAGGTGTACGGCGAGGGTCGTTCCAAGGGCCTGCTCACCGGTGTGCCGATCGCCGGCATCCTGGGCGACCAGCAGGCCGCCACCTTCGGGCAGGCCTGCTTCGAAGTGGGCATGGCCAAGAACACCTACGGCACCGGCAACTTCATGTTGCTCAACACCGGTACGGAGATCGTTCCTTCCAAGAACGGCCTCCTGACCACTGTGTGTTACAAGATCGGCGACAACGACCCGATCTACGCATTGGAGGGCTCCATCGCCGTCACCGGTTCGCTGGTGCAGTGGCTGCGCGACAACCTCAAGATGTTCGACACCGCTCCTGAGGTTGAGAAGCTGGCCATGACAGTGGAGGACAACGGTGGCGCATACTTCGTGCCAGCGTTCTCCGGCCTGTTCGCCCCGTACTGGAAGTCCAACGCCCGCGGCGCGCTCGTCGGTCTGACCCGCTACGTCAACCGTGGTCACATCGCCCGTGCCGTGCTGGAGGCCACCGCCTTCCAGACGCTCGAGGTGATGGACGCCATGAATGCCGATTCGGGTGTGGAACTTGCAGAGCTGAAGGTTGACGGTGGCATGACCGCCAACGAGACGCTCATGCAGTTCCAGGCCGACATGCTCGGTGTCGACGTGGTCCGCCCCAAGGTGGCAGAAACCACTGCGCTCGGCGCGGCCTACGCCGCGGGCATTGCCGTCGGCTACTGGGAGGGCGAGCAGGACGTCATCGACAACTGGGTGGAGGACAAGCGCTGGACGCCGCAGCTCGATGAGAAGGAGCAGCAGCGCCTCTACCGCAACTGGAAGAAGGCCGTTGAAAGGACCTTCGAGTGGGTAGATGAGGACGTCGAGGCGTGATCCTCGGCTGACACAGTTCAACCGAAGCCGGGCGGCGTGGAGAAACCCACGCCGCCCGGCTTCGCAGTTGCCTAACGCACGACGCCAACCACTCCCACAGCATTACCGGCGTTCC
>JBBSRQ010000238.1:0-2808 GCA_038242845.1 Propionibacteriales bacterium | reverse complement strand
CGTGAGCCGCTCCCACACCACTGCGGCGGCCTCCGGCACCCGGATCCGCACCTCGAACGTGTCACGCATCATGGCTGCTCCTGTCGTCTCTACCCGGCCGACCCGACGGCGAGGGCCGCCGCAGCCCCACTGGCCAGGGCGCCCTGGATGGATGCCTCACCAGTGTCACCCGCCACGAAGACGCCCGGCAGGTCACTCGTCAGGGGTGTGCTTCCCGGCGCGATGTGGGGCAAGGCGTCGCGGATGTCGTGGCGCACCAGCAGGCGCCACTCCGGTTCCGGCACACGAAGCGTGTCCGCAGCTTCGGCTAGGGCGGTCTCGTCGTCCAGGCCGTGGTCACCCACAGCGGTCGCCTGCACGAGATGCTGCCCCGCTGGGGCGTACGAGGGGCACGCGTTGGACATCACCGAGGTGTTGGTCAGCCGAGCGCCGGGACGGACGTCGACGTGCAGGAAGGGCAGGTCGCTTGGCCTGCGGTCGGTGGCGAACCACCACGTGGTGAGGGCGTGCATGACGGGCTCGTCGCGTCCGAGCAGCCGTGCTGTGGCACGCGGTCCGGCCGCCAGCACCACCCGGTCAACCACATGCTGGTCCCCTGACTCGGTGGTGACGCTCCAACGCGAATCCGTGCTCTCCAGCGAGTCGACCGTGTGCTCGAAGCGGATCCGCTCCAGCACCGGCTCCGCCAGTTGGTGTGCGATGGCCGACATGCCCTGGGCGGGCAGGGACGGCGAGCCCTTCGCGAAGTACCACGCCAGCTGCCGGGCGAAGGGTGCGGACACAGCCAGGTCCCTGTCCCCCACCACGCCCTGGAAGAACTTCTCGATGACGCGGCGCAGCGGTGCGGTGAAGCCGGCATCGTCGATGGATGCGGCCAGCGTCCGGGTGTCGTCCTTCGAGAGCTGAGCCCACTGGTAGGCCGCCTTCAGGTCGCTGATGGCGATGGTGCCCCGCAGCAGTCCCAGAATGCGTGCCGGGTGCCTACTGGGATCGGCCAGCACCTCCAGCCCAGAATCGTCCCGCACCGCGACACCACGGCCCCAGGCGTGCAGGTCCAGAGCCGACAGGTCCAGGGCGCGCCTGGCGTCCGGGTACCCCGGGTTCAGGAGTTGGAAGCCACGGTCACATCGGAATCCGTCGACCACGTCCGTGTCGACGCGCCCTCCCAGCCGGGATGACGCCTCCAGCACCGTGACGGCGTGCCCCTGACGCTGCAGCAGGCCCGCGGCCCTCAGTCCTGCAAGACCTGCCCCGACGACCACTACATCCATGCTCTGTCCCTCCTTGGACCTCAGGCTTTCTCCGCCCTGATCTGTTCATGGTGCCGCACCACTTCGGCCACGATGAAGTTAAGGAACTTCTCGGCCAGTTCCGGGTCCAGTTGAGCGTCCGATGCGAGCGCCCTGAGCCGCTGGATCTGGGCCGCTTCCCGTTGCGGGTCGGCCGGTGGCAGACCCGCTGCCGCCTTCAGGACGCCCACCTGCTGGGTGATCTTGAACCGTTCCGCGAGCAGATGCACCAGCGCCGAATCCATGTTGTCGATGCTTCCCCGCAGCCGGGTCAGCTCCTCGCGTGCCTGTTCCGGATCCATGTCAGTGCACGATCAGGTCAATGCGCTGGAACGACTTGATGTCCGTGTAACCCGTCAGAGCCATGGACTTGCGCAGGCCGCCAGCGAGATTCATCGTGCCGTCCGGCACGTGCGACGGCCCGTTGACCACTTCCTCCAGCGAACCAACCTGGTCGAAGAAGACCCGCTCACCCCGCGGCAGGGTGGCGTGCCATGCCTCAGGGCCCCAGTGCCAGCCCCGGCCGGGGGCCTCTGTGGCGCGAGCCAGCGGGGACCCCACCATCACGGCATCCGCGCCGCATGCGATCGCCTTGGCCACGTCACCCGAGCGACCCACCGCACCGTCGGCGATGAGGTGGACGTAGCGGCCGCCGGACTCCTCCAGGTAGTCGCGACGGGCCTCCGCCACGTCGGCGACCGCCGAGGCCATGGGCACCTCGATGCCCAGCACAGAGCGCGTGGTGTGCGCCGCGCCGCCGCCGAACCCCACGAGCACACCGGCCGCGCCGGCCCGCATCAGGTGGAGGGCCGTGCGATAGGTGGCGCACCCTCCCACGATCACCGGCGTCTCGAAACGGTAGATGAATTCCTTGAGATTCAGCGTGGAGTCGGCATTGTCGACGTGCTCGGCAGAGACGGTAGTGCCCCGCACCATGAAAAAGTCCAGTCCGGCCTTCTCGATGACATCAGCGAACTCGAGCGTGTAGGCCGGGGACAGTGCCCCCGCCACCGGCACCCCGGCGTCACGGATCTCCTGGAGTCGTTGCGAGATCAGCTCACCCTTGATGGGTTCCGCGTAGATCTGCTGCATGCGGCGTGTGGCCGTCACCTGGTCCATCGGCTCGGTGAGCTGCTCGTACTGGCTCGACGGATCCTCGTAGCGGGTCCAGAGACCCTCGAGGTTCAGCACGCCGAGGCCACCCAACTGCCCCATCCGGATGGCGGTGGCCGGGGACATGACGGAGTCCATCGGGGCCGCCACGATGGGGGTCTCGAAGGTCACCGCATCGATGCGCCAGGAGAGGTCAACCTCGTGCTCGCTACGGGTTCGACGTGTGGGCGCGATGGCGACGTCGTCGAAGGAGTGGGCACGGGAGGCGCGCTTGCTGCGTCCGAGCTCGTACATGGTGGTGGTGCTCCTAGGTGATCGATGTTCAGTGCGACCAGTAGTTGGGCGCTTCAGCGGTCATTTGGATGTCGTGCGGGTGGGATTCGCGCAGGCCTGCAGCGGTGATCCG
>JBBSRQ010000237.1:0-2808 GCA_038242845.1 Propionibacteriales bacterium | reverse complement strand
CGTCCCCATTCAGCGGCATGGCCGACGCCACCAGCGTGGGAAGGGTCATTGGGTCAAATGGCTTCGAGATCCCACCGGCGAAGCCCGGCAACGACACCATCGTCGAGATGGGTCCCTCGACCGATCCGCTCAGGACGACGACCGGGCATCCGGCCGTCTGGAGGGCAACGTCCGCGGCGCAGCCATCCCCCAGTTGGTCATCGGTCAGCACCACGTCGAACGCGGCCCGTTCCAACTCCACCATGGCCGACGACACCGACCCTGCAGTGGTGACCGTCCAGCCACCGGCCAACCTGAACGCCACCTCAATCAGTGCGCGGACGTCGGCGTCATCATCTACGACGAGGATTGTGGTCATGCCAGGTCCTCAGGCACTGAAACGGAAACCGACGCCGCGCACAGCGTGCGCGACACGAGGCCCACCGGGGGCCGAGATGCGCTGGCGCAGTCTGGACAGGTGGACGTCGAGATGGTGGTCCGCCCCGTACCAATCGCCCCACACACGTTCGATGAGCTGCTCACGAGTCAGCACACGCGTGGGGTTCTCGGCCAATGCTGCCAACAGGTCGAACTGGATGCGGGTCAGGTCAACCGGTTGGTCGTTGACCGTCACGGTGCGGGCACTGAGGTCGATGTCGATGCCGTCCTGGCCCATCCGGGTGATTTCCGTCGCCCGTCCGGGACCCTCCTGGCGTCGCAGGACCGCGGCGATCCGAGCCAGCAGCAACCTGTGGTTGACGGGCTTGGTGAGGTAATCGTCGGCGCCGGTGGAGAACCCGATGATCTGGTCGATGTCCTCCCCGTGGGTGGTGAGGAAGACCACGGGCACGTCGCTGTCCCTCCGGATCCGGCGGCACACCTCGAGCCCGTCAATGGTGTGCGGGCCCAGCGAGATGTCCAGCAGGACCAACTGGGGTGCATGGGCGTGGAACTTGGCCAGCGCGGATTCGCCGTCTGAAGCCTCCACCGTGCGGTAGCCGGAGTTGGTGAGTGTGACGGTCATGAGCTCACGCAGGTCGGGGTCGTCCTCGACGACGAGGACCAGGGACTGGTTCATGAGGGAGACCCTCGGGAACAAAGGAGTGACACGATAGCGCCGACGCGCTCCTCCACCTCCAGGGGCGGCAGGCCCCCCCGCAGGTCCAGCATCAGCGCACGGGAAGCATCACCCGCGGCAACGTGGCCGAACGCGCCCAGCTTCCCTGCCAGACGATGCACGAGATCGGGGAGTTCCTGCCTGCTGACCTGCTGGAGTTCATGCGCTGCAGCGGAGGCCACAGCATCGCGCCGCTGCGCAATGAGTTCCGCAACCTGCGGTGCCACGTCGTGACTCATGTGTTTCCTTTTGCCTTCAACAGAGCTCGGGGGCGCCCTGTGTCAGGCACACACTACTGGGCTTCGGCCATTGCGCGCGCCGGGCGCGGGTTGCTGGGCAACAGGAGCAGGATCGTGATGATGCCCAGCCCCGCTGCCAGCAGCAACTGGGACGTGGCCTCTGGGAGGACCGGCAGGTACAGGCCGTGCGTCGGGAGGGCTGTGACAAAGGCGGGGACAGTGTCCGAGGTGATGTCAAGCAGCCACGCGTCGGGGGCGGGATTGTTGTCACCCCAGGTGGTCACTGTGGTGTGACCGGCGGTCCGCTCGACGCTCTCGAGGCGGTGGATGAAGAGGCTGGAGCTGTTGGGGTCCGGCAGGACCACCACCTCACCCTTCGCAATGTCGGCCACCGGGGTGTCCCGCACGATGACGAGGTCACCGGCACTGAAGGTGGGCTGCATGCTGTTGGAAAGCACACGTGTGATGTGGAATCCTCCCACGGTGCTGGCGAGCGCCACGGAGACGGCTGCAGTCACCATGACGACGAGGACGACCCAGCCGATGACGGAGCGGATCCGGGCGAACGGTGACGGTGACACGGTCTCAAGAGCGCGACGCGGGGTCATGGCAGTGGGTCCTTTCTTTCAGTCAGTTGGAGGTGACGGTGGCTGCGCGAACATGATCTTCTCGCGAAACATTGACGGTGATCTTGGTCGACAATGACCCGAGGTACCACGCGCTGGTGATCCGGACGCTGTAGCGACGGCCCGGTTCAAGAAGCACGTCGGAGGTGAAGTTGCCACTGTTCGTACCCAGGGTCACCTCGCCGCCGGGGCACACGTCCTTGCTGTTCCACGTACCGGCCGGGCACGCGACCAACGTCAAGGGCGGATTTCGCGGGACGAACAGACCGGACCTTGATTCGATGGAGATTGCCTGTCCGGTCAGCGATGAAGTCCCTGTGTTGACGATGTCGAAGGTTGCCGAGAGTGCCGACAGGCCTGACGATTCGACCGTGTGAGGCATCCCAACCCGGACCGGCCCGCCTGCCGGAACGGCAGCGGCACCCCATGTCGCCGTGGTGATGGGGATAGCGGATCGGGCCACCGCCCGGGACTGCGCGGCGGCGGTGGTGGGCACCGCAAGGAGGGTGACGACGAGCAGCACGATGGCAGCGATTGCCGAACGAGTCAGCTTCATCATCTTTCCTTCCTCTTGGGGGGTGCGGGTCCCCCCGGGCCCGCACCCCTGCTTGTGGCCGCTGGAATCAGCGGGTTGTGATGGTGGTGGGCGCGGTCCCCCCGGGCCACACCCACCACGGTCTGGTGGAGATGGATGGGTGCGGTCCCCCCGGGCCGCACCCATCGAGTCAAAGGGCGCGGTCGATCAGCGGTTGGTGGTGGCCGGCGCGGCCTGTGCCTCGGTGAAGGAGTACGTCAGGCTCACGGAGCCACCCTGCACGGTGCCCGTCGGAGCGACGCCGTTGGTGGT
>JBBSRQ010000236.1:0-2836 GCA_038242845.1 Propionibacteriales bacterium | reverse complement strand
GGGTCCACCTCTGCCACCATGACGGGGCACAGCTCGTTCTCCACCACGCCCGAGGCGTCGACGGCGCGGTACCGGAAGTCCGGCAGCGCGAGACGCAGGTTCCGCGGCACGGCTCCGATCTCATCCGGCACGCGCCGCATGGCCGCCTTCAGCGGGCCCTCGTCGGGGCGCTGGTGGCCGCAGGCCGCGTTGGTCCACACACCGGCCCACGTGACCTTGTTAATTGCGCGTCTGGTCATGAGCACCCGCCCCACCGGGTCGCGCATGTAGACCGAGAAGGCCAGGTGCAGTGGTGTTTCGTGGGTGTGGAACGTGGTGCGGGGGGCAGTGCCCAACTGGTTGCCCTGATCGTCAACCAGGACCACCACATCGTCATCGACTGTCATGCAGTTCAACCTACCGTCCCCGCCACAGGCCTGCTCAGCGTCGCTTCGCCAGCACCCGGCGAAGGGGCCGCACCCACCCGAATCGGGGGCTTGTGGGTGCCGTGAAGATGTCCTGCCCCGCCACGTGCCATGACGCCAGGAGGTGATTGGCGGCCTGGACGCCCGTGGTGGCGGCGCGCTCCATGAGTGCCACCGGGTAGTCGCAGCGGATCCCGTCGCCGGCGAGCACGACGTTGTCCGCTGGGGTCTCCACTGTGGGGCGGTTGCGCCATGGTGAGGTGTCCACGAGGTGGCAGTCGTCCTGCACGATCCACTCCTCCCCCAGCGTCGTTGCATCCGTCAGCTCGGGATGCAGGAGGTCCTGCATGGCGGCGAGCTCGGTGCGCAGCGCCTGTTCGTCGTAGTCGTCATCGACGGCGTAGGCGTGGAGCTCCACGACGCTGCCACCCCGCCGGGCCGCCCAGCGTCGGGCGGAGTCCTCGAACTGGTGCATCATCGACACGTTGTCCAGGGGGCCGTAGTTGCTGGTGCCCAGGAAGTCCGGGGATCCCTGCGCGGCAGGCTTGTCGAGCCAGCGTCGCCACACCACGAACGGTGGAGCCGAGCACAGTTCGGAGATCCGCTCACGCCACGGCTCGTCGCCCAGGGTGGGGCTGGCGTCGACGATGCCCTGCAGTGGGCGCAGTTCTGTGGCGAGGACCACGGCGTCCGCTGCGATGTGTCCGCCACCACCCTGCCCTGCGTCGGTGTGCACAGTGACGCCGTCGTCGCGGACCTCGAGCCGGGTGGCACTCGTGCCGAGACGGAACTCGACGCCCTGGTGCTTCAGGTGCCTGGCCAGCGGGTTCCAGAGCGCGGTGCCGAAGTCGTCGGCGGCGACGTCGAACAGCAGCCCCTCGGCGGAGCCGACGAAATAGGTGTGGAACATGGCCACCAGCTCGCCACCGGAGAACTCGTCCGGGTCCGCGAAGAAGCTGCGGGCGAAAACCTCCAGCGCCAGGTGCCGGGCCGTGTCGGGGAAGTCCAGGTCATCCAGCACGTCGGAGGCGGAGCGCCCGTCCATGTCATGGAAAGTCTGTGGGAACTCGACGTCGAGCAGACCGAGGGCCTCGTCGATGTTAACATTCGCGAGGTCCCGGACGGGGAAGCTCGGCGACGTGGCGACGAAACCGATGAGGTTCAGCGGCGGCGTGCGCGGGATCCGGGCGAAGGAGTCGCGGGGTCCGTCGCGCAACGTCAGGGGGTAGTCGTCGACTGCCCGCAGCCCGGAGAGCGTGGGGTCAGAGCGACGCAGTAGCGCCCGGAGTTGGTAGTACTGCTTGAAGAATGCGTGGAAGCCGCGGCTCATGGGGACCTTGTCACCGTTGGCCAGCGTCGTCGGCCAGGAACGCACCCGGCCACCGAGTTGCTCCTCGCGCTCGAGAACCGTCACCCTGACGCCACGCTCGGCCAGCGTTGCCGCCGCCGACAGCCCCGCGATACCGCCACCCACCACGACGACGCTGCGTCCCTGCGTCCACTCCGCCCCGGAGGGTCCTGCGTGTCGTTCAACGCGCTTGTCGCGCCCCGGGCGCCGCATCGCGCCGTTCTCCCCATGTGCCATGACCAAACCCTATGTGCTCCCGCCGTGCCTCCCGGCATCACCCCTCCACTGCCTCATGATGGCGCGGCGTTGACGCGACTTCTGATCCCCGACCCACACCCAGCGCTACCGATGCGCCCTCCTTGCGAGGGTTGAGGAACCAAAATGCGGTGCCGCCCGAACGTGGCGTCGTAGCGCAGCGCCGCGTGGCCCCTCGGCGAGCGCTGCCCCCGATGTGTCACTCTTGTGGAGCACAAAGCCCGAGAGGACCCCGATGTTGCGCGATGGACTGGAAAAACTGCAGGTTTCAGCCGGTTTCGACCAGGTGGCGGACACCTACGACGCCATGGTCTCCCTCAATCCCGGGTACCGGCGACACCTTCAGCTCGCCGCAGACTCGTTGCTGTCTCATGTGACGAACCCCCGACCGGTACTGCTGGACCTGGGTTGCGGCTCCGGTCTGTCCACGACCGCACTGCTCAGTGCGGCTCACCGACACGGACTGGAGCCGACCATCATCGGGGTCGACGCCTCTGCGGGGATGCTGGAGCAGGCACGACGTCGGGACTGGCCAAGCAATGTCTCGTTCCGGTTCGGACGCGCGGAGGAGCTCGCTGATCTGGACCTGCCCGCTGCCGATGGCGTGCTTGCCTGCTACCTGTTGCGCAACGTCACGGACGTGGACGCCACGCTGCGCGCCATCCGGGCTCAGCTGCGCACCCGTGGAACGTTCGTGGCCGAGGACTATTCGGTGGCGGATTCCGAGGCCTCACGCCGTCGCTGGTCGGCCGTCAACCAGACGATCATCCTGCCGCTGGCATCGGTCATCGCCCGCAATCGCGCCCTGTATGAGTACCTGCACCGCTCC
>JBBSRQ010000235.1:0-2846 GCA_038242845.1 Propionibacteriales bacterium | reverse complement strand
CTTCGCGAAGCCACCATCGGTGACGGTGAACACGAAGCTGTCGGACTGGTCCTCGGCAGCGGGAAGCACCGCCAGGCTCAACAGTTCATCCCCACCCCGGAACTTCATACCGGTGACACCGGAAGTGGCTCGCCCCATGGGGCGCAGCTGCTCGTCGGAGGCCTGGAAGCGGATGGCCTGCCCCTTCTTCGAAATCAACAGGACGTCGTCCTCGGAGGAGCACAACTGTGCCCCGATGAGTTCGTCGCCCTCCTCGCGGAAGTTGATGGCGATGACCCCCGCCTGGCGGGGGGAGTCGTAGGACGTGAGCGCCGTCTTCTTCACGAGCCCGTTGCGGGTGGCCAGCAGCAGGTACGGGGCCGCGTCATAGCCGCTGATGGTCAGCACCTGTGCGATCTTCTCGTCAGGTAGGAAGGACAGCAGCCCGGCGACGTGACCACCCTTGGCGTCACGGCCAGCCTCCGGCAATTGCCACACCTTGCTGCGGTACACGCGGCCGTGGTTGGTGAAGAACAGCAGCCACTCGTGGTTGGTGGCCTGGAACAGGTGCGCCACCTCGTCATCGGGACGAAGCGTCGCCCCCCGGACACCCTTGCCGCCCCGGCGCTGCACCCGATAGGAGTCGGCGCGGGTCCGCTTGGCGTAGCCGCCGTGGGTGATGGTGACGACGACGTCATCGTCGGGGATGAAGTCCTCGTCGGAGAAGTCACCATCGGCGGCCACAATGCGGGTGCGCCGCTCGTCGCCGAACTTGTCGACGATTTCCTGCAGCTCCGTGGAGATGATGGAGCGCTGACGCTCCTCGCGGGCCAGGATGTCCTTCAGGTCCTCGATCTTCATCTCGAGAGTCGTGAGGGTGTCAATGATCTTCTGGCGCTCCAGGGCGGCGAGCCGCCTCAGCTGCATGTCGAGGATCGCCGTGGCCTGGACCTGGTCGATGCCCAGCAGCTCCATCAGGCCTGTACGGGCCTCCTCCGTGTTCGGGGAGCGGCGGATCAGCGCGATGACCGCGTCGAGGGCGTCGAGCGCCTTCCCGAGGCCACGGTAGATGTGGGCCTGCTTCTCCGCGTCGGCGAGCTGGTACTCGGTGCGGCGGCGGATGACCTCGATCTGGTGCTTGATCCACAGCGAGATGAACTGGTCCAGGCGCAGCGTGCGGGGCACGGAATCCACCAGGGCCAGCATGTTGCATCCGAAAGTGTCCTGCAGCTGGGTGTGCTTGTACAGGTTGTTCATGACGACGCGCGGCTGCGCGTCACGCTTCAACACGATGACGAGCCGGAGCCCGGTGCGGGCGGAGGTGTCGTCGCGGATGTCGGCGATGCCCGTGAGCTTGCCGGAGTTGACGAGATCGGCGATCTTCACCGCCAGAGTGTCCGGGTTCGTCATGTACGGCATTTCGGTGATGGCGATGAGGGTGCGACCGGTTTTGGGGTCCTCCTCCAGGTCCATCACGGCCCGCATCGTCACGGATCCACGGCCGGTGCGGTACGCATCCTCGATGCCCGAGCGGCCCACGATGAGGGCACCTCCTGGGAAGTCGGGACCCTGGATGCGCGCCATCGCGGCTTCCAGTAACTCCTCCTTCGTGGCGTCGGGGTTCTCGAGCGACCACTGGACGGCATCGTTGATCTCGCGCAGGTTCTGCGGCGGGATGTTGGTGGCCATTCCCACGGCGATACCCGTGGAACCGTTGACCAGCAGGTTCGGGAACCGTGCCGGCAGCACGACGGGTTCCGACTCACGGTTGTCGTAGTTGGGCTTGAAATCAACGGTGCCCTGCTCGATCTCGCGCACCATCTCCGCGGCAGGCCACGCCAGCTTGCACTCGGTGTACCGCATGGCGGCAGCCTTGTCGTTGCCCTGGCTGCCGAAGTTCCCCTGCCCGGTGACCAGCGGCAGGCGCATGGCCCACGGCTGCGCGAGGCGCACGAGGGTGTCGTAGATGGCCGTGTCCCCGTGCGGGTGGTAGAGGCCCATGACCTCACCGATGACGCGGGAGCACTTGTTCCAGCCGCGGTCGGGGCGGTAGCCGCCGTCCCACATGGCATACAGCACGCGACGGTGCACCGGCTTGAGGCCATCGCGCACGTCGGGCAGTGCACGCCCGATGATGACGCTCATCGCGTAGTCGAGGTAGCTGTTCTGGATCTCAACCTGCAGGTCGATGGGCTGAACCGTGCCCAGCTGCGGTGGAACGATCTCGTCGACGAGGCTCTCGTCAGCGTTGCCCGTGGGGCTCTGTGGTGTGTCAGTCATCTCTTACCTGCTGCTTTGATCGTGCGTCTGGTCTGCCACTGCGGAGAGTCCTTTGCTTGTTCCAAACCATTGATGCGGAGCTTTGTCTTGGGGGTTCACGGGGGCGGAGCCCCTGTGAGTCAGATGTCCAGGAATCGGACGTCGCGGGCGTTGTGTTGGATGAAGTTGCGGCGCTGCTCGACGTCCTCGCCCATCAGGATGGAGAACATCTGGTCTGCCATGGCCGCGTCCTCGAGTTGCACCTGCAGGAGGATGCGCTTGTCCGGGTCCATCGTGGTGTCCCAGAGGTCAGCCGCGTCCATCTCACCGAGACCCTTGTACCGCTGGATGGGGTTGACGTTGGGGAGCTTCTTGCCCTCGGCCAGACCACTGTCCCGCAATGCGTCGCGCTCAACGTCGTTGTAGGCCAGTTCGTGGGGTGAGTTGGACCACCGCAGACGGAACAGCGGCGGCTGCGCCAGGTACACGTGGCCGGCGTCGATCATCGGTCGCATGAAACGGAACAGCAGCGTCAGCAGCAGCGTGCGGATGTGTGCGCCGTCCACGTCAGCGTCAGCCATGAGGATGAGCTTGTGGTAGCGCAGCTT
>JBBSRQ010000234.1:0-2899 GCA_038242845.1 Propionibacteriales bacterium | reverse complement strand
GGTGCGTTCGAGCAGAACACCGACATCGAGTACCAGCGCAACCGCGAGCGCTACCAGTTCCTGCGCTGGGGCCAGACCGCGTTCGACGACTTCAAGGTCGTCCCCCCGGGCACCGGCATCGTCCATCAGGTCAACATCGAGAACCTGGCCCGCGTGATCTTCCCCCGCACTGTGGACGGCGTGCTGCAGGCCTACCCCGACACCTGCGTCGGCACGGACTCACACACCACGATGGTCAACGGCCTGGGCGTCGTCGGCTGGGGCGTGGGTGGCATCGAGGCCGAGGCAGCCATGCTCGGCCAGCCCGTCTCCATGCTGATCCCGCGTGTCGTCGGCTTCAAGTTGTCGGGCGCACTCAGCGAGGGCACCACGGCCACAGACCTGGTGCTGACCATCACCGAGATGCTCCGTGAGCACAAGGTGGTCGGCAAGTTCGTGGAGTTCTACGGCGACGGCGTGGCACAGGTGCCGTTGGCCAACCGCGCGACCATCGGCAACATGAGCCCCGAGTACGGCTCCACCATCGCCATTTTCCCAATCGACGACAAGACGATCGACTACATGAGGCTGACCGGTCGCGACGAGCACCAGTTGGCGCTCGTGGAGGCCTACTCGAAGGAGCAGGGTCTCTGGCACGACGCCAGCATGGAGCCGGAGTTCTCCGAGTACATCGAACTCGACCTCGCCACCGTCGTCCCCTCGATCGCCGGGCCCCGCCGCCCCCAGGACCGGATCCGTCTCGACGAGTCCAAGGCCTCGTTCCGCGAAGCCGTCGCCGTGTTCGTCGGCGAGCCGGAGCACGAGCACCAGCACCAGTACTCCGGCTACGACGACTCGGTCGAGTCCACCATGATCGCCTCCGATCCCACCGGTGCGGATGCCACTGACGTCGACGACTCCCCGGCGCCGGCGGGCCACGTGCACCCGGCAGACTCGGACCTGAAGGAGCGTGTCCACGCCAACGTCCCCGTCACCCTGGCAGACGGCACGCAGTTCGAGCTCGACCACGGTGCCGTGACCATCGCGTCCATCACCTCGTGCACCAACACGTCGAACCCCAGCGTCATGATCGGCGCCGCACTGGTGGCGAAGAAGGCTGTGGAGAAGGGCCTCAACCGCAAGCCGTGGGTCAAGACGTCCCTGGCACCGGGATCACAGGTCGTGACCGACTACTACGACAAGGCGGGCCTGACGCCCTACCTCGACGCGCTGGGTTTCAACCTCGTCGGCTACGGCTGCACCACGTGCATCGGCAACTCCGGCCCGCTCATTCCCGAGGTGTCCAAGGCCATCAACGATCACGACCTTGCCGTGTCCGCCGTGTTGTCGGGCAACCGCAACTTCGAGGGTCGTATCAACCCCGACGTGCAGATGAACTACCTCGCCTCACCGATGCTCGTCATCGTCTACGCACTGGCCGGCACGATGGACATCGACCTGTTCAACGAGCCGATCGGTCAGGACCAGTCCGGCGCGGATGTCTACATGCGCGACATCTGGCCCACCGGTGCGGAGATCGAAGAGGTTGTCGGCAGTTCCATCAATGCCGAAATGTTCACCACGCGCTATGCCGACGTGTTCGCTGGCGACGAGCGCTGGCGCTCGCTCCCCACCCCGGACGGCGAGACGTTCGCCTGGGAGGAGGACTCCACCTACGTGCGGAAGCCCCCGTACTTCGACGGCATGCCGGCCCAGCCGGAGCCTGTCGAGGACATCACGGGTGCGCGCGTGCTGCTGAAGCTTGGCGACTCGGTCACCACCGACCACATCTCCCCGGCAGGCAGCATCAAGGCGGACTCCCCGGCGGGTGCCTACCTGACTGCCAACGGCGTCGAGCGTCGCGACTTCAACTCCTACGGCTCCCGCCGTGGCAACCACGAGGTCATGATTCGTGGCACGTTCGCGAACATCCGTTTGCGCAACCAGATCGCACCCGGCACCGAGGGCGGCTTCACACGCGACTTCACGGTCGCTGATTCTCCGGTGGCCACCGTCTACGACGCAGCCATGGCCTACGCCGAGTCGAACATTTCGCTGGTGGTGCTGGCGGGCAAGGAGTACGGGTCCGGCTCATCGCGTGACTGGGCTGCCAAGGGCACGGCACTGCTCGGTGTTCGCGCCGTCATTGCCGAGAGCTACGAGCGGATCCACCGCTCCAACCTCATCGGTATGGGTGTGCTGCCACTGCAGTTCCCCGAGGGCGACACCGCGGAATCACTGGGCCTCACGGGCGAGGAGACATTCTCGATCGAGGGTGTCACCGGCCTCAACGAGGGCTCGACCCCGGAGACGGTGAAGGTCACTGCGGAGAAGACAGACGGCTCCGTCGTCACCTTCGACGCGGTGGTGCGCATCGACACGCCGGGGGAGCGCAGCTACTACCTCAACGGCGGCATCATGCAGTACGTCCTGCGGAACCTGGCCAAGGCCGCCTGACCCATCACGACCCTGCTGCCCCGCACCCGAGAAGGGTGCGGGGCAGCACTGGTTCTGCCCTCTTCTTGGATTTGTCGGTGCCAAGGAGTGTAATGGAACACATGTTCGATGAAGAGGCCGTGATCAGGGTGTGGGTTCCTCCGGGCTGGCCGGCGGTGGTGAGGCCGCCCGGGTCGCCGGCCTGGGTGAAGTCGGCCACCGCTTTCCTCCTCGACTGCTGTCCGCCGGAGTACCGCGGGTATCCGGTGCTCCTGCGCCATCCGGTGGTGCTTGCCCGCTTCGCCCGGGAGTTCGCATCCAGCCAACTCGTTGCCACGCAGGCCAACCTTGCCGGTGCCAGACCTGACCTCGCAGGGTGGGTGGAGACGGGCACGGTCGACGCGGCCGTGGCGGTCCTGCAGGCGGAGGAAGCACGCATGGTTCGTCAGGTTCGTGCGGTGTCGCTCGTGGAGCAGGCTCTGCG
>JBBSRQ010000233.1:0-2915 GCA_038242845.1 Propionibacteriales bacterium | reverse complement strand
TCCTTCGCTACGAGGTGCTGCGTGGCCGCGACGGGCAGTGGCTCATCCACAGCTTGTGGCGCGACAAGGAAGCAATGTCGGCGCTGCGAGCGGAAGGACGGGTGCCGCCTGCGTTGGTGTTGCTGGACAGCGTGGAGGCCACGCATACCCACGACCTGTTCATTCTGGAGATCAGCGCTTGAGCGGGTCAACGCCAACGATCATCGTGAGGCGATGGTCGGGGATGTCCAGGGACGACGTCTTCGACATGGTGGTGCTGCGCACCGACGTGTTCTACGTCGAGCAACGGATCGACGAGCAGGACTTCGACGATGCGGACAGGGACGAGCGCACCCTGCATCTGTGGATCCCCGACGGCGACGGCATTGCCGCCTACCTACGGGTGGTGGAGCTCGCTGTCCCGGAGGAGGGCGCCTCCCGGACCTTCGGCAGGGTGGCCGTGCGCTCCAACCGACGAGGTGAAGGCCTCGCCAGACGGCTCATCCGTGAGGTGCTCCAACGCTTCGGCGACGAGCGGCTCATCATCCACGCGCAGTCCTACGTGGTGCGGCTCTACGAGGAGTTCGGGTTCTCTGTGGTGGGGGAGCCGTTCGACGAGGCAGGT
The DNA here is from genome assembly GCA_038242845.1 of Propionibacteriales bacterium. Taxonomy (GTDB): domain Bacteria; phylum Actinomycetota; class Actinomycetes; order Propionibacteriales; family Propionibacteriaceae; genus Arachnia. The sequence continues at coordinate 2,311 of JBBSRQ010000233.1, read as the reverse complement.
CTGCCGCACCGCACGATGGTGCGTACCGCACACTGAGGTGCCGGCCTCAGAGCCAGCGTGGAACAGAATTCCGGTAGCGCGCGAAGTCGTCGCCGAAGGCGTCCGACAGGGCGGCCTCCTCAGCAGGCACCTGGAACGTGCTGAGCGCGGCCCAGACAGCGACGACGGGCAGCAGGGCGGCGAACCGGCCCCGCCACAAGGCGATGCTGACAAGCCCACCCAGCAGCGACGCGTACATGGGATTGCGGGACACGGAGTGGGCGCCGTCGGTGACGAGCATCGTCACGCCCCGGATGTCATGGGGGCTGACGGTCGTGCTTTGGGCGGTGAACCCGCGCACGGCCCAGACACCGAATGCGGCGGAGCCCACCAGAACCACCAGCGACAGCGCGCGCGCCCACCTCGGCGGACGTCTTGTTGGGAACACCCGTTGAAGCCATGCGCCACCCATGGCCCAGACCACGGGCGGCACCGTGGCGTCCCAGGGCGAGGGGTCGCGAGGTGATGTTTCCGCTGGTGCGCGCATGCCAGTCGGTCAGTCCTGCCCGCCCGGCAGGACGTTTCTCGCCTTGGCGAACATCTCGGCGGCAACGGCACGGAAGGAGTCGCGGATCACCTTGGCCTCCGCCGGATCCCCCTTGACCAGCGACTCCAGGAAACCCTTGGCCTCCTCGAAGGAGATGTGGGCCGGCAGGGGTGGGACGTTGGGGTCGGTGTGCACGTCCAGGACCACGGGGCGATCCGATGCGAAGGCCGCGTCCAGCGCGCCGGGCAACTCATCCGGTGTGGTGACCTTGATCCCCTTCAACCCCATGAGCTCGCCGTAGGCGGCGTAATCCATCTCCTCCACCTTCTGGGCAGTGTCCCAGCGGGGGTCGCCAGCCTCACGCATCTCGAACGACACCTGGGTGAGGTCATGGTTGTTCAGGATCAGGATGATGAAGCGGGGATCAGCCCAGTCCTTCCAGTGCCGCTTGATGGTCAACAGCTCGTTCATGCCGAGCATCTGGAAGGCACCGTCACCGATCGTGCACACCACGGGGCGATGCGGGTGGGCGAATTTTGCGGCCACTGCGTACGGCATGGAGGCGAGCATGGTCGCGAGTGCACCGGACAGGTTGCCGTTCATCTCGCGACCGAGCTTGATGTGGTGGCCGTACCAGTCGGCGGTGGAGCCGGCGTCGGCGGTGATGATGCTGTCGTAGGGCAGGCGCTTGTTGAGCTCGTGGAAAACGAGGCGGGGGTTGATGGGGTTGGCGTCTGCCTTGGCGATGGCCTCGGTGACCTCGTTCCAGTCCTTCATGCCCTGGATGATGCCCTCCTGCCAGCTGCGGTCCTCCTGCTGCTTCAGGTGGGGGAGCAGCGCGGCGAGTGTGGTGCTGGCGTCGCCGGCGAGGTTGACCTCCATGGGGTAGCGCAGGCTGAGGTTTGCGTGTGAGATGTCGATCTGCACGCCGCGGGCCTGCCCCGTCTTGGGAAGGAACTCCGCGTAGGGGTAGTTGGTGCCCACCATAAGGAGCGTGTCGCAGTCCTCCATCATGTCGTAGCTTGGCTTCGAGCCGAGCAGCCCGAGTTGTTGCGTGTGGTGGGGCAGATCCCCGGGGATGACATCCTTGCCTAGCAGTGCGGTGACGATGCCCGCGCCCAGCTTGTCGGCCACGGCGATCACCTCGTCGGTGGCGCCCCGCGCACCCTGGCCGACCATCATCGCCACCTTCTTGCCCGCATTGAGCACCTCGGCGGCACGGCGCAGTTCGTCGTCCGGAGGCGTGAGGGCAGTGGAGGCATGACCGACGCCCGTGCGGGAGACCCAGTGCTCCCTCGTCGGCTCCTCCATGTCCATGGTCTGGATGTCGGCGGGCAGGATGACCACGGTGGGGCATCGTTGGGCGCGAGCTATGCGGACGGCCCGGTCCAGCACCATCTGCGCCTGCATCGGCGTCGTCACGGTCTCCACGAACCCGGCGACGTCGGCGAAGAGCCGCTCCAGATCGAGCTCCTGCTGGGCCTCACTGCCCAGTGACACGCGTCCCTGCTGCCCGACGATTGCCACCACGGGCTGCTGGTCCATCTTGGCGTCGTACAGGCCGTTGAGGAGGTGGACGGCACCTGGGCCGGATGTGGCGATGCACACACCCACCTCACCGGTGAACTTGGCGTGCGCCGTCGCCATGAACGCGGCGATCTCCTCGTGTGTGGGGCGGATGTAGGTGAAGTCCTTGCCGTCTTTCTGGCCGCGTCCCAGCGCACCGTCGAAGCCGCCGATGCCGTCGCCGGGGAATCCGTAGAACTGGTGCAGGTCCCATTCGAT
>JBBSRQ010000232.1:0-2941 GCA_038242845.1 Propionibacteriales bacterium | reverse complement strand
TGGGCGTGCGACTGGAGAAGGCCCATTCGGCGGACAACTGGGCCACGCGTCCACTCCCCGAATCCTGGCTCGAGTACGCGGCGCTCGACGTCGACTACCTGCTGGAGCTTCATGAGATCCTGCGCGACGAACTCGATGCCGGGGGCCGTCTCGAATGGGCCGAGGAGGAGTTCGCCTTCACCCTCGGCCAGTTCCTCAAGGAGACGACGCCGCGAGCCGACCCGTGGCGGCGCCTGACGGGAGTCACGTCGCTGAAGACACCCCGCCAACTGGCTGTGGCGCGCGCCCTCTGGGAGGAGCGCGACACGATTGCCCGCAACCGCGACCGACCACCGGGTCGGATCCTCCCGGACCCTGCCATCGTCGATTTCGCAGCACGTGTCCAGTCGACCGGCCCCCTTCCGGGAAGTGCAGACATGGCAGCCGTGCGTGGCTTCCAAATTCGTTCCGGCCAGCGCTTCCGACCCAACTGGCTGCGTGCCGTCTCCACCGTCGAGGACATGCCAACCCGGCAGTTCCCTGCGCGCCGTGCCCCGTCCAACGGGCTTCCCCATCCCCGCAACTGGGACCGCCACCATCCGGAGGCGGCCGAGCTGTGGTGGCGGGTCAAGCCGGCCGTGGACGAACTCGGGTGTGACCTCGCAATGCAACCCAGCCTGGTCGCGCCGCCGGCCATCATCCAGCAGGTCGTCTTCGACCATGCGCAGGAACCGGATTTCTCCGACGCCCTGCGTCGGCATGGAGCTCGCGAGTGGCAGATCGGCTTCCTGGCACCGCTGCTCAACGAGGTGGCTCAGCGCTCCTGAGCCGGCTGCCGCTCCGAGGCGACCTCCTGGCCACGAACGACGTGCTCGAGAACCTGTCGTGCAATGTCGCGGCTCGTCAGCCCCAACTCGGTCAGCACCTCGTCGCGGCTCCCGTGCTCGAGGAAGCGCTGCGGCACACCGAAGGTGAGCACCGGGGTACCCACGCCCTCCTCCAGCAGCCGAGCACGAAGCCTCTGCCCCAGTCCCCCCAGCACGAGGTTGTCCTCGATGCTGACCACGAGGCGGTGCTGCGCCGCCAGTGTCACGAGTGCAGGGCTGACGGGGACACACCAGAGTGGGTCGGCAACCGCGCAGGGAAAGCCCTGCTGGGCGAGGCGTTCGGCCACATCCATGCCCATGCCTGCGAACTGGCCGTAACCGATGACCAACACGTGGGCTCTGGTGTCGGCACGCAACAGGTCCACGCGGTCGCGGCCCTCCCCTCGATGTGACACGGCCGGCAGTTCGTCGGGAAGCCGTTCCTTGGAATAGCGCACCACCGTGGGGCCGTCGTCGACGGTGACTGCTCGCTCCATCGCAGCTACCAGGCGCGGCTGGTCGCGGGGGGCCGAGATCTCCAGACCCGGGACGAGACCCAACAACGACATGTCCCACATGCCGTTGTGGCTCGGGCCGTCGGTGCCGGTGATACCTGAACGGTCGAGTGCGAATGTCACGCCCTTGTTGTGCAGCGCCGCGTCCATGAGTATTTGGTCGAACGCCCGGTTGACGAACGTGGCGTAGAGCGCCACCACAGGGTGCAGTCCGGCGGCGGCGAGGCCTGCGGCGGACACCACCGCATGCTGCTCGGCGATCCCGACATCGAAGGTACGGTTGGGGAAGGCGGCCGCGAATCTTCCCAGCCCTACCGGATGGAGCATGGCGGCGGTGATGGCGACGACGTCCTCACGTCGCTGACCGATCTGGACCATGGCCTCGGCGAAGGCGTCGGTCCACGTGGCCTGCACTGACGCCGTCAGCGGCTCACCCGTGAACTCGTTGATCTTGCCGACGGCGTGGAAACGGTCCTCCTCGTTCTCCTCCGCCGCCTTGAATCCCTTGCCCTTGCGTGTCATGCAGTGCACGATCACGGGCCCGTCGAACTGGCGTGCCTGCTCCAGGTGGCTGATCACAGCCCCGATGTCGTGGCCGTCAATGGGTCCGATGTACTTGATCCCGAGATCAGTGAACATGCCCTCGGGCACCAGGACATCCTTCACACCGGTCTTGAACCCGTGCAGGAGATCGTAGGCGGGCCTTCCGATGAGAGGCAGGCTGCTGACGCGACGCTTGATGGAGCCCAGCGTCTTCTCGTACTTCTTGTGCGTCCGCAGGCCCGCGAGCTGGTTGGCCAACCCGCCAACCGTGGGGGTGTAGGAACGGCCGTTGTCGTTGACGACGATGACCAGCTTGACCCCGGGGCGGATGGGGATGTTGTTGAGTGCCTCCCATGCCATGCCACCGGTGAGGGCGCCGTCGCCCACGACGACGACGACGGTGCGGTCCTCGCCCCGCAGCTGGAAACCCTGCGCCAGACCCGCACCCCAGGAAAGGGACGTGGAGGCGTGTGAGTTGGAGACCCAGTCGTGTTCCGACTCCCTCGGCTCGGGGTAGCCGGACAATCCGCCGCGCTGGCGAAGGGTGTCGAATCCCGCGAGGCGTCCCGTGAGCATCTTGTGGACGTAGCTCTGGTGCCCGGTGTCGAAGATGATGGGGTCGTGCGGGGAGTCGAACACCCGGTGCAGTCCAATGGTGAGCTCCACCACACCCAGGTTGGGGCCGAGGTGTCCGCCTGTGCGGCTCACCTTGGTAATGAGGAATGCCCGGATCTCGTCGGCGAGTTCCTCGAGTTGACGACGGGTCAAGGTCCGGAGGTCCTTGGGGCTTGAGATCTTGTCCAACATCGGCATGCGATCAATAGTAGGTGCTCACCCGGACACCTTGGGCGAACGCCGGACGTGTGGCGTCACAGTTTGGGCGTGAACCGTACGTCGCGCAGAGCCTGCTCCACGAGCGACACCGCACGAACCTGACGAACCATGCGTGCTTCCTCCGCCTGCAGGACCGCCACGGCCGCGTCGACCGTGCCCGTCTCCACCCACCCTGCGAGGTCAGGTCTGGCACCGGCAAGGTTG
>JBBSRQ010000231.1:0-2942 GCA_038242845.1 Propionibacteriales bacterium | reverse complement strand
GGATGCAACATCCCGCGGTCGCCCGCGAACGCGCAGCATCCCCAGTCATCCGGGACCCGCACCGTCTCGGCGGCTGCAGCCGCGACGCGGCTGAGGGCGTCGTTGATGCCCAGCCGGGTCGAGGAGCAGGTGGGGTGCAGCGTGATGGAGTCCGCCTTGTTCCCGGGAGGAAGAAACGGCAGGACGTACTCGTCGACGAAGGCGACGGCGTCGATGACCCGTATGTCACTGGCGGCTGCGGCCGCCAGCAAGACATGCAGTCCCTCGGTGCACGAGGACGCGTCACAGACAACGGGCAGTTCCCCGCCACGGGTCGCCTTCCGAAGTGAGGCCACGACTTTTTCCTGCATGATCGCGTAACCGGACTTGAGACCTTTGGACTTCCACGGCGTCCCGCAGCACAGCGACGGCAAATCCTTCGGCGTGACCAGCGCGACCCCTGCGCGCTCGCAGAGCTTCTGAAAGGCGACGGCCACGCCGGCACCACCCTCTGCGGGGCCGAACATCGTCGTGGTGCAGCTGGAGAAGTAGACGGCAACGGGGTCCGGCTGGTCCAGAGAGGGCCGAGCGTCGCCGCCGCCGGGAAGCTCTTCGCTGTACAGGGGCATGACGTCGTGGCGCATGACGGCGCGAGCAGCGGTCGTCGCGACCACGGGCAGCACGGCCGGCATTGCGTCGGCCACCGTCAAGGCCTTACCACCGAGTGTGCTGACGGCGCCCCAATGCTTGGCCGCGACCCTCCATCCCGACTCCAGGACCGCGTTCTGGTTCTCGGTGCGCAGCCTCCGCACGAGGTCGCCGGTGTTGATGAGCACGGGGCACGCCGTCTCGCACATGCCGTCGACGGCACACGTCTGGACGCCGTCGTAGTCGTACTCCTTGCGAAGCTCCTTCAGGAGCACATGGTCGCCGACCTCCTCGGCCCGCACCATTTCGCGACGCAACACGATGCGCTCCCGCGGGGTGAGGGTGATGTCCTTGCTGGGACACACCGGCTCGCAGTAACCACACTCGACGCAGCGGTCCACCTCCTGCTCCACGGTCTGCACCAGTTTGAGGTTCTGCATGTGCGCGCCCGGGGCGTCGGTGAGCAGGACACCGGGATTGAGGACGCCGTCAGGGTCGATGAGGCCCTTGAGCTCACGCATCACGTCGTACAGCTCGTCGCCGTACTGTCGCTGAACGAACGGCGCCATGATCCGGCCCGTCCCGTGTTCGGCTTTCAGCGTGCCGCCCTGTGACAGCACCAGCTCCACCATCTCCACGGTGAACGCCTCGTAGCGGGACCGGGAGGCGGGATCCTCGAAACGCTCGTTCAGCATGAAGTGGATGTTGCCGTCCTTGGCGTGGCCGAAGATCACGCTGTCCTCGTAGTGGTGCGTGTCGAACAACTCGACCAGTCGGGTGCACGTCTGAAACAGGTGCTCGACGGGGACGGCGATGTCCTCCAGCAGCGCCGTCGTACCGGAGGGTCTGTTCCCGGCCACGGCCGTGAACAGACCCTTGCGAATCTTCCAGAGGCGGGCCCGGGTGGTGGGGTCGCTCGCGAGGTCGGCAGTGGCAGTCAATGGCAGAGTGGCCAGCACTCCCCCGGACTGGTCGAGGCGGTCCTGCAGTCGCTCTGCCGTTTCCTCCTGGAACTCGACGAGCAGAGCGGCATGCTCCTGGACGTCGAGGGCCAGGAGTTTCGGGGTTGCGTCCGGGTCACGCTGGGAGACGCGGAGGCTGGTGGCATCCAGTAGCTCGATCGTCGCGAACCCGGCCTCCACCAGTGCAGGCAGCGACGAGGTGGCGGCAGCAAGGTCAGGGAAGATGAGCAGTCCCGTGACCACGTGCGTGTGCAGGGGGACGGTGCGGAACGTGGCCTCCGCGATGAACGCCAGCGTCCCTTCACTGCCGACGACGAGGTGTTCGAGGATGTCGGCGGGCCTGTCGTGGTCAAGGAAGGAGTTGAGTCCGTAGCCCATGGTGTTCTTGATGGCGTACAGCCGCTGGATGGTCGCGACGGAATCGGGATTGCCCCTAATTCGGTCGCGCAGGTCAGCGAGCCCGGCGTAAATTTTTGGCTCGGCGCGCTTGAGACGCTCATCTGCCTCGGGCGTGCTCGTGTCGACGACGGTACCGCTCGGCAGTACGAGGATGGTCGATTCCAGCGTGCGGTAGCTGTTGGCGTGCGTGCCACAGGACATGCCGCTGGAATTGTTGGCGACGACGCCCCCTATGGTGCAGGCAATCTCGCTGGCAGGGTCAGGGCCGAGTTTTCGGAAGTGCCGAAGCAACCGGGCGTTGACAGCGCGGACCGTTGCGCCTGGGCCGCACCGCACCCGGGCCCCGTTGTCGAGAACGTGGATCGCCCGGAAGTGCTTGCGCGTATCGACGAGGATGCCATCGGAGCCGGACTGTCCGCTGAGGCTCGTGCCCCCTGAGCGGAACGTCACGGGAACGCCGGCACGACGGCCCACCGCAATCGCCGCCCCCACCTCTTGGGCGCTGCGGGCGGTGACCACAACCTGCGGGGTGAGGAGGTAATGGCTGGCATCATGGGCAGCTGCGAGGCGATCAGTGGCGCGCAGGCCCAGTGACAGGCCGGCAGCCGTCAACTCCGAGACCAACTGCGGATCGGTCGGGGCAAGGCTGGACGGCTTCGCGGAAGTCATACCGACCCGCCTGCATGCCGGTCCATCAGAGTGGCTGCCCATCCCGTGGTGCTCATGCATGCCAATCTAGCCCGGCTCCGCCCCATCGGCGTCGGCAAGCGGCTACGACCTGGTGAAGTCGCCAGCGATAGCAATCTCTGCAGAGGCGGCCGGTGTGTAGTACCTCTCATCCAGATGGAGGGAGTAGATCCACAAGACGCTGCCGGTGGTGTGATTCTCGATCGCCTCGACCGAGAAGACGGTCCCCGTCCTGTTGCCCAATCCGGGGTTCCAACCTTTTTTTCC
>JBBSRQ010000230.1:0-3052 GCA_038242845.1 Propionibacteriales bacterium | reverse complement strand
GAGTTCAGCGACGGAGCGCATTACGACACCATCGTGGCTGGCGCCGGACTCACCGGCCTCGTCTCCGCCGTCCTCCTCGCACGCGCCGGACACCGCGTGGCCGTACTGGAGGCACGTTTCATCGGGGCAGTCACCACTGGCAACACCACCGGCAAGCTGTCGCTCCTCCACGGAACATGCCTTCACCAGATCCGCCACTTCCACTCGGACAAGGTGCTGCGCGCATACGTCGATGGCAACACGGAGGGGCAGGCATGGCTGCTGCGGTTTCTGGAGGAGCGCGGCGTCGCCGTCCAGAAGCGGCCCGCGTATTCCTACGCCACCACTGATGACGGGGCCGCCACGCTGAGGAAGGAACTGGAGGCCACCCACGTCGCGGGACTCGAGGTCAACTGGACAATGGAGACGGAACTTCCGTTTGAGGTGTCGGGCGCCATCGTCCTTGCGGATCAGGCACAGTTCCAGCCAATGGAGGTTCTCAGCGCGCTGGTGGACGAACTGCGCAAGCACGGCGGGGTCGTAATCGAGGGCGTCAGGGTGACGGGGGCGAAGAGTTCCCGAACTCCCATGGTGGTGGAAACCTCCCGTGGCGACGTCACCGCTGACCACTTCATCCTGGGCACCGGGTTCCCGGTCCTGGATCGGGGTGGATACTTTGCCAAGGTGACGCCGATGCGGTCCTACGCGTTGGCGTTCCGGGTCCCTGATGCCCCGACCTCGATCCCCCAGGGCATGTACCTCAACGCCGAGGAACCAACGCGCAGCCTGCGTACCGCGCCAACTGGTGACGAGGAACTGCTGCTCGTGGGCGGTAACGGACACGTGGTGGGCCGCTCCGACTCACCCCGGGCAGCCGTCGACGACCTCGAGGCCTGGACGACGCAGCACTTCCCCGGTGCGGAGCGCACGCATGCCTGGTCGTCGCAGGACTACCAGTCGCTGAACCGGGTCCCGTTCACGGGTGTGATGCCGCGCAGTGGCGGCAACATCTGGATGGCCACCGGCTTCAACAAGTGGGGGATGACCAATGCCGTCGCCGCATCGTTGTCGATCAGCGCGGACATCCTGGGCGGGGACATGGGATGGGCCGATGTTCTGGGGCACAGGGTGACCAAGCCCGCGGGACTCGCATCCACGGCCAAGATCATCGCCGGCGTGGGGACGAACCTGGTGAAGGACTGGGTGGAGTCAGAGGTCCACGCCCTGCCGGAAGGTGACCCCGCGGAGGGAGAGGGAGTGGTTGGCCGCCTCGGCGCCACACCAGTTGCCCGATCAACCGTGGACGGCCGGACCTGTCAGGTGTCCGGGATCTGTACCCACATGGGAGGCGTCCTGCACTGGAACGACGCGGAGAAGTCGTGGGACTGCCCACTGCACGGATCCCGCTTCTCACCTGAGGGAAAGGTCCTGGAGGGGCCGGCCACCAAGGATCTTGCCGCAACGTCGTCCGCGGATGCCAACTGAGCTGGGTTCAGGGTGCGGCGGCGCCGCGTGGTTCCTGCACACAGGGTCGGGCTGCATGCCTGACCGACGTCATGTCGCACGGTCGGGGAGCAGTCCGGCAATGAGGGCGTCGGCCAACCAGGTGACGTAGCGTTGCGACGACCAACCCCACGCCGTGCCAAGCATTGTGTGGACCTCTGGCGACGTCAGCGTCCACACGATGGCCGCCGCTTCCTCACATCCCATCCCGTCGCGCAACGGGCCTCGCGCAGCAACCCAGCCCACGACCGTGCGCATGGCCTGGCGGCGCTGGCCCAACTGGATGTCCTCGCGCAACGCGGCGGCCTCCGGGTCCACCGTCGCGGCGCTGCGGAGGATGGCATCAATGGGACCAACCCGTTCGAGCTGCCCTGCCATCCCAGCGGCAAACATCTCCAACTGTCGTCGCTGGTCGATCTCCTGGCGCATGGCTTGGGGACCGCTGCGCTCCAGGATCCCGACGTCCTTGTCGTCACCACCGACGGCGGCATCCACCACCTTCCTCAGCAGTGCCACCTTCGACCCGAAGGCCCCATAGATGGTGTGCACCGAGACGCCCGCCTCCTCGGCGACGGCCGCCAGCGTCGTGGCCGGATACCCGTCCCGGAGGAAGAGACCGTGAGCGGCCTTCACGACCCGGGCACGGGTCTGCCGCGCCTGGTGCTCACGGAGCGGGGAATGATATCCGCGGTTGCCATTGACGTCGCCACCATTTGGATCTACTGTCACTTGATCGAACCTACCACGGCTCGATCCAAATATGGACGACGCTCCCACCAGCGCCGCCTCAGGCACGAGGAGGACGCCATGACCACCCAGACCCCACAACGACCCGCTACCGACCAACCGACCGCGCTCGAGGTGATGCGTCGGATGTTCGACGAGGGGTTCGCCGAAGGCAACCCCGCCATCGTCGACCAGCTGTGTTCCCCGGACTGTGTGGAGCATCAGTTCGGCATGGCGGGCACGGGGTCCGACGCCCTGCAGCACGTCAGGGCTGCCATGCAGGACGTTCACAACATGGTGCCCGACATCTCCTTCACCATCGAGGACCACGTCGAGCAGGGCGACACCCTGTGGGTACGCGTCCGTGCGCAAGGTACGGCAACCGGACCGTTCTTCGGGCCACCCAGCAATCGGACGGTCGACTTCACTGTCGTGGACATTGCCCGCATCGTCGACGGACGCATCGTGGAGCATTGGGGTGTTCCGGACCGGTTTGCCATGCTCGCCCAGACCGGCGTGCTTGACCGCTTGGCCTGACGCTCGAGTCACCCGCACGGGCCCGGGCAGATGATGACGTCGGTTGGATCATCCGCGTCTGCGCAAGAAGAGTGTCCACCAGGAGTGCAGGCCGCACGGTCGCCGAAGCGGACGAAATATAAAGAACCCGCATCTGTACTTGTCAGATGCGGGTTCTTGGTGGTGGGCCTAACTGGACTTGAACCAGTGACCTCTGCCTTATCAGGGCAGCGCTCTAACCGTCTGAGCTATAGGCCCGTGTACCGCTCGCTGACTCTATCGCAACGATCGGCACGCGATCAAACTGGGCGGATCAGTCCTCCGCCAG
>JBBSRQ010000229.1:0-3071 GCA_038242845.1 Propionibacteriales bacterium | reverse complement strand
GTTGACCCCGTTCTCCCGGCAACGCTCGACGGGCTTCTTGCCACCGTCAGGCTCGATGGCCGCGAGGTGCGAGCCCACTACGCGGTGAACGGACCGGGACACGGTGTGCGAAGCGTCCGGATCAACGGATTGCCGGTGGTGACAATCCCCGAACCGCGGCGGTACAGGAGCGGCGGTGTGCGAATCCCCCGCGATGTCTGGACGGCAGCCGTGGGGGGGGAGGACGTCGATCTGTCGCTGGAAATCGGGTGAGTTCGTGAACTAAGGGTTGCCTCGCTTGAAAGCACAGCTTCATTAGGAAACACTTGCGTAATCAAATGTTTTCGAACGGAGGTGGGATGCATGCAGGATCGCGAACCCGATGACCGCTCGACGCGACAGCGTGTCGTCGACTCGATCCTCCAGCACGGACCCTCAACCGCCCGCCAGCTCGCCGTGCGGCTGCAGCTGACGCCGGCTGCAATCCGACGACACCTCACCGCGCTGCTGACAGACGGCACGCTCGCCGATGGTGAAGAACGTGTGTACGGCGCCCGCGGCAGGGGACGCCCCTCAAAGGTGTTCTCCCTGACAGATGTGGGCAGGGCCGATTTCCACCACAACTACGACACGCTGGCCATATCGGCCATGCGTCGACTGCAGGAGGCGGCAGGCCCCGAGGCCGTCCGCGAACTCGCGGCCGAGCGCCTCGTGGGCATCGAGGAACGGTTCCATGAGTTGCAGGAGCAGGACCCGGGCCGCGCCTCCGTCGAGATTCTGGCGGAGTCGCTGGCCCTGAGCGGGTACGCCCCCGTGGTGAAGCCCGTAGCATCCGGTGTTCAGCTCTGCCAGCACCACTGTCCCGTGGCGCACGTCGCCGCCGAATTCCCCATGCTCTGCGAAGTGGAGACGCAACTGTTCTCGCGACTCCTCGGCAGCCACGTCCAGCGGCTCGCCACCATCGCCCATGGAGACGGGGTGTGCACCACACACGTGCCCCATCCCGTCACCCCCCAGACCATCGCAACCACCAGGAAGTGACACGCATCATGACTCAGACAGCACCTCAGCAGGCCCCCGGACTGGGAGCCACGCAGGACGAACACCTGGACGCCCTCGCCAACTACCAGTGGGGCTGGCACGACAGTGACAGCGCCGGCGCCACCGCGAAGCGCGGTATCAACGAGGCCGTCGTCAGCAACATCTCGGCACTGAAGGACGAGCCTGAGTGGATGCATGACATGCGACAGAAGGGCCTCAAGCTCTTCCGCAAGAAGCCCATGCCCACGTGGGGCGCCGACCTCAGCGGCATCGACTTCGACAACATCAAGTACTTCGTCCGATCCACGGAGAAGCAGGCCCAGACGTGGGAGGACCTGCCCGAGGACATCAAGAACACCTACGACCGCCTGGGCATCCCCGAGGCCGAGAAGGCCCGTCTGGTGTCCGGTGTGGCCGCCCAGTACGAGTCCGAGGTGGTCTACCACAAGATCAACGAGGAGCTCGAGCGCCAGGGTGTCATCTTCATGGACACCGACACCGCCCTCAAGGAGCACCCGGAACTCTTCAAGGAGTACTTCGGGACCGTCATCCCCGTCGGTGACAACAAGTTCGCGTCACTGAACACGGCCGCATGGTCGGGTGGATCGTTCATCTACGTGCCCAAGGGCGTCAACGTGGAGATTCCGCTGCAGGCCTACTTCCGGATCAACACCGAGAACATGGGCCAGTTCGAGCGCACGCTGATCATCGTCGACGAGGGTGCCTACGTGCACTACGTCGAGGGTTGCACGGCGCCGATCTACTCCAGCGATTCGCTGCACTCCGCCGTGGTCGAGATCATCGTGAAGAAGAACGCCCGCTGCCGCTACACGACCATCCAGAACTGGTCGAACAACGTCTACAACCTCGTCACCAAGCGCGCCACCTGCGAAGAGGGCGCCACGATGGAGTGGATCGACGGCAACATCGGCTCCAAGGTCACCATGAAGTACCCGGCCGTCTACCTGATGGGCGAGCACGCCCGCGGCGAGACACTGTCCATCGCCTTCGCCGGCGAGGGTCAGCACCAGGACGCGGGCTCGAAGATGGTGCACTGCGCGCCTTACACGTCGAGCTCCATCGTGTCGAAGTCCGTTGCACGCGGTGGCGGACGTTCGTCCTACCGTGGCCTCGTGAAGGTGGAGCCCGGGGCACACCACTCCAAGTCATCCGTCATGTGTGACGCACTGCTCGTGGACCAGATCTCCCGCTCCGACACGTACCCCTACGTCGACGTGCGCGAGGACGACGTGTCCATGATGCACGAGGCAACCGTCTCGAAGGTGTCCGCCGACCAACTCTTCTACCTGATGAGCCGCGGCATGGGCGAGTTCGAGGCCATGGCAATGATCGTGCGTGGCTTCGTGGAGCCCATCGCACGCGAACTGCCGATGGAGTACGCACTCGAGCTGAACCGCCTCATCGAGCTGCAGATGGAGGGTGCGGTCGGCTGACGCCGGTACCGCCACCGCCTCACCCATCCCTTCAAAGGAAGTACGAGATTGTCCACCAGCACTGACACCCTTGAAAACGCTGCCGCCGCCAAGGCCGCAGCATCGAACGTGGCATCGGCCATCGAAACGGTCGACTCCCACCTCCATCCCACCCCGTCCTGGGACATCGCCGACCACCCGATCCCGAACGGGCGCGAGGAGATCTGGCGGTTCACGCCGATCAAGCGGATCCGGGGCCTGTTCGCCGACGAGCCCAGGACCGACGCCCTCGACTGGAGCACTGACCTGCCTGAGGGCGTCACGATGGAGCCCATCAGCCTCACCGAGGCCCGCGAACTGGCCGTCGAGGCGCCGGTGGACCGCGTGTCCGCACTCGCCGCCAAGAATGCCGCCAACGCGTTCCACCTGAAGGTGGCCGCAAATGCGGAGATCGCCGAACCGGTGATCCTCAGCGGCAAGGGCACCGGCGCTGCCGTGGCCGACCACGTGATCATCACCATCGGGGCGAACGCTGAAGCCACGATCGTGCTGCACTACACCGGTTCCGGAAGCTATGCCGAGAAGACGGACATCATCGTCTCCGGCGGTGCGCGCCTC
>JBBSRQ010000228.1:0-3119 GCA_038242845.1 Propionibacteriales bacterium | reverse complement strand
GCCGTCACCTGGTCCATCGGCTCGGTGAGCTGCTCGTACTGGCGCGACGGGTCCTCGTAACGGGTCCAGAGACCCTCGAGGTTCAACACCCCGAGGCCCCCCAGTTGTCCCATCCGGATGGCGGTGGCCGGCGACATGACCGAGTCCATCGGGGCCGCGACGATCGGGGTCTCGAAGGTCACCGCATCGATGCGCCAGGAGAGGTCGACCTCGTGCTCGCTGCGGGTCCGACGCGTGGGCGCAATGGCGACGTCGTCGAAGGAGTGGGCACGGGAGGCGCGCTTGCTGCGTCCGAGCTCGTACATGTGTGGTGGTGCTCCTAGGTGATCGGCGTTCAGTGCGACCAGTAGTTGGGCGCTTCAGCGGTCATTTGGATGTCGTGCGGGTGGGATTCGCGCAGGCCTGCAGCGGTGATCCGGACGAACCGGCCACGGTCCTGCAACTCAGGGATGTCACGGGCTCCGGAGTAGAACATGGACTGCCGCAGACCGCCGACGAGTTGGTAGGCGACGGCGGACAGGGGCCCACGGTAGGCCACCTGGCCCTCGATGCCCTCAGGCACCAGCTTGTCGTCGGAGGACACATCGCCCTGGAAGTAGCGATCCTTGGAGTAGGACGCCTTGCGTCCCCGAGCCGCCATGGCACCCAGCGACCCCATGCCACGGTAGGACTTGAACTGATTGCCATTGATGAAGACGAGGTCGCCGGGGCTCTCGTCGCAGCCAGCCAGCAGGGAACCGAGCATCACCGTGTTGGCGCCGGCCACGATGGCTTTGGCAATGTCGCCGGAATACTGCAGGCCGCCGTCACCGATCACGGGCACACCCGCCGGACGGCAGGCGCGTGCCGCGTCATGGATGGCGGTCACCTGCGGCACGCCCACGCCCGCGACGATGCGGGTGGTGCAGATGGAGCCGGGTCCCACGCCCACCTTGACGCCGTCGGCGCCTGCCTCCACGAGCGCCTTGGCACCCGCGTACGTGGCGACATTGCCGCCGATCACGTCGACGCCCGCAACGGAGGGCTCAGCCTTCAGCTTGCGGATCATGTCGACGACACCGCGGCTGTGTCCGTGGGCCGTGTCGACGATGATGGCGTCAACGCCCTCAGCCACCAATGCCATGGCGCGCTCCCAGGAGTCGCCGAAGAAGCCCACCGCGGCACCCACCCGCAGGCGACCTGCATCGTCCTTGGCTGCGTTCGGGTACTGGTCAGCCTTGACGAAGTCCTTGAGCGTGATGAGACCCTTGAGTCGGCCGTCGGCGTCGACGATGGGGAGCTTCTCCACCTTGTGTCGGGCGAGCAGCGCCAACGACTCGTCGTGGGAGACCCCTTCCCTTGCAGTCACCAACGGCATCCGAGTCATGACCTCTGCCACCGAGCGGTGGGGGTTGTCCTCGAAGCGCAGGTCACGGTTGGTGATGATGCCCACGAGCATCCCGTCACCATCGATGACGGGGACACCGGATATGCGGTAGCTGGCGCACAGGTCGTCCACTTCGCGCAGCGTTGCCTCAGGCGTGATGGTGATGGGCTCGGTGACCATGCCGGCCTCGGAGCGCTTCACCTGGTCCACCATGTGCGCCTGGTCCTCGATGGACAGATTGCGGTGCAGGATGCCGATGCCGCCCTCACGCGCCATGGCGATGGCCATGCGTGCCTCGGTGACGGTGTCCATGGCAGCGCTCGCCAGAGGGACGTTGAGGATGATTCTCCTTGTGAACTGCGTGGCGGTCCGCGCTTCCGAGGGGATGACATCGGATTCGTTGGGCTGCAGCAGCACATCGTCGAACGTGAGGCCGAGGGCCTCGAAAGGGCCGGGTACGCCGGAACCAGTAAGAGCGGACAAGGTTGGGTGACTCCTGTCGGTCGGACTGGACGAGTCTAGCGGTTGCACGGGTACGGCTCGGCTCAGTGCTGCGCCCTCCACTCCAGATAACGCCGGTGCAGCCGCACCACGTCGAGATCCTCCCATGAAGCGCTGGACATGCCGTCGTCGTCGAGCTGGCAGATGTCCGCGCCTCCGATCCCTGCGAGTACCGGGGAATGCGTGGCCATGAGCACCTGTGAACCGGTTTTCACCAGTTCCTGCAGGATCTCGCAGACGGCCAGTTGCGACGTGTAGGACAGTCCTGACTCAGGCTCATCCAACACGATGAGACCGGGGTGTCTCGAGCCGAACCGGTTTCCGTCAGTGAGCAGATGGATGATGCTTTGACCGTGGCTCATGGAGTGGAAGTCGTCCCCATCCGACAGGTAGGTCCACAAGCCGTGGAGCGTTTCGCCACGGATGAAGTAACCCCACTTGGGGCCGAGACCGCGCACGATCCGGAGGCTCTCATGCAGAGGTGACTCGGTTTCGGCGGTTCGGTGCATGGCGCCCGTGGACCCACCCTCGGCGTTCAGTCCGTAGGCCATGGCGATCCCCTCCATGAGAGTGGACTTGCCCGCCCCGTTCTCACCGACGAGAACAGTCATGTCACCCAAATCCAACCCGTCGCTCAGGAGGTGTCGGACGGCAGGAATGTTGAAGGGCCACGTCTGCGTCGTTGGCACATCTCCCCCGTACGCCTCGACGCGCCGCACCGGCTGCTTGTTGATCCGCATGCGGTGACCCTACTGACCAGCCCTGACAGCATCCGCGAGCTCTGCCCAGTCGGCTCGTCCAGCAGGGGCGGCATCGGAATGTCGAGCCTGGGGGGGCCCGTGGTCGCATCGTGGCGCCGAGACATGCCACATTCACCGGTGATCGAGTTGTCGCCGCGACGAAGGAGCAGCGCCGTGTCGAGATCCTCTTGTCCGCCGCATGGGCCCGGTTCCGGCACGTCGCTTCCGCCCCTACTGAACATCGTGAGGATCGACACTAGCCAGGCTCGTTCCTCGCTGGGCTCTATTTGATCACCGGGCCGGGGCATTTTCGTAGCCGGGAACGAGCAGACCCCGGGGCCGAAGCCCCGGGGTCTGCTCGTAGCAACAGATCAGCTGATGTGAATCAGTTGTCGTCGTCCTCGCGCTTCTCCACCACGAGTGTCTCCGTGGTGAGCAGCAGCGCGGCGATGGACGCGGCGTTGGCAAGCGCGGAACGCGTCACCTTCACCGGGTCGATGACACCGTGCTCG
>JBBSRQ010000227.1:0-3133 GCA_038242845.1 Propionibacteriales bacterium | reverse complement strand
GGAGTCACCCTTTGTCCAGGAGAACGTTCCGTCGCCCTGGTGATGGAGGACGAACGGATCCCCCGCCGTGGTCAACAACACGATGCTGTCACCATCGAACCCGATGTCCGCCGGAACCAGGGGCGTGTCAGTCAGTTGGATAGCGATCTCGGACACGAGGCCCTCTGGAAGCGCCACTTCTTCGCCAGCGAGCTTCGTGACACCGTCGATGTCCCCCCAGCCAACGCACGCCGATCCTGAGGTGAACGTCGACTCATCGGGGGCAGGGGTGAACACCGAGGACTTAAGCGGGCACAGGGGGCCCGGGCGCGTCTGTTGGGTTCCCTCGCTGGTGCGCTGATCCCCCCACAGGTCCAGCAGCGTCTTCATGTAGAGGCCGCTGTTGGCCTTGACCGTGTCACCGGCCACCACGGAGTTGCAGCCGTAGTCCTGCACCTCGACGGCGTAGCGCGTGCCGTCGGAGTACTCGTGGATGGCCAGGTAGGACGGACCGAGTTCCATGGTGCAGGGCTGGTCCGCCGGCAGCGGCTCGAGAGCGTTGAAAGCTTTCAGAGCGTCGGAGACCAGGCCGGCGTCGTCCAACGCTTCCATGGGCGGGACCGGGGCACCCATCTGTGCCGCAGCGTTGGCGCAGATCCACACACGATCGGCACCGTCAGGGAGCACGCCGTCGGGAAGGTCGGTGGACAGGAGTTCACCGGAGGCGGCCCCCTGGCAGGCATCGGCCACCCAGGGCTGCGTCCCCTCCACATTCCCAGAGGGCGTTCCGGGTGCGACCGGGGTGGCGGGCCCACCGGGGACAGCGGACGGATCGTCGGGCTGACCGGCTGGCGGAACGTTGGAGGAACTGGCGTTGGCCAAGGCCTCGTCCAGGCGCGCTGCCAACTCTGGCGTCGGCTCCCAAAACCACTCGTTGCCCTCGCCGCCGCTGGCTCCGAACACCCCGTCCTCGTGACGGACGAACGTCATGTGGTCGGTGAACCTGTTGGACAGGGTGATCCAGTACCGCTGCTCGGGCGACGTCGACGGCGGAGTCGGGTCCAGATTCTCGGGCACCGTGAACGCGGCACCCACCACCTGCTCCAGCAGTTCCTCATCCAGGTACGCCGCGGAACGTCCACCCGATCCGTCGATGTCCTCCGCACAGATTGCACCCTGGACGACGTCACCGGCCCATTGCATGAGGGGCGTCGGTCCCGGGCAGATGGCTGGCACCGCCCAGTCGCCCGTGTCGGTTTCCCGCTGCTTTTCCCATGCTGTGATCAGTTCGCCGTAAAACTCTTCGGCACCTGCCCTGGCCACTCCACCGTCGTACGTGGCGCGACAGCCATGTCGGTCGCCGCCGATGATGCGGCGGGTCCCGTCCGCGTACTCGAACACGGTGTTGAAGGACAGGACGTAGTCGGACATGCAGGTGGTGACGGTGAGGTCGATCACGTCGGCGGATTGCACGTTCGCGACAATGTCATCCAGCCCGGATGTCAAGGGCTCAATGGGTCCGACGAAGCCCTGTCCAGTCTGCGGGGAGTAGTCACCACACAACCACGCCTTCACGGCCCCGGGCTCTGCCGGTGCGGACTCGGCCTGGGTCCACGAGATGGGTGTGCCGTCATCGTTGTAGCACGCCTGCGCCCCCGGAAGCACAGAAACGGGAGCGGGCGCCTCGGTCTGCAGACCCTCGGAAGATGGCGAGGATGTGGCCGCGGGTCGGGCGATGATGGAATCGTCCTGGAGGTTGATGGCCACGGGGACCGCGAGTCCCACGATTGCCAGGGCCGCTATTGCGCCGACCGCACCCCTGCGCTTGTTGCGCTTCCTCCGTGCACCGTCGACGAGGCCCACGGGCGACAGGTCGTCGGGGATGATGCGGCGCAGGTTGTCAGAAATGTCGGGATCGTGGGAATCAGGATCGTTCATGGTGTCACCTCTTGTCCGGCGAGATGGACCGAGCCGCGCAGTGCTGCGCAGCCGCGGTGGGAGTGGGACTTGACCGTGCCCTCCGGGATCCCGAGAACACGCGCCACCTCTGCGGTGGGCATGTCGTCGAAGAACCGGAGGGTGAGGACCGCTCGCTGCATGCGCGGCAACCCGTCGAGGGCCCGGAGCAGGTCGAGGCGCAGCGTGGAGACGCCGTCGCCGCCTTCCATCTCGGGCACGTCGTCATGGGGTCGCTCCGCACGCCAGCTCATCCGCCGCCACCACGACACGTACGTGCGGTAGATGGTCGTGCGAACATAGGCCTCGAACTTGTGGTCGTTGGCCATGGCGGCGTAACGCCCCCACGTCTTCGCGAGCGCGGTCTGCACGAGGTCCTCGTCGTGATGATGGTCACCAGTCAGAAGCCATGCGGCTCGCAGCAACCCACGGCCCCGCTCGGCCACGAATTGTTTGAAACCCCCGGCTTCATCCACCAGTGACTCAGTCATCGGTCAACACCTCCTACCCCCACGACGCGGTGAGCACCATGGTTGGTTGCAGTGTGACAGCCGCCATGGCCAAACCGGAGGGGTGATGTCTACCAGTTGGTCCCGGACGGTGAGGGTTCGACGTCTGCCGTGGGGAGCTCCACCGTCGAGGCGACGAACAACGGTCCTTCCCGAACACCGACGACACCCGCCTCCTCCAGCCGCGCGACGTCCCCGGGTGTCAAAGTGGTGAGCTTCTGGAGGTCGACCAGTTCCATCACGATGCCACGAGCCTCCACTTCCGGTCCTGCGGAAGAGAACTGCAGTCCCAGCTCTTCCACCAGTTCGACGAACGCAGGCATCGCTGTGTCGATCTCCGACAGGCTCATTCCGACGGGCATTACCCGCCAGTACGCCTCATCCACGCCGGAGGCCGCAAGGACTTCCCTGGCCTCAACCATCCTGTCGGGTTTGGCGTAGGCGATGATCTGGTCACGATGGCGCGAGATGGCGGTGCCTCCGAAGATGCCCGGATAGCGGTTGGTGACTCGTTCAGTGTCTGGAACAGTGCGGACTCCTCGTTGGTCTCCTGGATCGTTGAGCCGCTCCAGTCAGGCTCGGGGAGGATCGGGAACCCGGGAATCGACGTCTCCGGCGGGGGCGGCAGAACCACTCGTACCTCGACCATGCCGAGCTCCGTCAGTTCCTCCCTGGCACCAGCCGGGGCG
>JBBSRQ010000226.1:0-3152 GCA_038242845.1 Propionibacteriales bacterium | reverse complement strand
GTCCTCCGCTGTCGGTATCCGGGGGCGGCGACCTTGTCACCGCCGTGGTGCAGGTCAGTGATCTGATGGTAAACGGGGCATTTCCACAGTCGGTGAGGGGGGCCGGATACGTGCTCTGCGTGAGGCCCGGGTCTGCCGTCGTGCCCGGGCTGGCATGATGAGAGGCGTGGAACGCAAACCAGTCGATGAAGAAGCCTGGCAGCCCTGGGTCCAGCAGGTGGCCGACAGTGTGGCGCTGGACGCCTCCGAAGTGTCCATCCGTGCCATCCATGAGCTCACCAGCGCCGTCTCGGATGCCCGCACCCGCCCCATGGGCCCCGTGGCGGCCCACATCTGGGGGCTGGCGATACGCCAGCATCCTGATACGGACCGTGAAGTACTGCGGCGAGCGATCACCGACGCCGCGGAGAACCAATGACGAAGTGGCCGGGGCCGCTTGTGGAGCCGACGGCCGAGCTCAGCGAGGCCGAGGCTGCGCGGTACGCGCGGACCGTTTCGCTGGCTGGCGTCGGGCTGGAAGGGCAGCGGCGACTGAAGTCGGCCAAGGTCTGCGTCGTGGGCGCCGGCGGGCTCGGCGGCCCCGTCCTGCAGTACCTCGCCGGGGCCGGTGTGGGGCACATCACGGTCGTCGACGACGACGTCGTGGAGTTGAAGAACCTGCAACGACAGGTCCTTTTCGGGCACTCCACCCTTGGACACGGCAAGGCGGAGGCCGCCGCACAGCGTCTCCGGGACCTCAACGACCTGATCGACATCACGCCGGTCAGCACACGCGTGACCACCGCGACGGCGGCAGGAATCTTCGCGGGGCATGACCTCGTGGTGGACGCGGTGGACAACCTGCCCACTCGACTCGTGACCGCCGACGCGTGCCAGGTACTCGACATTCCGTTCGTCTGGGGCGCGGTGCAGGCCGTCAATGGCCAGGTGTCCGTCTTCTGGGAACGCCTCGGCCTCGGGCTGCGGGACCTGTTCCCACGTCCGCCGGCGGAGATGCCGAAGCTCGACGATGTGGGGGTGCTGGGCCCCATGACCGGGTGGGTCGGCTCGGTGATGGCAACCGAGTGCATCAAGACCATCACGGGCATCGGCGAACCGCTGGTCGGGCGGGTCATGTACATCGACACGCTGGGAGCCCGCGTGCTGGAGGTTCCATTGAAGGGACGTGGGTGCGCATGGCTGAACGTGTGAAGCTGACTGTCGAGGAGTACCTCTCGGAGTTGCTGGCTCTGGTGGTACTCATCGAGGAGGTGGACGTCGTCGCCCTGGATGGTGCCCGTGGCCGCACGCTGGCGCGACCCGTGGTCGCCGCCTCCGACGTGCCGTCCATGGCCAACTCGGCCATGGATGGGTTCGCGGTCCGCGCAGTGGACCTCGCCGTCGGAGCGACACTGACGGTGGTGGCCGACGTGCCTGCTGGCAGTGCGCTGGACCCCGCCCTCGGTGCTGGGCAGTGCTGCCGCATCATGACGGGTGCGCCTGTGCCCACCGAAGCGGACACCATCGTCCCCGTTGAGTTGGTGAACCAGTCGGCGGACCGCACAAGCATCACGGTGAACGAGGTCCCGCCACAGGGGGCACACGTGCGTGGCGCAGCGGAGGACTTCACCCGCGGGGTCGAGGTGCTTCCCGCGGGCATCGAACTCGGTGCCCGCGAACTGGGGCTCGTGTCGGGCGCGGGGGTGGCGCAGGTCACCGTCGTGCGTCGGCCACGGGTGGCGGTCGTGGCCACCGGCGACGAACTCCGCCCGCCCGGCACAACGCTTGAGAGGGGCCAGATCCATGAGTCCAACGGCATGTTCCTGGCAAGTGCGCTGCTCGCGGGCGGTGCCGAGGTCACCGCCCGGCTCGTCCTGCCCGACGACGACGACGAATTCGCAGCCGGACTCGAGGATGCGGCGGCGCAGGCCGACCTCGTGGTGCTGAGCGGCGGCGTCAGCGTGGGTGACCACGACGTGGTGCGCATCGTCCTGCAGTCCCGCGCCACATCCGCCTTCCGCCACGTCCTGATGCAGCCGGGCAAGCCGCAAGGATGGGCTGTGTGGAGCACGGACGCGGGCCGCGCGGTGCCGCTGGTCGCGTTGCCGGGCAACCCGTTGTCCACCATGGTGAGTTTCGAACTGTTCGTCACGGCACTGCTGGACCGGATGCTGGGACGCGCCACCCCTGGTTGGCAGGTGGCAGCGGCTGCCTGCGACTGGACCCCGCCGCCCGGCCGCCGACAGTTCGTCCCGGTGCACGTCGAGGTCGATGCCAGCGGGCGCCAGTCCGTGAGGCTGGTGCACCGTCGGGGATCCGCGTCGCACATGGTCTCCTCGGCTGCCCTGGCCGACGGGCTGGCGATGGTGGAGGCGGACGTGGAGTCCGTCCATGCAGGCGACACAGTGTCATTCAGGAGGTACCGATGACCAGCTTCACCCATCTCGACGACGCGGGGCACGCACGCATGGTGGATGTGACCGCCAAGCAGCCGACAGTGCGTAGCGCCACGGCTGCGGCCACGGTCCACTGCTCCGCCGAGGTCATGGACATGCTCCGGAGCGGCACGGTCCCGAAGGGGGACGTGTTGGCCGTGGCCCGCATCGCCGGTATCCAGGCCGCCAAACGCACCCCGGAACTATTGCCACTCGCCCACGTCATCGGGGTCCATGGTGTGGTCTGTGACCTGGACATGGTCGACGGTGGCATCGACATCACTGCCACGGTGCGCACCGCCGACCGCACGGGTGTGGAGATGGAGGCGCTCACCTGCGTCGCCGTCGCAGCGCTCGCCGTCGTCGACATGGTCAAGGGCACCGACCGCTACGCCTGGTTCGGCGACGTCCGCGTGCTGGCCAAGGAGGGTGGCCGTTCCGGCTCCTGGAGGCGTGATGCCTGAGGCACAGCTCGACTTCGACGCCATCATCGTCGCCGGAGGCCGCGGATCCCGCCTCGGAGGCGTCGTCAAGGCCGACCTCCAGGTGGGGGGACAGCGACTTCTCGACCGGGTTCTTGAGTCCGCGCGCCACGCGAGGCAACGCGTGGTGGTGGGCCTGGTGGACGTGCCCGACGGCGTGCGGCAGGTGGTGGAGGATCCTCCGGGGTCCGGGCCCGCGGCAGGACTGGTCGCCGGACTCGACGCCATCCCGAACCCCGCCGAATGGACGCTCGTG
>JBBSRQ010000225.1:0-3204 GCA_038242845.1 Propionibacteriales bacterium | reverse complement strand
TCGATCTTCAGCACGCCGTCGTAGTTGCGGAGCATGTGCTCGGCCACGGGGCGGGTGAAGGCGTACTGCGCGTCGGTGTCGATGTTCATCTTGATGACGCCGTAGTCCACCGCGTCGGAAATTTCCTGGGCGCTGGAGCCGGAGCCGCCATGGAAGACCAGGTCGAAGGGGTTTTCCTTGCCGTACTTCTTGCCGACGGCGTCCTGGATCTCCTTGAGGACCGCGGGGCGCAGCTTCACAGCACCCGGCTTGTAGACGCCGTGCACGTTGCCGAAGGTCAGTGCCGTCATATAGCGGCCCTTCTCCCCGAGGCCGAGGGCCTCGATGGTGTGCATGCCGTCTTCGACGGTGGTGTAGAGCTTCTCGTTGATTTCGGCCATGACGCCGTCCTCTTCGCCACCGACGACGCCAACCTCGATCTCGAGGATGATGTTGGCCTTGTGGCAACGCTCGAGCAGCTCCTCGGCGATGGTGAGGTTCTCGTCCATCGGCACGGCGGAGCCGTCCCACATGTGCGACTGGAACAGGGGCAGTTCGCCGCGGGCGACGCGCTCCTCCGACAAGGCGAGCAGTGGACGCACGAAGCCGTCCAGCTTGTCCTTGGGGCAGTGGTCCGTGTGCAGCGCAACGTTGACCGGGTAGTTCTTGGCCACCTCCTGCGCAAACACGGCGAACGCGACGGCGCCGGAGACCTTGTCCTTGATGGTGGGCCCGGAGAAGTACTCGGCTCCGCCCGTGGAGACCTGGAGGATGCCGTCGGAGCCCGCCTCGGCGAAGCCCTGGAGGGCTGCGTGAAGGGTCTGCGAGGAGCTCACGTTGATGGCCGGGTAGGCAAATTTGCCTTCCTTGGCCCGGTCGATCATCTGGTTGTAGACCTCAGGAGTTGCAACTGGCATGGTGCCTCTTTCCGATCCGAAGATTTGACGTCCCAAGCCTATCGTCTCCCCCCCGGGGGCCAAGACTCGGGTCTGCAATGACCACGGGCAGTGGGCGGTTGACCGAGAGTCAGAGCATGCGGTCGAGGCCGCTGACGTCCACCCGCACCCGGCCCAGCGAACGGGCACTCGTGGCCGAGTCGATGGCTGAGGGGGTGGCATCCACGAAGCTCATCGGGATCCGGACGGCCTGCTGACCGTCCATCTCCATGACGAGGCGCGGGCCAGCGCCCATGGTGCTGCCGGTGATCCGCAGTGCGCTGATCTCCCCCCAGGTGGCCCGCACCGGCCGGGGGTGGACGAACTCGATGCCGGTGGCGTCGATGTAGAGAGCCTCCCCGTGCCCTATCGAGGCCAGGTCGCGCTTGGCGCGCTGCAGTCCGACGGCGGTGAAGGTGATCCAGGCCGCCGTCGTCACCACCCAGATGGCGACGAACCCGATGAGGACTCCCCGCGAGAACCCGGAGTTGAAGAAGAAGATGATACCCAGCAGCACTGCCAGGGACACCAGGGCCGAGATGATGCGCATGCGCAGTGCAGAGCGCTGCCGGGTGACGCGTGCCGCGGTGGGCAGGGGCGTCAGTCCGACGGCGAAACGCTCAGGCAGCATGCAGCAATGGTATCGACAACGCGCTGCCAGTCAGGGCCGCTTCAGCCCCATCGGTGCTGGAGCGACCAGTGGTACATGGCGATGGCGGCCGCGGCGCCTGCATTCATCGAGCGCGTGGAGCCGTGCTGCGAGATGGCGACGACGGCGTCACAGCCGGCCACCATCGCATCCGTGAGACCGGGACCCTCGGAACCGAAGACGAGACAGCACTGCTGGGGAAGCCGCGCCGTCTCCAACGCCACCGACCCCGGCAGGTTGTCCACACCGACGGGCACCACCTCGTGCTCGGCCAACCACGCAAACAGTGCCGCTTCGTCGTCGTGGTGGTGGACGTGGAGGTACCGATCGGTGACCATGGCGCCGCGGCGGTTCCAACGCCTGCGCCCGACGATGTGCACGCCCGCGACGTTGAACGCGTTGGCGGTGCGCACCATGGACCCGATGTTGAAATCGTGCTCCCAGTTCTGGATGGCCACGTGCAGCGGCACCCTCTCGCCATCCAGGTCGGCGACGATCGCCTCGAGCCGCCAGTAGCGGTACTTGTCGACGACATTGCGTCGATCCCCGTCCCGCAGCAGTTCGTGATCAAGGTGCGCGCCCTCGGGCCATGGCGCGGGGTGCGGCCCGACGCCCACGGTTGGTGCGGTCGGGTCATCGGGTTGCTGCTCCATGGTGCACGTGTCTACTGCACGACGATGGGGGGATCCAAACGGGGCGCAGGTAATCTGGCGCACGTGACGACACTTCTCGAACTCTCGGTCCTCGTGCCACTCCTCCTGCCGGACTGGCTGGACCCGGAGTACCTGATCACTGCCATGGGCAACTGGGCACTGTGGGGTTGCGCGTTCATCATTTTCGCCGAGTGCGGGTTGTTCTCGCTTCTGCCCGGTGACTCCCTCTTGTTCACGATCGGCATGTTCGTCGCGCTGGGAACGGTCACGTTGACCGATTCCTCGGTGTCCACCCTCGTGTGGGTGTGCGTGATCCTCACCGTCGCCGCAGTCCTCGGCAACCTGTCCGGGTACTGGCTCGGCAGGTTGGTGGGGCCGCCGCTGTTCAAACCACGCGACGGGTTCATGGGCAAGGTCTTCAACCAGAAGTACGTCGACCAGACGCACGCCTTCTTCGACAAGTACGGCTCGCGTGCCCTCATCCTGGCCCGGTTCGTGCCCATGGTGCGGACGTTCGTGACCCTGGTGGCGGGGGTGGCACACATGGACCTGCGCCGGTTCATGTTCTTCAGTGCCATCGGTGGCTTTCTGTGGGCTTCCGGTGTGACGGTGCTGGGCTTCTTCCTCGGCCAGATCCCGTTCGTTCACAACAACATCGAGATCGCCTTCATCCTCATCGTGTTCGTCTCCATCATCCCGATGATCGTGGAGGTCCTCCTGGCGCGACGTCGCAGCAGGGCCGCGGGCACTCCGGCCACCATCGCCGACTGAACTCTCACGTCACACGAAGAAGCGGCCCGTCCCCTGTGGGGGCGGGCCGCTCGTGGTGCTGTGTGGGTGCGTGATCAGCGCTCGATCAGCTGGTGCCCCAGGGGGACTGTTGACCCTGCTGCCCCCGTGTCTCCGGCGGCGTGGACTGCTGCCACTGAGGCTGGCCCTGCTGCTGGGACGAGTTGGCCGACGGTGCCGAGTACGGCTGGTCGACCTT
>JBBSRQ010000224.1:0-3407 GCA_038242845.1 Propionibacteriales bacterium | reverse complement strand
GGGGCGCCGGCGTCCTGGTCGTCGATGAAGCGCTGTGCGAACTTGCCGGACTGGATGTCGGTGAGGACGTCCTTCATGTTGGCCTTGACGCGTTCGTCGATGACGCGGGGGCCGGAGACGTAGTCGCCGTACTCGGCGGTGTCGGAGATGCTCCAGCGCTGCTTGGCGATGCCGCCCTCGTACATGAGGTCGACGATGAGCTTCAGCTCGTGCAGGCACTCGAAGTAGGCAACCTCGGGCTGGTAGCCAGCCTCGATGAGGGTTTCGAACCCGGCCTGCACCAGCGCGGACGCGCCACCGCAGAGCACGGCCTGTTCGCCGAACAGGTCGGTCTCAGTCTCTTCGGTGAACGTGGTCTTGATACCGCCCGCACGCAGGGATCCGATGGCCTTGGCGTAGCTCAGCGTCAGCGGCCAGGCGCTGCCTGAGGCGTCCACCTCGACGGCGACGATGGCCGGCACGCCGCGACCGTTGGCGTACTCACGACGCACCAGGTGGCCGGGGCCCTTGGGGGCGACCATGCAGACGTCGACACCCTCGGGCGCCTTGATGTAGCCGAAGCGGATGTTGAAACCGTGCGCGAAGAACAGCGCGTCTCCGGGGGCGAGGTTGGGCTCGATGTCCGACACGTAGACCTTGCGCTGCACTTGGTCGGGAGCGAGGATCATGATGAGGTCCGCCTCCTCGACGGCCTCGGCGACGGGCAGAACACGCAGCCCCTCGGCCTCGGCCTTGGCTGCCGACGGGCTACCGGGGCGCAGCCCCACGCGGACGTCGACACCGGAGTCGCGCAGGCTCAGCGCGTGGGCGTGCCCCTGCGAGCCGTAGCCGATGACGGCAACCTGGCGACCCTGGATGACCGCGAGGTCAGCGTCGGAGTCATAGAACATCTCTGCCATGTTTCTTGGTTCCTTACTTGTTTGTGGTCAGTTGGCTGGGGTTTGACCCGTCTGTATGGGCTTGCGCTCATTCGGGGGTCTACGGGGGCGTAGCCCCCGTACGTTATTTGGACTTGTGCTCGGCCAGCGTCTTTGCGCCGCGTCCCAGCGCCACCTGGCCGGACTGCACCAACTCCTGGATGCCGTGTGAGGACAGCATCTCCAGCAGTGCGGCGAGTTTCTCGCTGCTGCCTGTGGCCTCAATGGTGATGGAGTCGGCCGACACGTCAACGGCTTTGCCGCGAAACAGACTCACCACGTCGATGATCTGGCTGCGGGTGTGGACGTCGGCCTTCACCTTGACGAGCACCATCTCGCGCCGCACGGTGTTGGGACCGAGCTCCAGCACCTTGCGCACCTCGATGAGCTTGTTGAGTTGCTTGACGATCTGTTCGAGCGCAGCACCGTCCTCGGCGTTGGCCACCACAGTCATGCGGCTCACTTCCGGCCGTTCGGTGGGTCCGACGGCCAGGGACTCGATGTTGAACCCGCGGCGGGAGAACAGTGCCGCGATGCGGGTCAGGACGCCCGGTCGGTTGGAGACCAGGACGCTCAGCGTGTGTGTGCTCACAGGACTTCGTCTTCCCACTCGGGGGCCATGTCGCGGGCCACTTGGATCTCGTCATTACTGGTGCCGGCTGACACCATCGGGAACACCATCGCGTCCTTGTGGACGACGAACTCCACGACCACGGGGCGGTCATTGATCTCGAGCGCCCGCTTGATGGCCACCTCCATCTCCTCCTCGTTCGTCGCCTTCAGCCCGACGCAGCCCATGGCCTCGGCGAGCATCTGGAAGTTGGGGATGGATTCGGTGTGCAGGTCGGTGTTGGAGTACCGCTGGTTGTAGAACAGGCTCTGCCACTGGCGCACCATTCCCAGGGAGTGGTTGTTGATGACCGCGATCTTGATGGGGATGTTGTTGACCGCGCAGGTCACGAGTTCCTGGTTGGTCATCTGGAAGCAGCCGTCGCCGTCGATGCCCCACACCGTGGTCTCCGGCGCAGCCACCTTGGCACCCATGGCTGCAGGGACGCAGAATCCCATGGTGCCGGCGCCGCCGGAGTTGAGCCATTTGTTGGGCTGCTCGTGAGGCAGGTAGTGCGACGACCACATCTGGTGCTGTCCGACGCCTGCCGCGAAGATGGTGTCCGGCGGGCTCAGCTCCCCGATGCGCTGGATGACTTCCTGCGGCGACAGCTTGCCGTCGGGAGCCTCGTCCCAATGGGGCTCGTACTTGGCACGCATGCTCTTCAGCATGTTCCGCCACGGGTCAATAACGGGCGGCTCCACCCCCGTCAGCTCCTCGTTGAGAAGCCGCATGGTCTCCTTGCAGTCCCCGACGATGGGCACGTCGACGGGCTTGTTCTTGCCGATCTCGGCGGGGTCGATGTCCGCGTGGATGATCCTCGCGTGCGGGGCGAAGCTGTCCAGCTTGCCGGTGACCCGGTCGTCGAAGCGGGTGCCGATGGCGATCAGGAGATCTGCCTTCTGCAGTGCACCAACTGCGGCAACGGTCCCGTGCATGCCGGGCATGCCCATGTTCAGGTCGTCGGAGTCCGGGAACACGCCCCGGGCCATCAGCGTGGTGACCACGGGGATCTGGGTGCGCTCCACCAGCTCGGCGAGCTCCCCGTGGCCGCGGGCGCTGATGACACCACCGCCGATGTAGAGCACCGGTCGCCTGGACTCGGCGATCAATTTTGCGGCGGCGCGGATTTGCTTGATGTGCGGCTTGGTCGTGGGCTTGTAGCCGGGGAGGTCGAGTTCCTCGGGCCACACGAAGGGCGCCGAGTTGGACAGGGCGTCCTTGGCGATGTCCACGAGCACAGGACCGGGCCGACCCGTGGAGGCGATGTGGAATGCCTCACGGATGGCCAAAGGGATGTCAGCCGTGCGCTTGATGAGGAAGCTGTGCTTGGTGATCGGCATCACGATGCCGCGGATGTCAGCTTCCTGGAACGCATCGGTGCCGATGGAGGACGAGTTCACCTGCCCCGTGATGGCCACCATGGGTGTGGAGTCCATGTAGGCGTTGCCGATGGGCGTCACCAGGTTCGTGGCTCCGGGCCCGGAGGTGGCGATGCAGACGCCGACACGTCCGGTGACCATCGCG
Organism: Propionibacteriales bacterium; assembly: GCA_038242845.1. Classification (GTDB taxonomy): domain Bacteria; phylum Actinomycetota; class Actinomycetes; order Propionibacteriales; family Propionibacteriaceae; genus Arachnia. The sequence continues at coordinate 353 of JBBSRQ010000224.1, read as the reverse complement.
TAGCCCTCGGCCGCATGGCCGGCCCCCTGCTCGTGGCGGACCAGGATGTGGCGGATGCTGCTGTCGTACAACGGGTCGTACGCAGGCAGGATCGCGCCGCCGGGGATGCCGAACATTACCTCGACCCCGACACGTTCGAGAGACTCAACGAGCGCCTGCGCGCCTGTCAGCATTTGGTTGTCGATGTCCGACATTTGCTCTCCCTTCGGGTCATGGATAGTGATGTTCGGCCAACAAAAAACCCTCGGCGCCGGATGGCACACGAGGGAGCGTTTCGCTGTTCAGATGCGAAACGCTTCAGAAAAGTACGAGGTGCTGGGCTTTGATCACCTCATCACCATGGCCCAGGTCCT
>JBBSRQ010000223.1:0-3415 GCA_038242845.1 Propionibacteriales bacterium | reverse complement strand
CCGAGTGGGAGCGCCCTGCCGAGTGCATCGGTCAAGCCGTCACCCTCAGCCAGCGTCAGGCCGAGCGGTAGCGCCCTGCCGACGTCGTCGACATCCACCACGCGGCCCTACAAGCCGTATCGTCCGACACTGCCCCACACAGGGAACTGAGCGCGGCGGTCCTGCCTACAACTCGATGAACTGATCGCGGTGCACCACGGGGCGCAGGGTCTCACCCTCGTCCCCGTGGTGTCCCAGCATTTTGCCCAGTTCCTGTGAGCCGTAGCCGACGAATCCGCGTGCGAAGGGTTCGTCGTCGGGGCCAACGATGTCCACCGGCTCCCCCTCACCGAAGACGCCTTCGATTTGTACCACGCCGGCCGCCAGCAGCGATGCATGCGTGGTGAGCAGGGCACGGCGGGCGCCAGCGTCCACGTGCAGCCGTCCACGCGTCTCGGCGGCGTGCGCCAACCACAGCAAGCGTCGGGGCCGACGCTTGCCAACGGGCGCGAACAGGGTCCCCACTTCCTCTCCCGAAAGCGCGGGGACGAGGTTGTCGGCATGGGTCAACACCACGTGTATGCCCGCCTGCGAAGCGATCTGCGCCGCCTCCAACTTGGTGGTCATACCGCCCGTGCCCACCCTGGAGCCGAGCCGTGAGGTGTCGACATGAAGCGCGTGGATGTCCGGGACATGCCGGATGAGCTCGCTGCCCGGTTCCTTCGGGTGAGCCGTGTAGAGACCCTCGACGTCGGTGAAGAGGAAGAGCACGTCGGCGCGCACGAGGTGGGCGACCAGAGCAGCGAGACGATCGTTGTCGCCAAACCGGATTTCGTGGGTGGCCACCGTGTCGTTCTCGTTGATGATGGGCACGACACCCAACCGGAAGAGTCGGGACATGGTGTCCAGCGCGTTGCGGTAGGTGGTGGGTCGTAGAACGTCCTCCACCGTCAGCAACAGTTGTGCCACGAGGACGTCGTGCTCGGCGAAGGCTTCCGTGTAGTGGCGGATCAGTAGACCCTGCCCAACGGCCGCAGCCGCTTGCTGCGTCTCCAGGTCACGCGGCCGTCCCCGCAGCCCCAGAGGCGCAAGTGCGGCGGCGATTGCACCGGAGGTCACCAGCACCACACGCTTACCAGAGTTGTGCAGATCCGACAGTGTGGCGGCGATCTGCCTCACACGACCGATGTCGAACGCGCCGTCAGGTGTGGTCAGCGACGAGGAACCCACCTTGACGACGACGCGATCGGCATCGGCGATCTCACTGCGCATCAGCGGGTGAGTCCTCCGGTGTGTACCCGCCGGTGGCGAGGTCAACCGCCCTCTTGGCGGCATGGTATTCGGCGTCCATCTCGCGACGCCTCGTGACGGAGGCGCGTTCGCTGTCCTGCCGGTCGTCCTCACCTCGGCGGGACATGATCTCCGCGCCGATGTCGACCTGGGGCGCGAAGTCGAAGATGACCGCGTCCTCCCCACCGATGGCGACGGCGTCCCCGGGGCGGCCACCCAGTTCCAGCAGCTTGTCCTCGATGCCGATTCGGTTGAGCCGATCGGCGAGGTACCCGACGGCCTCGGCGTTGCTGAAGTCCGTCTGGCGGATCCAGCGCTCGGGCTTGACGCCCGTGACGCGCCACACGAAGCCGCCCTCGCCGTCGCCCTTCTTGACGATCTCGAAGCCGGGCGCATCCCTGCCGCGGGACACCGGCGCAGGACGCAGCACCGGCGTGGGTGTCGCCTCGGGGAGTGCATCGCGCCGGGCCGACACCAGCTTGGCCATCGCGAACTTCAGTGCGTTGAGACCCTCGCCGGTCTTGGTGGAGATCTCGAACACGGTGTGGCCCATGGCCTCCAGCTCCGGACGTGCCAGCTCTGCCATCCCTGGCCCGTCAGGGACGTCCACCTTGTTCAGCGCCACGAGGCGCACGCGATCCTCGAGCCCACCATGGGCGGCCAGTTCGCCCTCGATGATCTCGAGGTCGGTGAGTGGGTCACGGCCGGGTTCGTAGGTGGCGAGGTCGATGACGTGCACGATCGCCTGGCAGCGGTCGATGTGGCGGAGGAAGTCGAAGCCAAGGCCCTTGCCCTCCGAGGCACCCTCGATGAGTCCGGGGACGTCAGCGACGGTGTAGGTCACGTCACCAGCCACCACCACTCCCAGGTTGGGCACCAGCGTCGTGAACGGGTAATCAGCCACCTTGGGTCGAGCGCGGGAGATCGCGGCAATCAGCGACGACTTGCCTGCCGACGGGAAGCCGACGAGGCCCACGTCGGCGACCACCTTGAGTTCGAGTTGGAGCTGACATTCTTCGCCGTCCTCTCCGAGCAGCGAGAAACCGGGGGCCTTGCGGGACGCTGAGGCCAGCGCAGCGTTGCCCAAACCACCCTTGCCCCCCATCGCGGCGATGTACTGCTCACCGGGTTCCGTGAGGTCGGCCAGTTGCCTGCCGGTCTGGGCATCAGTCAGGATGGTGCCACTCGGCACGGTCAGGATGATGTCCTCGCCCCGGGAACCGTGCTGGTTGTCACCTCGTCCCGGCTCGCCATTGGCGGCCTTGCGCACGGACTGCCGGTGGTACTCCACCAGTGTCGTCATGCTGTCGTCCACGCGGAACACGACCGAACCGCCGTCGCCACCGTTGCCCCCGTTGGGGCCACCGAGCGGCCTGAACTTCTCCCGGAGGACAGACGTGCAGCCGTTCCCACCGTTGCCGGCATGGATGGACAGCTTCACGCGGTCGACGAATGACGGGATCGCCATGTTCACTCCTAAGTGCTGTGGTGCGACGACGTGTCGTCATCGGCGAGTGCTCCATTCCGCCCCAGCGGATCCGGATGGAACGACAAAGGGCAGCCCAAGTGGGCTGCCCTCTGTCCTCAAGTCTTGCGTGTGGGTTGCTCAGGCCTCGGAGGGAGCAATGTTGACGACGCGGCGTCCACGCCTCACACCGAACTCCACCTGGCCGGGGACCAGTGCAAAGAGGGTGTCGTCGCCGCCGCGGCCAACGCCGACGCCGGGATGGAAGTGGGTGCCGCGCTGACGAACGAGGATTTCGCCGGCTCCGACGACCTGTCCGCCGAAGCGCTTCACGCCGAGGCGCTGGGCGTTCGAGTCACGACCGTTGCGCGTCGAGGACGCGCCTTTCTTGGATGCCATGTCAGTCCCTCAGCTCTCGATGCCGGTGATCTTGACCTGGGTGTACCGCTGACGGTGACCCTGGCGTTTCTTGTAACCGGTCTTGTTCTTGTACTTGATGATGCGAATCTTCGGCCCCTTCTTCAGGCCGACGACCTCCGCGGAAACGGAGACCTTGTCCAGCCCCTCGGCGTCGGAGGTGATGTTCTCACCATCAACGAGGAGCAGTGGCTGAAGGTTGACGGTACCGCCGACCTCTTCTGACACCAGATCGATGTCCAGAATGTCGCCAACAGCAACCTT
>JBBSRQ010000222.1:0-3460 GCA_038242845.1 Propionibacteriales bacterium | reverse complement strand
CGCGTCGGACTCAAACCCGTCGTGGTCCATGGCGGGGGCCCCCAGATCTCGTCAATGCTGCAACGCCTCGGCATCTCCTCGGAGTTCCGCGGCGGGTTGCGCGTGACCACTGAAGAGGCCATGGATGTGGTGCGGATGGTGCTCGTGGGGCAGGTGGGCCGGGAACTCGTGGGCCTCATCAACGCCCACGCCCCTTTTGCCGTCGGCATGTCGGGCGAGGACGGCGGACTCCTGCGTGCCAAGAGGCGCGGCCTGATGGTGGACGACGAGGAGGTCGACCTCGGACTCGTCGGGGATGTGGAGTCGGTGGATCCCACCTCCGTGCTGGACCTCATCGACGCCGGACGCATCCCCGTGATTGCGACGGTGGCGCCGGGACCAGACGGCCAGGTGTACAACGTCAACGCCGACACAGCAGCCTCCGCCCTCGCGGTGGCACTGGGTGCCAGGCGCCTCGTGATGCTCACCGACGTCGCCGGCCTGTACGCCAACTACCCCGACGAGGACTCGATCATCACGCAGATCTCCACGAAGGAGGCCCGCGACCTCTTGCCCCAGCTCCAGGCTGGCATGGTGCCCAAGGTGGAGGGTTGTCTGCGGGCCGTCGAGTCCGGTGTGAAGGCAGCCACAATCATCGATGGCCGTGTCCTGCACTGCCTGCTGTTGGAGATCTTCACCGACGACGGCATCGGCACCATGGTGACCGACGAGGAGGAACAGGCATGAACGAGCCCATCCAGCACCAACAGAGCAGCATCCTGGCGCGCTACGACGCCGTCATGATGAATGCCTTCGGGTCCCCGAAGCGGGTCTTCTCCCACGGTGAGGGCATCCACCTCGTCGATGCCGACGGCAAGCGATACGTGGACCTGCTCGCCGGTATCGCCGTGAACTCGCTGGGCCACAACCATCCGGCCGTCACAGCCGCGATCACGTCGCAGCTGTCCCGGCTCGGCCATGTGTCCAACTTCTTCGCCACGGAGGGCCAGGTGCGGCTCGCCGAGAGACTGACCGCCGCCGCGGGGGAGTGTGCCCGCGTCTTTTTCACCAACTCCGGCACCGAGGCGAACGAGGCTGCCTTCAAGGTGACCAGACTGACCGGCCGAACCCGCATCATCGCCATGGAGGGCTCCTTCCATGGCCGCACCATGGGTGCGCTCGCCGTCACCCACACTCCCAAGTACCGCGAACCGTTCGAACCGCTGCCGGGAGACGTGGAATTCGTCCCCTTCGGGGATCTTGCCGCGCTGGAGGCTGCGGTGGACGACAGGACGGCCGCGGTCCTCGTCGAACCGATCCAGGGGGAGAACGGCATCCTTCCGCTGCCGGAGGGTTACCTGACTGCGGCCCGTCGGCTGACCCGCGATGCCGGAGCGCTGTTGTGGGTGGACGAGGTGCAGACGGGCATCGGACGCTGCGGCGAACTGCTGCTGCACCGGGCCGACGGCGTGATGGCTGACCTGGTGACGGTTGCCAAGGGCCTCGGAAACGGGTTCCCAGTGGGAGCCTGCATTGCCGTCGGGGACGCAGCGGACCTGTTGCAGCCCGGCCATCACGGGTCGACGTTCGGAGGCAACCCCGTCGCGGCTGCAGCAGCCAATGCCGTGCTGGACGAACTCGAGTCCGGCGTCCTGAACAACGTGCGTCAGGTGGGGAACTGGTTCGCATCTGCCGTCGAGGCGTTGCAGCATCCGCTGATTGACCATGTCCGCGGGCGCGGGCTCCTGCGGGGCATCGTGCTGACCGCTGACATCGGTCCGGGCGTGGTGGATGCCGCACTCGAGGCGGGGTGGGTCATCAACGCTCCGCGGCCGAACGTGTTGCGTATCGCCCCGCCGCTGGTGATCACCCGCGATGAGTTGCAGCCGTTCGTCGACGTCCTGCCCGCACTGTTGGAAGCGGCGCGTGGCTGAGATGGCGCGCCCCGCACGGCTGTCGAGGCTGCGGGACGTCCTCGCCGAGGAGCGTCACTCGTCGCAGCAGGAGATCAGTGCCGCACTGGCAGCCGACGGCATCTCGGTCAGCCAGTCCACCCTCAGCAAGGACCTCGTCGCCGTCGGTGCCATCCGTCGCCGTGCGACCGACGGATCCCTTGTCTATGCCCTGGGCTCCGACGCGGACGTGCCCGGTATCGCGCTGGAGAAGCTGGCCAGACTTGCTGCCGAACTGGTGCAGTCCATCCAGTCCTCCGGGAATCAGGTGGTGCTGCGCACGCCACCCGGCGCGGCGCAGTTCTTCGCCGCCACACTCGACGCCGCCCGACTGTCCGGAGTGATGGGCACCATCGCCGGGGACGACACGGTGCTGCTGATTGCCGCGGACGAGGCCCGGGCGGGCCACGTCATCGCAGCGATCTCCGACATGACACGCACTGGCAAACCAGCCGCACACACCACGACCCGTGAGGATGACAAGTGACTGAGGGACGACTCTGGGGAGGCCGCTTCGGTGGCGGACCGAGCGACGCAATGTTCGCGCTGAGCAAGTCAACGCAGTTCGACTGGCGGCTCGCACTCCACGACATCGCCGGCTCTCGTGCCCACGCCAAGGCACTGCTCGCCGCTGGGCTGCTGGCTGAGGACGAAGCCTCCGCCATGGATGCCGGCCTGGCCGAGCTCGCCCGACGCGTCGAGATGGGGGAATTTTTTCCGGCCGACGACGACGAGGACGTGCACGGTGCGCTGGAGCGTGGCCTCAAGGAGGTGGTGGGGGCCGAACTTGGTGGTCGACTGCGCGCCGGAAGATCCCGCAACGATCAGATCGCCACGCTCATCCGCTCCTACCTCCGCACGGAGGTACGCGCGATCGCGATGGCGGTGGATGAGGTGGTCGAGGCATTGGCCTTCCAGGCGCAGCAGTACATGGGAGCGGTGATGCCGGGGCGCACGCACCTGCAGTCGGCTCAACCCGTTCTTCTCAGCCACCACCTGCTTGCCCACGCATGGCCCCTCACGCGTGACGTTGAGCGCCTTCGGGACCTGGACGCCCGTCTGTCAGTCAGTCCCTATGGTTCTGCAGCACTTGCCGGGACGTCACTCGGCCTGGACCCGCAACTCGTGGCACGCGAGTTGGGGTTCGCCTCATCCGTCCCCAACTCCATCGACGGCACGGCCGCCCGTGACCTCGTCGCCGAGGCAACATGGGTGTTGGCACAGGTGGGCGTGGACCTGTCCCGGCTGAGCGAGGACGTCATCCTGTGGTGCACCGCTGAGTTCGGGTTCGCGAAGCTGGACGACGCGTGGTCCACCGGCAGCTCAATCATGCCCCAGAAGAAGAACCCCGACGTGGCTGAGTTGGCGCGCGGCAAGGCGGGCCGCCTCATCGGCAACCTCACGGGCTTGCTGGCCACCCTCAAGGGCTTGCCGCTTGCCTACAACCGGGATCTGCAGGAGGACAAGGAACCGATCTTCGACGGAATAGACCAGCTCCATGTGCTGCTCCCGGCTGTCGCCGGGATGGT
>JBBSRQ010000221.1:0-3461 GCA_038242845.1 Propionibacteriales bacterium | reverse complement strand
CGGTGGTGTTCAGCGTCTTCGGGGCCATGTTCCTGATGGCGATGGTCGCCTCCCTGTTCGTGCCCGAGTTCCGTGGCGACGCCCTCGAGGAGGTCTGACACCACCACAGGCTCAGCAAAAGGTGTCATCTCAGCGCATTGCTGGCCGGAGACATCTCGCGCCACCGTTGGCGGTACACGTCGAAGACAACGTCGTCGGAAAGGATCGCGAGCGAGTCGAGCTCATGAATGTGACCGTCGTGGTACTTGTAATTGATATTGCGGCCGGTGAAGCGCTCCGGGATGGAGATGTTCCGGCTCGAATGGTCGAGGGTGAAGGCAACGACGTGCTCCCAGCGCCCGTGCGCGTACGCCTGCAGGGACATCGACCCCGTTCCGGCGACCGTCAGGGTGGTGGTGGGCGTGCGCCGCACCTGGAGGTCGTAGCTCGGCGTCCGGGCCGCACCAACCCCGTCGGCCTGTCTCATCGCGACGCTCTCGAATGAGGCCGCCGTGGCGGTGTTCGTGTAGTCCATCGTCACGAGTTGAACCCGGACGGCGAGTCATCCGCCGGCGCTCGAAAGGGTCCGTCGTTGTAGTCCGTCATCGTCGGGCTTCTGAGCTTTCCGAATTCGAACAACAGCGTGATCCCTGCGGGGCAGAGGGCATACACCGACACCCGGCCCCCAGCGCCGGACTTGCCCGGTGCGCGAACCCACCATCGGCAATGTCGACGGCATAGGAATTGGCGAACTGCTGGCCATAGTCGAGCCACGATCCATCGCCGTCATAGCGGTACAGGTCAACCATCAAGGTCATTGCGCCTGCTTGCGCAAGCCCCGAGATCCACCCCGGTTCCAGTGCCCTGACGGACGGGTGAGGGCTGAACGGGAACCGGTAGGGCAGCCACCTCGATACTTCCCCCCGGATCACACGCGTCGTTGACTTTCCGATCAGGGACTCGGCTCCGAGACCCACCAGACAACGCTTCTGCGCCACGGTGGATCTGGTGTCACGGATCGCCGAGCGGGTGAGGTTCACCACCGAGACCGGGTTGTGCAGCGTACTGGGCTGATACGGGGTCTTGATGGTGTGCGGGATGCCGTCGGTGATCGCATACCCGGCCGGTAGCAACGCACCGCGACAGGCAGTCGGCGTCACAGCCTGACCGGGCGTGGCCGAGATCGGGGTGATCGCCCAGGGGACGACCAGGACCGCGACCCCGGCGGCCAGAAGGACGCGCCGACGGGGCACGAGTGCCGGGCGACGTCGTCCATCGTGGCCTCCCTTGCTCGACCTACAGCTTGGACGGGTCGGCGGAAATGCCCAGATCGTCTGCGGCCACTGAGATCTGCTGCGCCACCGCAACGTCACGGTCGCTGATGTCGCCAATCTCATGGGTCACCAGCGACACCCGCACTCCTGCGTAGCGCAGGTCGACATCCGGGTGATGGTCAGCAGCATCAGCAAGCCGTCCGATGGCATCGACGAGTTCAACACCCTTGGCGAACGACCCAGTTGCGAAGTACGCCACAGCACCAGTGGCCAGCACGCGCCAGTCCTCCACACCGTCGAACTCACGGAACTGCCGCGGCGAAACTCGCTCAACCATGTACGCCTCCATTGTCATGCTCGCCCCCGCCTTGGAGGATGCCTCCACACTGCGCCCCGAACCGATTGTTGTCAACGATGGCTTCGGCGGCTCCATGCACTCATTCGACGTAGTCCTGCAGCCCGTGAAGAAGTGCAGTGGTTTCGACCACTGATGCCGCCGGTCTCCTGCGCCACGAGCACGACTCGACACTCCCTTGGCCCGGCTCACGGCACGACGACCACCTTCCCGGCCGCGTGACCGTCTTCGACCTCCGCGATTGCTTGCGCAGCGTCGATCAGGCTGTAGCGGGACGTCACCGTCGGATCCACGACGCCGTACTTGATCACATCCACGATCTTGCCCAAGCTCTCGTCTGTGCGCTTCACGACCGAGCCGCCGACTTCGCGTGCGGTGTCGCCGTCAGCCAGCGTCAGGATCAGGGACGGGTCCTTTGCTACCGGAGCCACCGCGCGGAGCGCGTCCCCACCGGCCAGGTCCACGATCAGGTCCACGCCGTCGGGTGCTGCCTGCCGGGCGCGCTCGGCGAGTCCGTCTCCGGACTCGATGAACGTTGCACCGGCGGATTCGACAAGTTCCCGCTTGGCGGCGCTGGCGACACCCAAAACCTTGAAGTTGTGAACCTTGCCGATCTGGACGGCCATCCGGCCCACCCCACCACCGGCGCCGACGACCAGCAGGGTCTGTCCCGGCTCGAGTTCAATCTGGTGGGTGGCGTCGTAGGCGGCCGTACCGGAGACCGCAATCGCGGCCGCATCCTCGAAGGAGATCTCCTGCGGCTTAACCACCGTCTTGTCCACACGCAGGAGGGTGTATTCGGCGAAGGCGCCGGCACCCTGGGCCACGAGGCCGAGGACGTCGTCGCCGACGGCGAAGTGCTCCACACCCTCACCCACCGCGGTCACGACGCCGGAGGCCTCCCTCCCCATGGGTACCGGCGGCGCCTCGTGCTTTCCGAGGAGTCCCTCGCGGATCTTCCAGTCAACCGGATTCACTCCGGCCGCCTTGACCCGGATGGCGATCTCGCCAGCGCCCGGGTCACGGGTGGGAAGGTCGATCAGTTCCTGCTGGTCGGGGCCGCCGTAGTTGTTGAATGCGAAAACTTTGGGCATTGGAAACTCCTTCTGGATTGCGTTGTGTGGAAAGCGTTCGGGGGGACGACGTGGGTGGGTGGTGAAATCCCCCTCCCCCGCCGGCTCAGGCGTTGACCCGGTCGGCCGCAACTGCAGCCTCCTCGGGCGTCCGCTCGCTCGTGGCCATTGCCGTGAGCCCCTTGGTGTTGCGCAGCAGTCGCATCGCGTTGGCAATCACGACCAGCACCGAGGCCTCGTGGACCAGCATGCCGATCGACATCGTGACGCCGCCAGCAAACACACCAATCAGCAGCGCTACCACCGTGATCAAAGAGATCGCGATGTTCTGTTTCATGACACCCACGGTGCGCTTGGCCAGACTGATTGCCTCGGGCAGCTTCAGCAGGTTGTCGCCCATGAGTGCGATGTCTGCGGTCTCGACGGCGACTGCCGAGCCAGCCGCGCCCATCGCCACGCCAATATCGGCGGTGGCCAGGGCAGGGGCGTCGTTCACACCGTCGCCGACCCTCGCGACGGTGTGGCCCTCGGCCTGGAGCTTCGCGACGGCGTCCAGTTTGTCCTCGGGTAGGAGGCTGGCGTGGATCTCGTCGATTCCTGTGGCGCTGCCGATGGACTCGGCCACGAGCCGGATGTCCCCCGTGAGCATGACGACCTTGGCGACCCCCGCGGCGTGCAGGCGCCGCACCATCTCGGGCGCATCGTCACGGATCTCGTCGGCGACGGCGATGAGTCCGATGACCCGGTCGTCGACCGCCACGATCATGGCCGTCCTACCCT
>JBBSRQ010000220.1:0-3481 GCA_038242845.1 Propionibacteriales bacterium | reverse complement strand
GCGGCCGCGCAGTACAGCACCGACATGGAGCCGAGCACCAAGATCTTCGGCTGACAGCCGCAGTTTCGCTGATGCTCCCACCAAACGGAGTCCACCAGTTGAGTGGACTCTGAAGGGCATCTCTGCGCGGGATATCCTGCACCACTCACCCGCGGAACCGTGGGGTGGGCGTACTGTGCGAGAACCCAGGAATCCTCTGGGTCCCAGCACGCGCCACCGCCCAGTACTGCAGGCGCAGGACGGATTCCCATGAGAACGCTCCGTGGATTGGCATTGGCTGGACTTCTGGGCATGGCGCTGGTGGCCGCCCCTTTCCTGGTGGCACCGGCGCACGCCGACCCGGCCGATCCGGACGTGTACACCACGCCGGGCGGTCACTACACCAACGGGCGGTACTGGTTCACCAACTGTGAGATGTACTCCAGTGATGTGGTGCGCTGCCGCACCGAGATCTGGGCTCATCTCGTCACCTACACCGACGGCAAGTACCGTCGCATGGAGGGGTGGAACTTCAACAACCTCACCTACCTCCCGGCACCCGCCGCCAGTTGGGCAGGGAACAATCTTGCGCGTGACAAGGAGTGGACCAGCGGGGACCGAAGGTGGCGTACGGAATGCAACACGGCAGTCACCGGCAGCGGAGGATGCCGGAGCTACGTCTGGACCAAGAAGGTCAGGGCGGTCGGACCGATCCCCGACGTTCACCCCGCAACCTTCCAGTTCGAACCGATCGAGGGCTGGGTCTTCAACAACATTGTGATGTTCAGCTCGGCCCCCGTGCCAGCGATCACACAGATCCCGTCATACGTGCTGGATCGTGCTGTGCTGGACTGGCGAGGATTCGGCCCTCTCAAGCTCGGCGCCAGCCTTGAACGGATGATCGACATGGGCTACCTGACAACCGACAAGCACATCGAGGCCGGCTACCAGTGCAACACCCTGGAGGACTCCGCCGCGCTCAGGGGCCGTGGCATCCGCATCGGCAACGGCATCACCGTCGACGGGATCCATCCACCGATGCGAGTGGGCGGGGAACTTTTCCTGATTCAACTGCGGACCCCGTTCGCCTCCACCATCGACGGTGCGCAGGTAGGCATGACCATCGGGCAGATCAGGGTTCTCTACGGCGACGACTTCGATGTCATCAAGGTCAACAACTACACCTACACCTCGGGCGCGGACCATGGGAGACCCATCTGGCTCGGACGCGTCTTCCACGGCGACAGCCGCCTGCTGTTCCTCGTCACCACGGACGCAACCCCGCTCGCCGAGAGCGACAAGGTGACCCGGATCTTCCTTGAAAAAACGAACAAGCCCGACGGGGAAGTTCCCAGCCTCTGCTGATGCGGTCGCGGGGAGGAGTGCTCCATTAACAGTGCTGTCGAAGGTCAGCCTAAAATGCACGGATGCACTACGCTCGATCCCCCTTCGCTGACGATGCCCCCGAGTCGCTCGACGAAACCTCGTCCGGGCGAAACTCGTCCACCCTCATCGACCCCGACGACCTCGCCGTCGTGCTCCGCGTGTTGGCGAGCCTCAGTGAAGCCGATCAGGAGGATCCTGACGTCCTTGCCGTGCGTCACGCCACCTCCAAGATGTACAAGTCGTTCAAGACGTCGCGCCGCAAAACCAAGCGCGCCCACATCGCGGATGCCGACAAGGCCGTCATTGCGGCCACCGCCACGGGTGCTCCCACGCGCATTGACGACGAGACGGCGGGCCACCACCTCTCCAGTGCCACCGACTCCGCCATCGCCGGGGAACTGCTGGTGGCCCGTGCCTGCTACATCTGCAAGCAGCGCCACACCCAGGTGGATGCCTTCTACCACCAGCTCTGTCCCGAGTGCGCGGCGCTGAACCATGCAAAGCGCAACGCCCGCACCGACCTGACCGGCAAGCGCGCGCTGCTCACCGGTGGCCGCTCAAAGATCGGCATGTACATCGCCCTGCGCCTGTTGCGCGACGGTGCCTACACCACCATCACCACCCGCTTCCCCCGGGACGCAGTGCGGCGCTTCGCCGCCATGTCGGATTCCGCCGACTGGCTGCACCGTCTCCGCGTCGTCGGCATCGACCTGCGTGACCCGGCCCAGGTCATTGGTCTGGCCGACGACGTCGCCGCACAGGGGTCGTTGGACATCCTCATCAACAACGCCACGCAGACCGTGCGCCGCTCCCCCGGCGCCTACTCGCCCCTGGTGGAGGCCGAACTCACACCGCTGCCCGAGGGTGAGCTGCCCGAGATCGTGAGCTTCGGCCACACCAACGACCAGCACCCTCTCGCACTGGCGGCGTCAGTCGCGAGCCACCCCATCCTCGCTGCCGCCGCGGGCGCCGGGTCGATCACAGCCAATGACCTCACCGCGTTCGCACTGGCCCCGGGGTCGAGTTCGCTCGAGCGGCTCGCCGCCGGCACCGCCATCGACGCAGGCGGGCTGCTGCCGGACCTGCACTATGCCAACAGCTGGACCGACAAGGTGCAGGACGTCGACCCGCTGGAGATGCTCGAGGTGCAGCTCTGCAACACCACCGCGCCGTTCCTGCTCATCAGCCGCCTGCGGGCATCCATGGCCGCCGCGCCGTCGGGGCGCAGCTACATCGTCAACGTCTCGGCGATGGAGGGCGTGTTCGGCCGCGGCTACAAGGGCCCAGGGCATCCCCACACCAACATGGCCAAGGCGGCCGTGAACATGCTCACGCGCACGAGCGCCCGCGAGATGACGGACGACGGCATCTACATGACGAGCGTCGACACCGGGTGGATCACCGACGAGCGCCCGCACCCCACCAAGGTGCGCCTTGCACAGGAGGGGTTCCACGCACCCCTCGATCTGGTGGACGGCGCCGCCCGCGTGTACGACCCGATCGTGCGCGGTGAGGCCGGCGAGGAACTCTTCGGCGTCTTCCTCAAGGACTACAAACCCTCCAACTGGTGACCGCCGAGTCCATCTGTCGCCTCGTTGGCGCGCAGTTGGCAGACCAACACCGGACCCGGGCCCAACAAGCTGCAAAGCAGGGCCGACGGTCCGGGGTGACCTCACGACGTCCTTCGATATGAGGCAGGCTCGTCCCTCGCCGGCCTCCACTCAGGAAACGGATGAAGGGGCTGCCAGGCTCGTCCCTCGCCAGCCTCCACCCAGGAAACGGATGACGGGGCTGCCAAGCTCGTCCCTCGCCAGCCCTCACCCAGCTTCCCGGCTGTTCCGGCACCGTGGGGGATGGAAGTGGCTCCGACAAGCCCTGAAACCCACACGACGGGTGCCACTTCCGAGTGAGGAAACGGATGACGGGGCTACCAAGCTCATCCCATGCCAGCCTCCACCCAGGAAACGGATGAGGGGGCTGCCAGGCTCGTCCCCAGCCCTCACCGCAGCGGCACGCACCACCGCAGAGAGAGAACCCCCTCCGCGTCCTGAGTAGGCGCCGCGAGGTACGAGCGCGCCATATCGAAGGACTTCAGATCCAACCTCAGGAGCCCTTC
>JBBSRQ010000219.1:0-3483 GCA_038242845.1 Propionibacteriales bacterium | reverse complement strand
GCCGGTGAGGAACGAACCAGCCCCATCCGATTCCTGACTAGCGGCCGTTGAGGAACGAACCAGCCCCCATCCGATTCCTGAGTAGCGGCCGGTGAGGAACGAACCAGCCGCATATCGAAGGACCTCGCAGCGTCAGGACGATCCTGCGATGCCCTCAGCTCCTTCGTCGCGGAGCCACTCAGGAACCGTAAGTGGGCGTCATGGAGTCCCTCAGCATCCCGCAGAGCGGGATGTCACTGAGTCTCAGGCGCGGCTCCAGAGTGGGGTCCTGAGCTCGTTGTAGTCCGTGACCGGGTCGAAGCAGACGGTGCCCCTGCAGACGTAGGCGGCGCGATTCCCCCGCCCCTCCAACAGTGTGCCGAAGCCATCGGTGTCCGGCCGCGCAGCCAGCACCACCGAGCCGGCCGGAGCCATGCGCCAGGATGCCCGCACCAACTCATCGAACGGATCGTCCGTGGTGACGACGACGGTGGCGGGCTTCAGCCCACGGCGTGCCTCGTCGCTGATCAGCAGGTCCGTGAGCGCCGCACCCGCGAACCGTGGTGAGGACGCCACGGCGCTCCACGTGGTGCGAGCGGCGATGTCGGCACGATCGATGAGTTCGGGTCGCTCCGCGAGCAGCCCCACCACCCGCAGCGCCGCCACCAGAGCGGACGTGCCACTCGGCGTGACGTGGTCGGTCAGGGATCGTGGGCGGTCGAACAGCCCGGTGTCCGGGGCGTCGTGGAAGCCGCCGTCCTCGTGGGAGAACAGGACCAGGGCGCGGTCCACCAGCGCCTCGGCATGCCGCAGCCAGGTGGCGTCGCCGGTCGCGCCCGCCAGGGTGGCGAACGCCTCGGCAACGGCTCCGAAGTCCTCGGCACTGCCCAACCCCTCACCAACCACGCCCTCGAGGGAGCTGCGGCGCAGGTCGCCGTCGACGATGTGGACATCCTGCAGGTACTGCGCGGCCGAGACGGCCATGTCCAGCCATCCGGGCTCGTTGAACACGCATGCCGCGGCGATCAGCGACGAGATAGTCAGTCCGTTCCAGGCCGCCACCACCATGCGGTCGGTGGCGGGGCGGAACCGGGTCTCCCTCGCCTGCAGGAGACGAGCGCACACGTCGTCGAGCCGGGCGAAATCGGGGCTCCCGCGCAACTGGAGGACGGACAGTCCATCCTCGAACGTGCCGCCCGCGGTGACGTGGAAGACCTCGGCGGCCCATCGTCCGTCGTCCTGTCCCAGGACATCGACGAGCAACTCCTCGTTCCAAGCGTAGAAAATGCCCTCGAACACGGCACCACGGATGTCACAGGAGTCGGCGTCCAGCGCGGAGACGAACGCGCCGTCCTCGGTCCGCATCTCACGCTCGAGGAAGCCGACGGTGCGGCGGGCAGTGCGCTCCATGAGCGACTGGAGCCCCGCGTCGTGATCGGCCGTGCGACGCCATCCCCGCACGTAGGAGCCCAGCAGCAGGGCGTTGTCGTAGAGCATCTTCTCGAAGTGCGGCACCACCCAGCCCGCATCGACGCTGTAGCGATGGAAGCCGCCACCCACCTGGTCGCAGATGCCGCCGCGCGCCATGGCCTCCAGGGTGCGCTGCGCGATCTCCAATGCCCGGGGTTCACCCCTGACCAGAAGGGCGTCCAGCACCGTCGCCGGCGGGAACTTCGGTGAACGGCCGAAACCCCCGTGGATCATGTCGAAGTCGGCCAGGGTGGCATCCAGTACCGCGCGCAGGTCCGGCGCCGCGTCGTGCAGGTCCGGCTCGGCGGCCCTGGTGAGATGCTCCACCACGTGCGCGGCCGAACCCACCAGGTCATCGCGTCGATCCCGCCACGCGTCAGCCATGGCCTCCAGCAACTGCCGGAAGGACGGCATGCCGAACCTGGGCTCGGGCGGGAAGTAGGTGCCTGTGAAGAACGGCTCGGCACCCGGCGTCAGGAACGCAGTCATGGGCCACCCGCCGGAGCCGTTGTTCATGGCCTGGGTCGCCGCCATGTAGACCGCGTCGACGTCGGGGTGCTGCTGTCGGTCCACCTTAATGGGGACGAAGTTCTCGTTGATGAGGGCTGCGATGTCCGGGTCGTCGAACGATTCGTGGCTCATCACGTGGCACCAGTGGCACGACGCGTAGCCCACCGACAACATGATCGGCCTGTCGGTCTCCACCGCGTGGGCGAGGGCGTCGTCACCCCATTCCCACCAGTCAACGCTCTGGTGGGCGTGCTGCAGCAGGTAGTCGCTGGCGGAGGATGCAAGGCGGTTCGACATGGCGACAAGGCTACCCACTGACCCTCCCGTGCCCCTTGCCGGGGGATGCCACACTGGAGGCCATGACAGATCACGCGTCGACGACACGAACGAACCCCCTGCTCGGGGCGCTCGTCGTGGTGGGCGGCCTGCTGGTTCTCATGTGGTTACTGGAGGCCTTCGACCAGTCCACCGGACACAGCCTGGACCAGTTCGGCATCTACCCCCGGGACCCGGAGACCGCGGGTCACATCCTTCTGGCGCCGTGGCTCCACTTCGGCTGGGGACATCTCATCGCGAACTCGGGACCATTCCTGGTGTTGGGCGCTCTGACCTACATCGCCGGGTTCGTCCGCTGGCTGGTGACGACGGTGTGCTCCGTCATCGTCTCCGGTGTCACCGTGTGGGTGACCGCACCCGTGGGGTCGATCACAGCCGGAGTCTCAGGGGTGGTGTTCGGGTATCTGTCCTACCTTCTGATCCGGGGATTCTTCACCCGGCGACCGGCCCAGATCGTGTTGGCCGTCGTCGTCCTGCTCCTGTACGGGGGCGTGCTCGTGGGCGTGCTTCCCACCACCTCCGGCGTCTCCTGGCAGGGCCACCTCGGCGGCGCGGTGGGGGGCGGGCTCGCCGCGTGGCTGCAGTACGGCAAACGCCGCCGCAGCCCTCAGATGACGTAGTCGGACACGAGCGGTTCCCGCAGTCCCGCGAACAGGTCGTCCTCCGGAATGGTGGTGGGCACCTTGGAGATCTTGAGCTGGTAGTCCTCCGTGGGCCAGCCAGCCTGCTGGATGGCCAGCGGCACCGCGAACCACGGACCGTCCGGGTCCACCTGCGTGGCATGGGCGATGAGCGCGGCGTTGCGCACGTCGAAGTACTGCGCGCAGTTGATGAAAGTGGTGAGGCGACCATCGGAGTACGGGTCGTCGTCCCGGATGGGCACGGGCTGCTTCGACAAGATGCCTTCCTGGTGCATCCGCTCCTCCAGCGCCGCGTAGCGACGACGGTGAAAGCTCATGTGGTAGTACAGCTTCGCGGCCTGCCATGCCGGGCCATGCTCGGGCCACAGGCTCGGGTCGGCTGCAGCCGCGAACGCCTCCATGGTCACGTTGTGGCACTGGATATGGTCCGGGTGGGGGTACCCGCCGATCTCGTCGTACGTGGTGACCACATGGGGCTTGAACTCCCGCATGATCTGCACCAGCGGGCCCGCGGCCTGCACAGGGTCCTCCAGCGCGAAGCAGCCTT
>JBBSRQ010000218.1:0-3503 GCA_038242845.1 Propionibacteriales bacterium | reverse complement strand
TGCGGTCTGGGCCTCGTCGATCTCTGTCGGGAAACGGCTATCGGCAGCCGGCAAGTCGATGGTGGGCGGGTTGTTGAAGCCAAAGGCCTCCGCCATGGATTGCAGCTTCTCCCCACCCAGTTGCATGCCCAGGTTGCCGAAGGCGGTGTTGCAGGAGGTGACGAGCGCCTGTTCCAGCGTGACGGTGGTGCCGCCGCAGTTCGTGGAGTTGCCCATGGACCTGTTCGAGTTGGGCAACGGCAGGGACTGTGGGGACTCCAGTTCGGAGGAGGGCAGTAGACCGTTCTCGAGGGCGGCCGCGGCGGTCACGAGCTTGAACGTGGAACCGGGTGGGAACACCTCGCGCACAGCGCGGTTCTTCAGCGGCTCGTCCTTGGCGTTGAGCAACTCGTCCCACGCCTCCCGCTCCTTGGTCAGGTCGAGTGTGGAGAGAGCGTTGGGGTCGTAGGTGGGTGTGGAGACCAGTGCAAGGATCTCGCCCGTCTCCCAGTCCATCGCGATGGCGGCGCCCTGCTTGTCACCCAGTGCCTCCACCGCGGCCCTCTGGGCGGCAGGCTCCAGGGTGGTGGACAGGTTCGCCCCCTGACGCTGGCGTCCCACGAGCAGGTCGATGATGCGGCTGACGGCCTGGATGGAGCCCGTACCCGAGAGTTCCTCGTTGTACTGCTTCTCCAGCTCGCTGCGGGCGTAGTCGTAGGAGTACCAGCCGGTGACCGAGGACCAAGTCCGGCCATTCGGGTAGGTACGCGCGAACGGGAACCGACCCTCGGACGGGTTGGTGATGGCGATGGGGGTGTTGCCGACGAGAATGGCGCCGCGATCGCTGGCGAACTCGGCGTCGCGGACCCGCCTGTTGCGTGGGTCGGCATTTAGGTCATCGGTGCGGACCACCGAGATCCACGTGACGTTCAGCAACAGGGCCGCCATCATGACGGCGACGAAGATACTGACCTTGCGCAGGGGTCCGTTCATGGTTTGATCACCGCCGTCGCGTCATCAGGGGTGATCAGTTCCTGTGGGGTGGCGGTGGCCACCTGCGGCATGCGTGCCCGGTGGGAGATCACCATGAGGATCCCGATGATCATCCAGTTCGCAATCAGCGAGGACCCGCCCTGCGACATGAAGGGTGTGGTGAGTCCCGTCAGTGGGAGCAGCCGCGTGATGCCGCCGATGATCGCGAACACCTGCAGCGAGAACAGGAACGCCAACCCTCCGGCCAGCAGTTTGCCGAACCCGTCGGGACACATCAGCGCGGCCTTCATCCCGCGGGCAGAGATCAGGGCGTACACCATGATCAGCGCCATGAGCCCCAGGATGCCGAGTTCCTCACCGAGGGCGCCGGCGATGAAGTCGCTCTTGGCCAGCGGTGTCAGGCCCGGCCGACCCAGACCCCAGCCACGTCCGAACAGGCCGCCCCAGGCGTAGCCGAACTGGGCGCTGATGACCTGGAGGTTGGCGTCGAAGTTGCTGAACGGGTGGAGCCAGGCGTTCACCCGGCGCGGTACGTGGTTGGTGAAGTTGTAGGCCAGGAATCCGGCCGCGATGAACATCACGCCGGCCAGCAGCGGCCATGCGGGCCGCTGCGTTGCGATGTAGATCATCACCGTGAAGAGTCCGAAGAACAGCAGGGCGGTGCCGAGGTCGTTCTGGAACACCATGATCCCCAGGGCAGCCAGCCACATGACCCCGATGGGCCCCAGGTCGCGGGCCCGGGGGAAGTCGAGGCCCATGAAACGCTTGCCCGCCAGGGCCAACACGTCACGCTTCTCGTAGAAGTAGGCGGCAAATGCCACGGCCAGCAGGATCTTGGCCACCTCGGCCGGTTGGAAGCTGAAGCCGAACGCACGGATCCAGATCCTGGCACCACCCTTGGCGACACCGAGCCCCGGCACCATCGGCAGCAGCAGCAGCACGATGCCTGCGATGAACAGCAGGTAGGGGTAGCGCTGCAGGCGGCGGTGGTCGCGCACCACGATGAGGACCGCGATGAACAACGCGATGCCGAGGCCCGTCCACAGGAGCTGGGAGGCGACGTCGTCCCGCGGCGGGTCCGGGATCTGGTCGATGCGGGCGATCATGGCGAGTCCGAGCCCGTTGAGCAGGAACACGCACGGCAGGATGACGGGGTCAGCCCACGGGGTGAGAAAGCGCACGAACAGGTGCGCAACAATCGCCATGCCGTACCAGAGACCGGCCACCACGTCGAGGTTCGGCGGCAGCGCGTCGTAGAGGGTGAAGTGCGTCATGACCCAGCCGCCCAGCCCGAACGAACAGGCCAGCAGAATCAGAAGGAGTTCGACACCTCGTCGTTGGAGGTGGACAACCACCTCGCCGGTGGCCGCCGGTTGTCTGGCGACCGACATCAGCAGGCCTCCGGATCGGTTTCCTCGGCGGCGGTGGGCGTGATCGGTGCGAGGTAGGTGGGGTAGTTCGGTGGCCCCGTCGAGAGTCCGGACGGGGACGGCGACGACGTGGGTGCGGGCGTGGAGGGGGCAGGCCGGTTGGTCCGCCCCTCGCGGACGGCGACGCACTGCTCGGCCCGCCACCGCAGTTCCTTCACCGACTCCTCGGCGGAGGGGAGGTCGGATGTGGCGATGGTGTTGGAGACGGCCCGCTGGTAGAAGCTGGGCAGGTCGGTGATCACGATGTCCGTGCGTTTCGTCAGGGCGTTCAGCTCGTAGCCGAGGATGGAGCCGGGAAGTCCGTTGTAGATCGCCACCTGCCCGTCGGCCGCGGCGATGTAGTAGCGGGATGTGCTGTAGGCCACCACGCCCCAGGCTGCACCGCCGAGCACGATCAGGATGGCCAGTGCCCCCGCCACCACACCGGGCCAGCGCCGGGACGTGGGCTCCGGGGCGTAGCGAGCCACTTCCTCGACGCTCTGTTCCACGGGAGCTTTGGGTAGCGGGGCGTTGGGCGGTCCCGCGGGGGACTGGATCTCCGGGATCTTTCGCTCCGTGGCGGACCCGACGAGTTGGGGCCGAGCAGCGTCCAGGGCATCATCCTGCTCCAAGACGTCGGCGAGCACGACGGTGATGTTGTCGTGGCCCCCGGCGTGGTTGGCGGCACCCGCGAGCTCGCTGATGGCAAGGTTCAGGTCGGCCTCGCCGAGGAAGGTGCGGATTTGGTCATCATCGATGAGTCCAGAGAGCCCGTCGGAGCAGAACATGATCCGGTCGCCCAGGTGCAGGTCCACGAGTTCGAGGTCTGCATGAGTGCCGCGCTGGCCGTTCAGGACGCGGATGATGAGGGAGCGGTGGGGGTGCGTCGCGGCCTGCGCATGGGTCAGGCGGCCCTCGTCAATGAGCTGCTGGACCCAGGAGTGGTCGTGCGTCAGCTGTCGGAGATCACCGTCGCGCAGCAGGTAACAACGGGAGTCGCCGATGTGGGTGAGACCCAGCTGTTCGCCGTCGAACATGGCGCCGCAGAACGTCGTGCCCATCCCGTCGAGGGTGAGGTCCTGGGCCACGAGTTCGGCGAGGTGCGTGTTGGCGTCGTCGACG
>JBBSRQ010000217.1:0-3521 GCA_038242845.1 Propionibacteriales bacterium | reverse complement strand
TGATGAGGGACCGGTGCGTGTGTGTCGCGGCCTGCTCGTGGGTGAGGCGGCCCTCGTCGATGAGCTGCTGGACCCAGGAGTGGTCGTGCGTCAGCTGCCGCAGGTCACCGTCGCGCAACAGGTAGCAGCGGGAGTCGCCGATGTGGGTGAGGCCCAGCTGTTCGCCGTCGAACAT
This sequence comes from Propionibacteriales bacterium, assembly GCA_038242845.1. Taxonomy (GTDB): domain Bacteria; phylum Actinomycetota; class Actinomycetes; order Propionibacteriales; family Propionibacteriaceae; genus Arachnia. The sequence goes on along the minus strand of JBBSRQ010000217.1, from coordinate 3,346 downwards.
GGCACCGCAGAACGTCGTGCCCATCCCATCCAGGGTGAGGTCCTGGGACACGAGCTCGGCGAGGTGCGTGTTGGCGTCGTCGACGACGCCCTCCATGTGGGTGAGCATGTCCGCGCCGAGCAGACGTTCGTCGGCGTCGCGGGCCGTGGTGGCGGCCACGGCGGAGGCCAGATCACCGGCGGCGGCGCCACCCATGCCGTCGGCCACCACGAGCATGGTGGGGGAGGCGTAGCCCGCATCCTGGTTGTTCTTGCGGATGCGGCCCACCTCGGAGTGCGCCTCGAAGCGAAGGGAGTACGCCACGCCCTCACGTCTCCAGACGCATGAGGGTTTTTCCAATGCGGATCACGTCGCCGAGAGAGATGGCCACGGGGGATGTGAGGCGTTGGCCGTTGACGTAGGTCCCGTTGGTGGAGTTGAGGTCGGTGACCATCCAGGTGCGGTCGTCGCGCTGGATGAGTTGGGCGTGGCGGGCAGAGGCGTAGTCGTCGTCCAGGAGGAACGTGCTGTCGGCGGCCCGCCCAAGATTGATCGTGGGCTCCAGCGGCACCGACAGGCCTTGCTGGTGCCCCTGGGTCACCGCGAACCGGCTGGGCAGGATAACCTTCCCGCGCTTGCGGCGGGACGTCTCCGGCGCGGGCAGGCTGGACGCGGTCACCTTGCGGCCGAACATGTCCTTGCGGACGACGTCGGCCACGAGCGCGATGAAGATCCACAGCAGTATGAGGAAGACGATCTTGATCGCTGCGACGATGAGTTCGGACACGTCACTGCTCCGAAGGGGAGTGGACCAGCATCCTCGTGTTGCCGATTTCGATGCGTGACCCGTCGGTCAGTCGGGCCTGCTGGACGCGGGAGCCATTGACGATGATGCCGTTGGTGGAACCGAGGTCCTCAATGCTCACCTCGGGGGCCTCCGGGGTTCCGGCGACCGTGATGAGTGCGTGTCGACGTGACACGCCGGGGTCGTTCAGGCGCAGGTCGGCCTCAGAGCCCCGGCCCACGACGAGTCCCGGGGGCACGAGGGGGTGCCGGACACCGCTGACCTCGATCACCAGGGCGCGGATGGGGCGGGAGGAGAAGGTCGTTGGCTTGGTGGTCTCCCGCGAGATGGCGTCGCTGGCCACCTTGAACTGTCCGGTGGGCAGCGACTCGTCGCAGGCGTAGCTGATGGAGATGGGCCCGTTGAAGACGTAGTTGCGCTCCCGTGCGTGGTCGCGCAGGTCAGGAATGATCTCGGAGTTGAGCGTCTTGGAGTAGGGGAACAGTCGCGCATGGTCGTGTGCGGACAGGAAAACGGTGAAGTCGTTGGGCACCAGGCGCTTGTCGCGGCTCAGTAGTTTGGCCTCCGCGTCCAGTTCGCGCTGGATGCCGGCGGCGATCTCCACCGGCTGCACGTCTCCCTTGAATGCGCGTGCAAAAACCTTGTCAACGGCGGCGCCGATGCGCTTTTCAGCTCGGTCAAAGACTCCCATCAGACCTCCTTCCTCAATCACGAACGGGGTTCAGCTTACCGAGCGTGCACCTCAGCAACACCTTGGCGTGGCTGGCGCACCCTGGTGAGGGGTGTCATGCCTTGTCAGTGGCTGGTTCCCGTGATGTCTGTGTGGCCCACGGCAAGGTGGGCACGGCAGCGGCGTAGGCGGCGAGGATATCCGAGGCCCCCTCGAGGGCACTGATCGCCTCGTCTGCCACGCGGGCCTCGACGTCGGCTGCGACCCTGCGGACGCCGGGCGTGGTGCGCAGCGATTCCAGGACCTCTTCCCGCACCATGTTCCAGAGCCAGTCGCGCTGCTGTGCCAACCGGCGAGCAACGAGGTCACCGTCGGCCTCAAGTGCCGCGCGGTGCTTGGTCACCGTCTCCCACACCTCGTCCAGCCCTTCCCCCGTGTACGAGGAACAGGTCAACACCGGGGCGCGACGGCTGTCCGGTTCCCCGGAGATGAGTTTCATGGCGATGGTCAGTTCGCGGGCGGCCACGCGGGCGGCCTGCAGGTTGTCGCCGTCGGCCTTGGTGACGGCGATGACGTCGGCCAGTTCCAGGATGCCGCGCTTGATGCCCTGCAACTGGTCGCCCGTGCGGGCCACCTGCAGCATCAAAAAGGTGTCCACCATGCCGGAGACGGCCACCTCGGACTGCCCGACGCCGACGGTCTCCACGAGGATGACGTCGTAGCCGGCAGCCTCCAGCACCAGCATCGACTCCCGGGTGGCGCGCGCCACGCCGCCGAGGTGTCCGCTGGAGGGTGATGGACGGACGAAGGCGCCGGGCCGGTTGGAGAGATCGGCCATGCGGGTGCGGTCGCCGAGGATGGAGCCGCCGGTCCGCGACGAGCTGGGGTCGACGGCCAGCACCGCGACCTTGTGGTGGTGTTCGGAGATGAGTTTGACGCCGATGGCGTCGATGAAGGTCGACTTGCCGGCGCCGGGGACCCCGGAAATGCCGACGCGAAACGCCTTGCCCGTGTGGGGCGCGATGAGTTGGAGCAGTTCGTGGGCCTGCTGTCGGTGTGCGGGCTTGGTGGACTCCACAAGGGTGATCGCCCGGGCGACGTGGCCCCGCGAGTTCTCCAGGACCTTCTCCGCCAATTGCTCCATCGTCAGATTCCGCACGCTCTCCACCCTAGCGACGCCCCGGACGGTGGGGGGCGACGCGCCTGCCGATCCCCCGGGAGTGTGGCGGTCGACCCGGTCACGAGGGGCCGCCGATCCTTGGAGTGGTCCGTGTCAGGCTGCCACGTGTCAGGTTGCTCGTGTCAGACTGGCCCGTGTCGTGACACCGTCGACAAGGACACATCACATGGCTCGCATACTCATCTTCAGCGGTGCAGACCCCTACTCGGACCCCTGGCACCCGTTCGCCGAAACCTCCGCAGCGGTCGCAGCGTTACTCGGCGGCCGTGGACACGACGTCGTGGTGCGGGACAGCGAGCCCGGCTCCCTGGCGGACCTGGGTGCGTTCGACCTGCTGGTGATCAACTCCGGTGGGCGTACTCGTGAACCGGACGCGTCCCGGACCGCGGCGTGGGATGCGGACCACCGGGCCGTCGGCGCGTTCCATTGTGCAGGCAACCCCATCCTGGGACTCCACACCGCCGTCGCAACGTTCCCGGACTGGCACGGCTGGCCGGACATCATCGGCGGGCGCTGGGGTGAGGACTCCCACCACCCGGAGATGAACGAGGCGACCTTCCGGCCGATCCCCGGTACCGCAGGTCACCCCGTCTGGGACGGGCTGGAATCGGTGACGGTGATCGACGAGCGGTACTGCCACCTGGAGGTGTTCGACGGGTCCACGCCGCTGGTGGGACACGACACGGATGGTGTCAGCCACGTCATGGGCTGG
>JBBSRQ010000216.1:0-3611 GCA_038242845.1 Propionibacteriales bacterium | reverse complement strand
GCCAAGGAGATCACACGCACCACCGCTCCATGAGTTGAGCCAAGGAGATCACACGAAACACCGCTCCATGACGTGAGCCTCGTGCGCCAAGGACGTCTTTCGATACACCCAGCTCCTTCGTCGCGGGGCTACTCAAGAAGCGAAACTACGGCGAACACTCCAACCGCTCCCTGAACAGCGATCGAGCGGTACGCGCGAACACTCCAACCGCTCCCTGAGTGGCGACCGCGAGGAACGAGCGTCGCATATCGAAGGGCGCCGTGACGTGCAGAACGTCCTTCGATCAGCCCGACGAGTCCCTCGCGGAGCTACCCGGCAAGCGCGAGCAACCCGGCTCAGCTCTCCTGCGACTGTCCCGTGTCGCGGTGTTCCGCCTTGCGACCGCCGGCTTCCAGCACGTCGCCCGCGGGCAGTTCTTCGTGCCCACCGAATTGCAACCGCATGGCTGAGAGGACCTTGTTGGCGAAGTGGTCCTCGCCACGCGACGCGAAGCGCTCGAACAGCGCCGCTGCCAGCACGGGCGCAGGAGTCCCCGTATCGACGGCAGCCTTCACGGTCCAGCGACCTTCACCGGAATCCGACACGCGCCCTGCGAGATGGTCCAGCTCCGGATTGCTCGTCAGGGCCGCAGCTGTCAGGTCGAGCAACCAGGACGAGATCACCGACCCCCTCCTCCACAGCTCCGACACTGCGGGGATGTCGATGTTGAACTGGTAGAACTCCGGGAACTCCAGCGGCGCGATCTCCGCGCTGTGCTCTGCTTCCGTGATGCCGGCGTCGGCGTGGTCAAGGATGTTCAAGCCCTCGGCGAGGGCGGCCATCATGCCGTACTCGATGCCGTTGTGAACCATCTTCACGAAGTGACCGGCACCTGATGGGCCGCAGTGCAGGTAACCCATCTCCTCCGGGGTGCGATCCCCCTCGCGTCCGGGAGTGCGAGCCACCCCGACCTCACCGGGGGCAATGGTCTTGAAGACGGGCTCCACACGGTCGAACGCCTCGTCCGGGCCTCCGACCATGAGGCAGTAGCCACGATCCAGACCAAACACGCCACCGCTGGTGCCGACGTCCATGAAATGGATGCCCTTCTCCTTCAACGTCTTCGCCCGGCGCACGTCGTCGCGGTAGTTGGAGTTGCCGCCGTCGATGATGATGTCGCCCGGCTCCAGCACGGCTGCCACCTGCTCCACCACCTGACCTGCGATGCCTGCCGGCACCATGAGCCACACCGCGCGGGGCGCCTCAAGTTTCGAGGCCAGATCCGCATAGTCCGTGGCGCCGACGGCACCTTCCTTGACGAGTGCATCAATCGGCCCCTGGTTGACGTCGTTGACGACGCACTCGTGGCCGTCCCGCATCAACCTCCGGACGATGTTGGCGCCCATCCGCCCCAAGCCCACCATTCCCAATTGCATGACTGCTCCCTTGCGCTTCGTTGTCTGTTTTCGTCCCGCCGCATCCGACGTCTCGCTCTGCAGTCTAGAAGCGGCAGCGGCCACATGGTTGGGATCAGCGACCAACCTCCACGTCGAGAAGGACGGATTGCCTGCCGTCGCGCACGTGATGGAACAGGGTCCTGATCACCACCCCGACCACCATGCCGCAGGCAATACCCGCCATATCGAAAAGCAGGTCAGCCAGTTCTCTGGAGCGCCCCACGAACGGTTGAACGAGTTCGATGACGGCGCCGTAGGCCGAGTACGTGACGAAGAGCACCCCGCTCCAGCGCGGTCTGACGAAGGCAAGCGGAAGCGCCAGTGCCACGAAGGCCAGGAAATGGTAGGTCTTGTCCGATCCCGCCGGCATGTCCATCTCCGTGGGCGGCATCAGCGTCAGGACCGCGATCACCGTGCCGATGACGACGGTGAGGAGAGCCGACCAGCGGGTGGCTTGTCGCATGTGACGCCTTTCTTGCAATCATGTCGCCTCGTTGGGTGCGGCGGGCCGTGAGCGGGCCCCTCACTCCCATGCACGTGGCGTCCGAGCTCATCCCGAGACGGAGAGCTCTAGCGTCGCACCGCCTCACGCACTGCGCCAAGCGGAACACGGTTGCCCACATCGATCCCCATCAGCCGCGCGAGACCCTCCTCCACGATGGGGGTCGTCAGGTCTCCTTGCCTGAAAAGGAAGGCCACGTCCAGGATCTGGAAGCGCTCCGAACCGTCGGCCAGGGACTCCTGGAAGGCGGACGTGCCGCTGCCGAACGTGCAGTCGGCGAGCGGGAACGTCCTTTGTGCATCAACCGAACGGTCCCATGTGCGCACGGAGACGACGGTGTCTGCGACGGCCTGGCCGTGGGCGGAAACGTTGGCGCAGACCGCGTCACCGACTGTGCCCGGTATCGCAGACAACGCCTCGATCCCCACCCAGTCAGAGGCAACAGCACGTGCAACCAGATCGTCCCAGCCCTGAGTTGCGGGGACAATCACCTGAACGCCACCGCAGTAGGCGAGGTCATCGACCTCACAGGACGAGTCGTCGACGACGATGTCTGTGATGGGTGCCTGTATCCGCCGGAAGTTCGTCATGCCCCCATTCCACGTCGCAGATGTTGAAATGACAAGGGCTCAGCGTCCCTGAGGGACAACCTCAGGCGCGTCGGCTTCCCCCTGTCCGCGCTGCGCTCCCCTGACCCGCCGATGCCCGCACCCTCCGTTTCGACGGGTCACCCGGAAGCTCCATATCCGCAGAGAGACGGTGGGCTAAATTGTTGCGAGTGTCAGCATCCTTTGCGTCCAGTGCAGTCAACGACGCCATCGCCCGGCTCCAGGACTGGGTCGCACCACCAGCACACGCGGCTCTTCGCGACGAGTACGTGAGATTCTTGCAGGACCGCGGCATCGTCGCGCTCGATCGCGACGGCGATCCCCAGCACCTGACGGCCAGCTGTCTCATCTTCACCCCGACGCTGACCCACGTGCTGCTGTGCTTCCACAAGAAGGGACAGTTCTGGGTGCAGGTGGGCGGGCACATCGATGCCACCGACGACGACGATCTCGTGGCCGCGGCTATGCGCGAGGCCCAAGAGGAATCCGGACTCACTGACCTGACCGTGATCGACGGCGTACTGGATCTCGACAGGCACGATCTAGGTGCTGCGTTCGGCCGTTGCCGTATACACTGGGACGTGGGTGTCGCCGCGCTCTCACCGCTTGCGTCCCCTCGGGTCAGTGAGGAGAGTGAGCGGGTGCAATGGTTCCCCGTGGACGCCCTACCGCCACACATGTGAATATCTCCATTTTCTTGTCGTGTATTGGCACTCGAACATCCCAACCATGCCACATATGCGCATGTCGCCGCTAATTGACAATGCATCTTTGGAGGCATAAGGTTCCGCGGAATAGCACGCATCAATGATGTGGCAATACACCGCAAGACCATCCGAACTAACCGTCATAGACACCTGGAATGTATTCACGAGGCATTCCCGGAAAGGTCAAGCTCCGCGGCCTCCCAGCACTCCGACGAGGCGCGCGCGGACGCCGATGCGCGCCCCTGCGAACCTCCACGGCACCAACGTCCCCGCTGCCCCCTGAGCACGGTGTAATGGCCCCATGACATCGCGAGGACAACTCATCTGGCCGGTTGTGCACGCTGAACGCAGCGCTCTC
>JBBSRQ010000215.1:0-3624 GCA_038242845.1 Propionibacteriales bacterium | reverse complement strand
TGCACCGCCCGCCATCGGCGCGTAGTGCCACGGCGCGTCCATGTGGGTGCCCGCGTGCGTGGACAGCCGGTGCAGCAGCTCACCAGCGAAACCACGGCCGCCTGGCAGAGCCGCACGTGGGATGCCGAACATGCCCTCCCACAACTCGGCGCCGTCCTCGTGCGTCTGCGCCTGCAGCACCGGGGGGGCCGGCTCGCTCGGCGAAGGTCCCAGAGGGTGTGTCAGGTCGACGAGGCGAACACGGTGACCCAACAGAGAGATCAGCTCTTCCACTGGGTCAGTGTCCCAGCCGGACAGCCGCAACGGGGTGCGCGCCTGCCGGAGATCTGCTTCCGCCACCAGCCCCAGCCGAAGCCCGCGTCACCGGGCGTCCTCGAGAGGATCCTGCTGCGCCTGGGCGAGGCAATCGTAGGAAACCTCGTGCATGCCGGACGACGTTACTGCTTGAGCAGTCCGACGGAAACACCGGCGAGGACTGACGCCGGAGCGAACGACGCGGTCTCCTCAACAACCCTGGACGCCTTCCTGGAACCCCCCGGGCTACCTCAAACGCTGGGACGCACTCATCGAGCTGCTCCCGCAGGAACGCGCCAATGTGCGCGCCACCCACGCAACCACCACGACGTGGGCAAGGTATGTCGCGGCACCCCCCCCAATAGTTCATCCCGCCGGGAAAGACCGCCGTCGCCGCGTACTCAGCGGCTACGACCTGTTGACCGACTACGCCAGGCTGCTCGCCAAGAAGATCCACTCGGCCGTGCGGGAGCTGCTGTATCCCGCGCCACCGCCCGGGCTTCCCGCGGGGGTCGGGCGATGTCGGGGTGCGATGGCAGTGGCTACTCCAGCGACCGTCAGAGGGTGGTCACCCGGTTGAGCAAGGCGATGGCAGCATCCGGGTCGCGCGCGACGACGGCGACGAGTTCACTGTTCTGGTCACCCCTGAGCAGTGGGCGCGCATAGCCGAGCCCGTCGACCCTTACTCAGACGACCCGCAGGACTTCAACCCACAGGGCGATGAGCCGTTCCTGGTGTTCTACGAAGACTCGATGGTGTGGTCTGTGCGGGCCGAGCTGCCACCGGTGCCGTTCGGCGCAGAAATCATGCGAGCGTTCCGCGAAGCCAAAGAGCGGGGGGAGGACATGTCGCGGTACGGCTGGTTCGCCTACCACCCGCTCGAAGGCGACGGCGACAGTTGAGACGGGGGCCCGGAGTAGGCGCACCCCTGAGGCGGTTGTCGCCAACGCCGCCCGTGAGGTTGCCCCCGTGCCGCGAAGGTGCGCGTCCCGCAAAGCAAACGCCTATCGGACGGCACGGTCGTTCTTGGCCAGTTCGCCGGCGAGGTCGAGGATGCTCCGGTAAGGGTTCGACTACCGGCACGCGCGTTGAACGCGGTAGAAGCGTGCGCCTTCGAGCGAACGACCTCGAGATCACCGAGAATCACGAACCGTCCGACGCGGAACTTTCAAAACTGATTCGACAAACAGTGCGGGAAGAAGTGGAATCCCATCCGGCGCGGCCGACCGTCGGGCCTGACAGCCTCTCGCCCGTGTCCTACACCCCGCCAACCCGCCCACAGTGCGGTCCTCTCCGACGGCACCCGGTGGCCCGGTCAGGTCATCGCCCAGGACAAATCGAGGACGGCTGGCATGTCCACGTCCAGTATCGGCTATGCGGGACCAGCTGGCTCGGGACGTCGCCGGCGACCAAGTGCGGCCCGACGACACCGACCACCTAAGCGGCCACACCGTCGAGACGTCGTAGGCTTCCCGTGCTCGACTGAGGAGACATTCATGGACGCGCCCGGAGCGCCCGCAGGCATCGCACCCCTGCCGGACGGCATCATCCGCGAGGCCTCCGGCCCCGAGCAAGTAGTGCTGGTCTGGGTGGCCCCTGTGCGTCAGACTGGACTCGAGGCGCTGATGTCGGGTCTGCTCGGAGCAGGGCACCTGCCGCTACTACTCTCCCCGGCCGAGACCCCGGACATGATCGAGGTCTCTGGCGCGCCGTCGCTGCTGCTCGTTGATGCCGATCTCCTCGACGAGGACACCGCAGGCGTCCTGGAGGTCGTGCGCACGATGGCACCCCAGACCCGCGTCTGCGTCCTGGCAGGACCCGGGTCCGGCGCCGATGGGCTCTTGCGCGCGTTGCGGGCCGGCCTGGGCGAGGTCGTCGACCCCCAGGACGAAGAAGCGCTCCAGCGGCTCCTCGTCACTCAGGGCGACTCCGGCGGCGAGCGGGTGCTGGCCATCGGTGCGCACCCCGACGACGTCGAGATCGGCGCCGGCGCAACCCTGCTCCGTCACCGCTCGCTCGGACACCCCGTGAGCATCCTGACCCTCAGCAGAGGCGCAGTTGGAGGCCACCAGGAGGAACGCCGGCGTGAGGCCGTCGCCGCCGCGGTCGCGCTCTCGGCCGAATTGCTGATGGGCGACCTTCCTGACACGCGGATGGGGGAGGCCTCCGAGATGATCACCATCATCGAGGGTGTCATTGCCGCCGTCCGCCCCACCACCGTCTACGTGCATTCCGAGGCGGACAACCACCAGGATCACCGCGCCGTGCACCGGGCAGCGATCATCGCCGCACGCCGGACACAGCAACTCTTCTGTTACCAGTCACCATCATCTCGTAACGATTTCTCACCGACGAAGTTCGTGGCCGTCGACGCGACCATTCACGAGAAGGTCAGCGTCCTGTCGCACTACCGGTCTCAGTCGACCAGGCATTACCTCGAGCCCGACCTCGTCATCGCCAGCGCACGCTACTGGGCCCGCCAACTGCCACACACCCGCTACGCCGAGCCTTTCGAGGTACTTCGCGCCAGCGAGCAGACCTCAGTATGAGCTCGCCAGGGAAGAACTGCGGTGCGCCCACCCAGCGCACGGAATTCGTGTGCGGAACCAGGAGCGTCTCGAAACGTGTCCGTTATCAAGATGGCTACGGCCGTTGACGCGAACGAACGCCCAACGAGTAGTGTCTTTCGCATTAGCGCCATGGCTCGAAGACTGCCTTCGGGATGTCAACAGGTGACCACCCCCGTCACGCGCGGTGCCCGCAGGCGTCCGGGAAGTCCGTGAAGCGACTGTCGGCCCGCAGGGGCGGCGAAGAGACCGTGACCAGACTTCCACCCCACAGTTCGTCGGTCCCAGGCATTAGACAGCCTGGCAGAGGCCGGAACTAGACGCCCTCAGCTCGACATGTCCGGACGCGTCCCGGTAGCCGAACCGCATCTGGGACGAGGTCTCTGCCTGTCCGACCCGTCCGGCGAAGCCGGCGGCTTTCCGCAAGGGGTTCCCGTTGGGGCAACGTGCGCAAGATCGGCGGACAGTTGCCCCACGCCGCTCTGTAACCAGTGGCAGGAGACTCCAAGCTCCGTGCCGCTCGGCGGACCGCGGTGCAACGGGTCGTCGCGCCCTGTCTGTCGGTCTAGGCTGCAGGTGCCATGCGTGACTTCCCTCCCCACGTTACGACGTTCTGGTCCCCCGAGGGGGAGCCGGTCGACGAGGCCCCCGACACCCGCAGCCCGCTGCGGTTCCTGCGATGGGTTCTGCGGCAGCAGGGAAACGTGGTCGCCATCGCCATCATGTTCGGCGTGCTGTGGCAGCTTCCGCTGATCGTCGGGCC
>JBBSRQ010000214.1:0-3659 GCA_038242845.1 Propionibacteriales bacterium | reverse complement strand
GTCTTGTCAGAGCTTCTCCATCGGTGCGTGTCGGAGGCTGAGGCGCTTGGTCCCCGCGGATCCGAAGTCGACGTCGGCCTTGGTGGCATCGCCTGACCCATGAACGGCGACAACTTCGCCCATGCCGAACGTGGCATGCAACACCCTGTCCCCCACAACGAGGTGCGGCACCGTTTTCAACGGCCCATGACGCGCACCGAAACTTGCCATGCTGGTGCTGGTCTCCCGGTTGCGCGTGGCTGAACTGCTCGCCCAGGTGGTGATGGCCTCACCCGTGCGGCGCCAGTCGAGGACATGTTCGGGGATCTCGTCCAGGAAGCGGGAGCCGGGGTTGTAGCGCGGCTGCCCGAACGTGATCCGCACGGCCGCTCGGCTGAGGTGCAGCAACTTGCGGGCCCGCGTGATGCCCACGTAGGCCAACCGTCGCTCCTCCTCCAACTCATCCATGCTCTCGAACGCGCGCATGTGGGGAAACACACCCTCTTCCAGCCCTGTGAGGAACACGGTGTCGAACTCGAGTCCCTTGGCCGTGTGCAGCGTCATGAGCGTCACGACACCGGCATCGGCGTCGGCGTCCTTGTTCGGAACCTGGTCGGAGTCCGCAACCAGCGCGACCCTCTCCAGGAAGGCCGCCAGCGAGTCGTCGGGTTCCGGCATGCCGACCACCAGCGAGCTCTCGATCTCGTCGAGGTCGACGGTGTTGGCGCTCGCAACGAACTCGGCGGCCACGCTCACCAACTCCTCGAGGTTCTCCAGACGGGTCTCGTCCTGCGGATCCGTGGACTTCTGCAGCTCCGGGATGTAGCCGGATGCCTGCAGCACTGATGTCAGCACCTCATCGGCACTGGCCCCCTCGGCCACCATGATGCGGTGGGCGTCCATCATGTCGGCGAATGCCTTCACCTGCTTGAGTGACCTCGTGGCCATGCCGGGGGCCTCCTCGACGCGGCGCATGGCGTCGGAGAAAGACACCCGCTCGGCTGCCGCGAGAGCGGAGATCGCACCCTCGGCCCGGTCACCGATGCCCCGCTTGGGGACGTTGAGGATCCGCCTCACGGACACATCGTCAGAGGGATTCACTAGCGCCCGCAGATACGCAATGGCGTCACGGACCTCGCGGCGCTCGTAGAAGCGCACCCCGCCCACCACCTTGTACGGCAGCCCGACGCGGATGAACACCTCTTCCAGCGCCCGCGACTGGGCGTTGGTGCGGTAGAACACGGCCACGTCGCCGTAGCGGGTTGTGTCCTCGTCCACGAGCCGGTCGATCTCCCCCGCAACGAACTGTGCCTCGTCATGCTCGGTGTCGGCCACGTACCCGACAATCTTCTCGCCCTCGCCCAGGTCTGACCACAGGTGCTTCTCGCGCCGGCCCTGGTTGCGGGAGATGACGGCATTGGCCGCCGTCAGGACGTTCTGCGTGGATCGGTAGTTCTGGTCGAGCACAATCGTCTCGGCGCCCGGGTAGTCGGACTCGAAGTCGAGGATGTTGCGAATCGTGGCCCCACGGAAGGCATAGATGGACTGGTCGGAGTCGCCCACCACCATCAGCTCGGCGGGCTCCACCACCGGTGTCCCCTCCACCACGGTGACGGTGTTCTCGCCGCAGAGTTCACGCACGAGCGCGTATTGGGCATGGTTGGTGTCCTGGTACTCATCCACGAGCACGTGCCGGAATCGGCGCCTGTACTTCTCGCGGATGTCAGGAAACGACTGGAGCAGGTGCACCGTCGTCATGATCAGGTCGTCGAAGTCCAGTGCGTTCGCGGCGCGGAGCCGACGTTGGTACTCGGCATACGCCTCGGCAATGACCCGCTGGCGGGGACCCTCCGCATCGGCAAGGGCGGTCTCAAAGTCCACCAACTCGTTCTTGTGGTTGCTGACCGCGCTCATCACGGCGCGCACCGGGTACTTCTTCGGATCCAGCTCCTGGTCCCGGCACACCAGGGACATCAGCCGCTTGGAATCGGCGTCGTCGTAGATGGAGAAACTTTTGGAGATGCCGAACCTGTCGATGTCCATCCGCAGGATCCGCACACAGGCGGAGTGGAAGGTGGACACCCACATCAGCTTTGCCCTGTTGCCCACCAGATGCACCACGCGTTCGCGCATCTCGGCGGCCGCCTTGTTCGTGAAGGTGATGGCCAGGATCGCCCCGGGGTGCACGTTCCGCTGCGCCACCAGGTGCCCAATCCGCCGCGTCAACACCCTGGTCTTGCCGGAGCCGGCACCGGCGACGACGAGAACGGGGGAACCGGCATGCAGCACGGCTCTCCGCTGGGGCGGGTTGAGGCCCTCAAGGAGTTCATCCTCGCCGATGGAGCGCGCCGACGGTCGGGCCGCAGGCCTCTCGGTATCCACGGGGCGGGGCTTCGCCTTGGGCTCGAAAACGGCGTACAGGTCGGGAAACAGCGAGTCAGTCATGTCGGCCACCCAGCCTACCGTCGCCCGGTCGTCTCCCCAGCCACGCTCTGGCTAAGCTGACGGCCATGTCCCCAGTGCTTCGAACCATCCGCATGTGGCTGCAGAGGCTCGGTGTCGCTCTACTTCTGGGGCAGCTCGCCGCCGTCGTGGCACTTTCGGGCCTCGAGACGTTCCGCAAGAAGCGGCGCAAGGTCCGCCGATTCCCCTACACACCCGCGACTCCGGTGCAGGTGGGCGCCGACGAGATCACGATCTACAGCTACGGCGAGGACCTCTTCGAGCACATGCTGGAGGCCATCGACGGCGCCCGCGACGTCGTCCACTTCGAAACCTACATCTGGAAGGGCGACGCGGTGGGGCAGCGGTTCAAGGATGCGCTGGCCCGTGCCGCCGACAGGGGCGTCCAGGTGAACGTGGTGTGGGACGAGTTCGCCAACCTCGTGGTGCCCCGTCGTTTCCTGCACATGCCCGCCAACATCAACGCGATGCGTCACCCGGCCGTTCCTGTGCCGTGGTCGCCCAAATCGTGGGGTCGCGACCACCGCAAGCTGCTGGTGGTGGACCGCGAGGTGGGCTTCATCGGTGGCTACAACATCGGAGACCTCTACGCGACAGGCTGGCGTGACACGCATGCCCGCGTCGTCGGTCCCGGTGTCGCCGAGCTGGAGAACGCCTTCATAGACTTCTGGAACCTGCATGTGCGCGGACGGCAACTGACCAAGCTGCCCGACGACCTGCGCCGCAGCTGGGTCTCCGACCTCAGGGTGCACCGCAATATGCCGAAGCTCAGCGTGTTCCCCATCCGTAACGTGTACCTGGAGGCTATCGACCGGGCGAGCACCAACGTCTGGTTGACGCATGCCTACCTGATACCGGACGACGACCTTGTTGCTGCCCTACGGGATGCGGTGCTGCGCGGGGTCGACGTGCGCATCATCGTTCCTGCGCAGTCCAACCATGTGGTGGCCGACTGGCTCTCCCGGGGGTACTACGACGACCTGCTGCGCTCAGGCATCAAATTGTTCCTCTACCGGGGGGCCATGGTGCACTCGAAGACCGCCACCATCGATGGCACGTGGGCCACCATCGGCACGGCAAACCTCGACCGACTCAGCCTGCGCGGCAACTACGAGATCAACCTTGAAGTCCTCCACGAGGGACTGGCCCGCAGAATGGAAGACATCTTCAAGGTGGATCTCCGCAACACCTACGAGTTGACGCTGGATGAGTGGCGC
>JBBSRQ010000213.1:0-3683 GCA_038242845.1 Propionibacteriales bacterium | reverse complement strand
GCCACGGAGATTGTTGTAGCCCCTGCGGAACCATTCGTAGAGGGCTCCGGCAACGTGGCCGCCATCCAGCGGCACGAGGGGGACGACGTTGAGCAGGCCGACGAACAGGTTGACGCTCCCGAGCAGCGAGAGCCAGCTGGCAACCCTGTCAGCCGCCGGGATCTGGTCGGTCACGCTCAATTCCCCCGCCACCACGCTGGCGCCGACGATGGAGATGGGGCTGTTGACGTCGCGTGGCTGCCCCGTGACGAGGTCTGCTCCCACGTTCCAGATCCGGACGGGGAACTGCGCAATGGCCACCACGGACATCCGGGTCATGTCCCACATCTGGTGCACGGTCGCACCGACACCGCCACGCGTGAGCACGCTGTTGGGCGCCACACCGAAGAAGCCCGCCTCCAAAGTCTTCGTCGGGTCAAGACGATCAGCCACGGCAGTGACGACGGTGTGGGTGGGGGCCAGGTCGACGCGCTGCCCGTCCCGTTCGACCACCACGAGGGCTTCGTGTTCCCGGTTGTCGCGGATCAGGTCCCCCATCTGTTCCCAACTGGTCAACGCGACCCCGTTGAAGGAGACGAGCCGGTCCCCCACCTCGGCCCCAGCTGCCTTGGCCGGCGTGGGCGGGTCCGCGGGGTCGCACTCACGCACGGCACGCTCGGCGGGGATGATGCAGTCGCTGACGTGGTCCACCACGAGGGTGGGCTGGTAGGTGCCATGGAACAGGTTGATGCCGAGGAAGATGAGGAACGCGAGAAAAATGTTCATGGAGATGCCGCCGAGCATCACGATGATACGCTGCCACACCGGCTGTTGATGGAACAGCCTGCCGTTGTCGGCGGGGGTGATCTCCGCATATTCGACGCTGCGCGCATCGTCGGCAACCCTGGTGATCCAGTTCTTGGGGCCGGGCCGGGCTGGCGGATACATGCCGAGCAGCCTGACGAAGCCGCCCAGGGGGATGGCCTTGACGCCGTACTCGGTCTCGCCGAACTTCCTGGACCACAGCGTCTTGCCGAAGCCCACGAAGTACTGCGGCACGCGGACGCCGAACAGCTTCGCGGGGATCAGGTGCCCCACCTCGTGCAGGGCGATCGAGGCCATGATGAGCGCGAAGAACAAAACGGCGAACAGCACGCCCACAACCACCGTCATGCGCGAGCCATCACGAGTTCGGCGGCGCGACGACGGCCCCACGCGTCGGCCGCCAGGACGGCATCGACGTCCATGTCAGTTTCACTGACATGACCGTGCGCAAGGTGTTCCTCGAGGCAGGCCTCAATGGTGGCCACGATGTCGGTGAAGGCAATGCGCCCCTCGCTGAAGGCGTCCACGCACGCCTCGTTCGCGGCGTTGTAGACCGCAGGGGCGGTACCGGACGCCTTGCCTGCTCGCCGCGCCAGCCGCACTGCCGGGAAGGTGTCGTCGTCGAGGGGTTCGAACGTCCAGGTGGCGGAGCGACTCCAGTCGCAGGGGGCGGCTGCGTCGGGGAGCCGATCGGGCCAGGTCAGGGCGAGTCCGATGGGCAGCCGCATGTCCGGAGGGGAGACCTGCGCCAGCGTGGAGCCGTCCACGAACTCGACCATGGAGTGCACCACCGACTGGGGGTGCACCACGACGGTGATGTCGTCGAGGTCAACGTCGTAGAGGAGCCCTGCCTCCAGCAGTTCCAGGCCCTTGTTGACGAGCGTTGCGGAGTTGATGGTGATGACCCGGCCCATGTCCCACGTGGGATGCGCGGCAGCCTGTTCCGGGGTCACATCAGCGAGTTCTTCGGTGGTGCGTCCTCGGAAAGGGCCGCCGGAGGCGGTGAGGATCAAGCGACGGACCTCGTCGGTGCGCCCCCCGCGCAGCGCCTGCGCGAAGGCGGAGTGCTCGGAGTCCACGGCCACCAACTGGCCCTGAGCGGCGGCACCCGTCACCAGGGCGCCCCCGATCACCAAGGATTCCTTGTTGGCCAGTGCCAGCGTGGTGCCTGCCGCGAGGCAGGCCAGTGTGGGGCGGAGTCCTGCGGCACCGGTGATGGCGTTGACCACCACGTCGGCGTCCATGGCTGCCATGTCAGTGGCGGCATCGGGGCCCAGCAGAAGCCTGGGGAGTTGGGTCTCCCCCATGTTCCAGCCGCGCAGATCGGCTTCGGCGTAGAGCGCCTGCATGAGGTCGCGGGCAGCCGATGCCTTGGCCAGCGCCACAACCCTCGGTTGGAAGTCTGCAATCTGTTGCGCCAGGAGTTGCGTGTGGGAGCCGGAGGCCGCGAGGCCGATGACGTCGAAGTCCTCGCGTCGAGAACCGATGACGTCGAGGGTCTGGGTACCGATGGAGCCTGTGCTCCCCAACAGAATCACTTTGCGCACTGGCCCAGTCTCCCACGGCACTCAACTTGGCCCAGCTTTTGCAGGTGCCGCGCACGCCGATCGTCTCCTTTCGTGCCCCACTCCCCACGTGTCGACGGTGTCCACAGGGCGGCTCCACGCAGGCCGGTGAGCAGAGACGGTGTCCGGGCAGGAGAAAAGGGTCGGGCCGCAGCCCGACCCTTTCGTCCTGTGTGGCTCAGACGAGACCGAAAGCCGTCATGGCGTTGGCCACCTTGATGAAACCGGTGATGTTGGCGCCGGCGACGTAGTCGCCCGGTGCGCCGTACTCCTCGGCAGTCTCGGCGCACATGTCATGGATGTTCACCATGATCTGCGTCAGTCGGTCCTCGGTGTGCTCGAAGGTCCAGGAGTCGCGCATGGCGTTCTGCTGCATCTCGAGGCCGGAGGTGGCGACACCGCCGGCGTTGGCCGCCTTGCCGGGGGCGAACAGTACGCCCGCCTTCCGGAAAATAGCCGAGGCCTCCGGGGTGGTGGGCATGTTGGCGCCCTCCGCGACGACGCGCACGCCGTTCTTCACGAGTGTCGTCGCCTGCTGGGCGTCGAGTTCGTTCTGCGTGGCGCAGGGCAGCGCCACATCCACGGGGACGTCCCAGATGCAGCCATTGGTCGATACCCGGGCCCTGGGGCGACGGTCGGCATAGTCGGCCACGCGGCCACGCTCGATCTCCTTGACCTGCTTGAGCAGTTCGAGGTCCACCCCGTCCTCGTCGACGACATAGCCGCTGGAGTCGGAGAAGCCGACGACAGTGCCGCCGAGCTGGTGGATCTTGTCAATGGCGTAGATCGCGACGTTCCCGGATCCGGACACGGCGAACTTCTTGCCCTCGAAGCTCTCGCCCCTGGTCTTCAGCATCTCGTTCGCGAACACGACGGTGCCGTAGCCGGTGGCCTCCGGACGCACGAGTGAACCGCCCCAGTCGAGTCCCTTGCCGGTGAGGACGCCGGACTCGTAGCGGTTCGTGATGCGCTTGTACTGACCGAACATGTAGCCGATCTCGCGGCCTCCGACGCCGATGTCCCCCGCGGGGACGTCGGTGTACTCGCCCAGGTGGCGGTACAGCTCGGTCATGAACGACTGGCAGAACCGCATGACCTCGTTGTCGGTCTTGCCATGCGGATCGAAGTCCGAGCCCCCCTTGCCGCCGCCGATGGGCAGGCCAGTGAGCGAGTTCTTGAAGATCTGCTCGAAACCGAGGAACTTCACGATGCCGAGGTAGACGCTGGGGTGGAACCGCAGGCCGCCCTTGAAGGGGCCCAGTGCCGAGTTGAACTCGACGCGGAAGCCACGGTTGACCTGCACGGTGCCGGAAT
>JBBSRQ010000212.1:0-3701 GCA_038242845.1 Propionibacteriales bacterium | reverse complement strand
TTTCGCACCACAACCCCCCAAAAGGGATTGCAATAGTGCATTATTTGGCATTGACTTAAAGCACACTGTTGAGTTCTCAAGTTTCGGGTGCATCCCTCACTCCCAGGAAACAAGTCCCTGTTGCATTCGGGGCAACTCGATAAACCTTACTGGGCACTTTTTCGGCTGTCAACTTGGCGGTTTTGGCCAGGTCCAGTCCCCAGTTTCAGTTGTATTGCAGCCCTGTGGTTTCCCTCGGGCAGCTAGAGAAGACTACATCTGCATCCGGCAGTTCGCAAATCGAGGAGCCGCCGTTGCTCTTCTCCCGCTGGACCTGTCAACTGGCGGCGCTCTGACAAGGCACGGTGTCGAAACGTCCATCAGGGCGGCGGCCGTCAGCGCAATGAGCCGTAGGTGTTCTTGGCCTTCTGCAGCGCTGAGACATACCCAGCACGTGCGTACCGGCCGGGGTCCGCTCCCGTCGGCACGGCAAGCATGCCGCGGGCACGATCCAGCGTGAGCTCCTTGCGGGTCAGCCAAGCCTCCAGGCCCTCGAGCAGATTTCCCGCGTGCTGGGCTCCGTGGCGCACCAGTGACGATGTGGTCATGACCACGTCGGCGCCGGCCAGGAGGTACTTGACCACATCCGAAGGCGTCTCCACACCCGAGCTCCCCGCCAGGCTCGCGCGCACCTTGCCGTGCAGTACGGCCATCCACGTCCGCGGCAGACGCGCATCGTCCCGCGATGACAGGGTCACCCCGGGATTCACATTCAGGCGGTCGATGTCGATGTCCGGCTGGAGGAAGCGGTTGAACAGCACGAGGCCGTCCGCTCCCGCGCGGTCGAGCGCAACACACATATTGCCCACCGAGGAGAAGTACGGGCTCAGCTTGACCGCCACGGGCACCGACACCGTCTCCCGCACTGCCTGGAGGATCTCGATGTGGCGTTGCTCCACGGCGGAACCGGTCAACGAGGTGTCCCCCGGGACGAGGTAGATGTTCAACTCTATGGCGGAGGCTCCCGCATCGGCGAGGCGGCTGGCGTTCTTCACCCATCCCCCCATGGACGCTCCGTTCAAGGACGCGATGAGAGGCACGGCGATGGCGTCAGCCGCCGACTCGACGAGCCTCAGGTAGGAGGTGACAGCCGTGTCATCGGAGGCGTACGGCACGTTGGGGAAGTAGGACAGGGCCTCGGGGAACGAGTCCTCGTGCGACTGCTCGATCTCAGTGATCCGTTCGGCCTCGCGCCGCAGCTCTTCCTCGAACAAGGAGTACATGACGACGGCACCGACTCCGGCGTCGGCGAGTTCCCGCACCCCGGTGACCGTTTGCGACAGTGGACCGGCGGAGGCCACCAGCGGGTTGTTCAGCCGCAACCCCATGTAGTTGGTAGTGAGATCCATCATTGGCTCCTCGTGTCCTCTACGAAGTCCTCGGCGCCACGCATCGCCAATTCCTCGTACTCGCCCCACCGTCTGTCGACGGCTGCTTGCGCCAATCTCACCAGACGATCGGCTTCCCGGGGGTTGGCAGCCCGCAGCACCTTGTACCGGAGTTCCCGGCCCGGGTACTCCCGCAGCTGCAGGCGGGGTCGAGGCGAGTCGAGAAAAAGGGGGTTTCCTCCTGCCTCCCGGATGACGGCGTTGTAGCGCATCAACGGCCAGTGCCCCGAGTGGACGGCCTTGTACTGCTGTTCCAGTCCCTTGCGGATGTCATAGCCGTGGGCAAGGCAGTGGCTGTAGGCGATGATCAGGCTCGGACCGTCAAAAGCCTCGGCCTCGCGGAACGCCTTGAGCGTCTGCTGGGGGTCGGCCCCCATGGCGACGCGTGCCACGTACACGGAGCCGTACGCCATGGCCTGTATGGCCATGTCCTTCTTGTTCGTCTGCTTTCCTGCTGTCGCAAACTTCGCGACGGCACCCAGCGGCGTGGACTTCGAGGCCTCCCCCCCGGTGTTGGAGTACACCTCGGTGTCCAGCACCAGGATGTTGACGTTGCGACCGCTCGCAAGGACGTGGTCGACGCCAGAGGAGCCGATGTCGTAGGCCCACCCGTCGCCGCCGACAATCCATACGGACCTTCGCAGCAGGTGGTCGGCGACGCTGCGCAGGTCCGTGGCCAGGTGGCCCGGCACACCCTCCAGCTTTCCCAGCAGCGTCTCGACGCGCTTGGACTGGGTCAGGAGATCGCTCTCATGGCGCTGGGGTGCGGTGAGGAGGCCATCCACGAGGTCATCGTCGCCGATCCTGCGTTGCATGGCGGCAGCATGTCGAGATGGACGGGTTTGCGGGATCTGATGGGGCCACTCTGCCCTCGGTGCGCGCCAGGTCCGGCAACAGCGTCATGTCCTTGTGTCCGCTCACAGCGATCCTCCAATGGACTCCTACCCATCGTAGGAGTTGGGGTGTCGCGCTTCACCACGGGGGTCGGGAACCGGGCCGAACACGCTGCTACTGTCGCCCCATGCGCCGTTCATTGAAGCCCATCACTCTCGTCTGCGGGGCACTCCTGACCACCACATCCCTCTCGGCCTGTGGTGGCGACGCCGACGAGCAGGTGCTGACGGTGTTCGCTGCCGCCTCCCTGAGCGAAGTCTTCGTCGACATCGCCAAGGACTTCGAGGCCGAGCACGACGGCGTCGAGGTCAGGTTCTCCTTCGCCGGTTCCTCCGACCTGGTCTCCCAACTCGAGTCCGGCGCGCCTGCAAACGTGTTTGCCTCGGCCAACGAGAAGCAGATGGAGCGCGCCGTTGAACTTGATGTGGTCAAGGGTGCCGACGTTTTGTTCGCCTCCAACACCCTGACACTCGTCACGCCCGCCGACAACCCGGCGGGCATCACCTCCCTCGCGGACGCCGCCGACTCCACGCTGGTCATCTGCGCCCCACAGGTGCCCTGCGGCGCAGCCACAGAGAAGATGGCGGAGACTGCCGGCATTGAGTTGCGCCCGGTGAGCGAGGAGAACTCCGTGACCGACGTGCTCGGCAAGGTCACCTCCGGCCAGGCTGACGCGGGGCTCGTCTACGTCACCGACGCCATTCGCGCCGGGGACGACGTCAACGTCATCACCATCCCCGAGTCCGACTCCGTCGTGAACCAGTACCCCATCGCCGCCGTCAACACCGATGACAGGCTGGCACAGGAGTTCGTGGACTTCGTCATGTCGGGGCCGTCGCAGGAGAAGCTGCGCGATACCGGCTTCGGTTCCCCGGTTGAGTGATTCACCTGCCGGAAGGGTTCCCGGCTGGGCCGTCGTCCCCGCAGCGTTGGGGGCCCTGCTCGTCCTGGTACCCGTGGTCTCCATGGCGGCGCGCGTCGACTGGCCCGGACTCCCCGCCCTCCTGACGAGCGAAAGTTCCGTCACGGCGCTGCTCCTCAGCCTGAGAACCGCCCTTGCCAGTACCGTCGTGTGCCTCGTGCTGGGGGTGCCACTGGCGCTGGTCCTGGCCCGCGCCCGCATCCGGGGCATGCGGTGGTTGCGCGCCCTGGTGCTCCTGCCACTGGTGCTGCCGCCCGTCGTCGGGGGGCTGGCGCTCCTGGCCGCATTCGGCCGCACCGGACTGGTGGGTCAGTACCTGGAGGCCGGTGGCATCCGTATCGCCTTCACCACCGTCGCCGTGGTGCTGGCACAAAGCTTCGTCTCGCTGCCCTTCCTGGTGGTGGGGTTGGAGGGTGCGTTGAGGAGCGTCGGGACCGAGTACGAGAAGGTCGCCACCA
>JBBSRQ010000211.1:0-3723 GCA_038242845.1 Propionibacteriales bacterium | reverse complement strand
GTCTTCCACCTGCTGCAGTTCACTGCCAAGGTCATCCGCACCGGCTTCGACGCCAACGTGGGTCCCTACGAGATGTTCGTTCTCTCCTTCTCCCAGTGGTGGGTCTTCATCTTCTATGCCGTGCTGATCCTTCTTGTTTGCATGCACATCCGCCACGGTTTCTGGAGCGCATTCCAGACCTTGGGCCTGAACTCCACGCTCAAGTCGCGCCGCTGGCTCAACGTGCTCGGGATCGCCGTCGCCGTCGTCCTCTACATCGGTTTCATGCTGCCCCCGCTGGCCGTTCTGATCGGATGGGTTACCACGTAATGACTGCAACCAACGTTTCCCCCACTGACATCTGGGTCGATGGTGCTGACATCGCCGACACCAAGGCTCCTGACGTCGAGATCGACCAGATGTGGCAGTCGCGGCAGTTCCAGGCACGCCTGGTGAACCCCTCGAACCGCCGCAAGCTCTCGGTCATCATCGTGGGCACCGGCCTCGCCGGTGGTGCCGCTGCAGCCACCCTTGGTGAGGCTGGCTACAACGTCCTCAACTTCTGTTACCAGGACAGCCCCCGCAGGGCGCACTCCATCGCGGCCCAGGGCGGCATCAACGCAGCCAAGAACTATCGCAACGACGGCGACTCGACGTTCCGGCTGTTCTACGACACCGTCAAGGGCGGTGACTACCGCTCACGCGAGACCAACGTCTACCGCCTCGCCGAGGTGTCGTCCAACATCATCGACCAGTGCGTCGCGCAAGGCGTGCCGTTCGCCCGTGAGTACGGCGGCCTGCTCGACACCCGCTCCTTCGGTGGCGTCCAGGTGCAGCGCACCTTCTACGCCCGCGGCCAGACCGGTCAGCAGTT
Source organism: Propionibacteriales bacterium (assembly GCA_038242845.1). GTDB lineage: Bacteria > Actinomycetota > Actinomycetes > Propionibacteriales > Propionibacteriaceae > Arachnia. The sequence goes on along the minus strand of JBBSRQ010000211.1, from coordinate 2,870 downwards.
GCTGATCGGCGCCTACCAGCAACTCGAGCGCCAGGTGGCAGCGGGCACCGTGAAGATGCACACCCGCCACGAGATGGTGGAGGTCATCGTCGTCGACGGTGTCGCCCGTGGCATCGTGACCCGCAACATGATCAACGGCAAGATCGAGAGTTGGACCGCCGACGCTGTGGTGCTTGCCACCGGTGGCTACGGCAACGTGTTCTTCCTCTCCACCAACGCCATGGGCTGCAACGTGACCGCCAACTGGCGTGCACACCGCAAGGGCGCCTACTTCGCCAACCCCTGCTACACGCAGATTCACCCCACATGCATCCCGGTGCACGGCGACACGCAGTCGAAGTTGACGCTCATGTCGGAGTCACTGCGCAACGACGGCCGCATCTGGGTACCCAAGACGGCAGAGGACTGCGCCAAGGACCCACGCCAGATCCCCGAGGAGGACCGCGACTACTATCTGGAGCGGATCTACCCCTCGTTCGGCAACCTTGTCCCGCGTGACATTGCCTCGCGCCAGGCGAAGAACATGTGTGACGAGGGTCGCGGTGTCGGCCCCGCCATCACGGAGCGTGCTCCGGACGGCACCGAGTCCCAGGTCCGCCGCGGCGTCTACCTCGATTTTGCGGATGCCATCGACCGTCTCGGTCAGCCAGCCGTATCGGCGAAGTACGGCAACCTCTTCGACATGTACGCCCAGATCACGGGCGAGAACCCGTACGAGACGCCGATGCGCATCTACCCTGCGGTGCACTACACCATGGGTGGCCTGTGGGTGGACTACGACCTTCAGTCCTCTATCACCGGCCTTTACGTGGCGGGTGAGGCCAACTTCTCCGACCATGGTGCCAACCGCTTGGGCGCCTCGGCGCTCATGCAGGGTCTCGCGGACGGCTACTTCGTGCTCCCCAACACCATCAACGACTACCTCGCAGGTGCGCCGTTCGAGAAGCTCGGCGCTGACCACCCGGCCGTCGTGGAGGCAGTGGATTCCGCCAAGGCACGCGTGGACAAGCTGCTCAGCATCCAGGGCACGCGGTCGGTGGACTCCTTCCACAAGGAACTCGGCCACATCATGTGGGAGTACTGCGGCATGTACCGCACGGAGGAAGGCCTCACCAAGGCCATCGGCCTCATCCGTGAGCTGAGGGAGGAGTTCTGGTCCAACGTCCGGGTAACCGGCGTCAACGAGGACTTCAACCAGGCACTGGAGCGTGCCGGTCGCGTCGCTGACTTCATCGAGCTCGGGGAGCTGATGTGCGTCGACGCGCTCCACCGCCGCGAATCCTGCGGCGGTCACTTCCGCGGCGAGTCGCAGACGCCCGAGGGTGAAGCGCTCCGTCACGACGACGAGTACCTGTACGTGGCAGCCTGGGAGTTCGGTGGTGATGGCGGCAAGCCCGTCCTGCACCGCGAACCCCTCGTTTACAAGGCAATCGAACTGAAGCAACGGAGTTACACGTGAAACTCAAGCTACGCATCTGGCGCCAGGCCGGTCCCAATGCCAAGGGCGGCCTCGTTGACTACGACATCGACGGAGTCTCGGAGGACATGTCCTTCCTGGAAATGCTGGACCTGCTCAACGAGAACCTCACCAACATCAACGAGGACCCGGTGGTCTTCGACCACGACTGCCGCGAGGGCATCTGCGGCTCGTGTGGTGTCGTGGTCAACGGCATCGCCCATGGTCAGGCTCTCACCACCGTGTGCCAGCTGCACATGCGCTCGTTCGCTGATGGCGCCACCATCGAGATCGAGCCGTGGCAGGCCGGTGGGTTCCCCATCCTGAAGGACCTCGCAGTCGACCGCAGCGCGTTCGACCGCATCATCCAGGCGGGCGGTTTCATCTCGTCGAACACCGGATCGGCCCCGGACGCCCACGCCATGCCGGCACCGAAGCTGGAAGCAGACACCGCCTTCGACAACGCAGCCTGCATCGGGTGCGGAGCGTGTGTGGCGGCCTGTCCCAACAGCTCCGCCATGCTGTTCACCGCAGCCAAGATCACACACCTGGCGATGCTGCCACAGGGCCAGCCAGAGCGGTACTCGCGCGTGAAGTCCATGGTGGCTGCACAGGATGCGGAGGGCTTTGGCAACTGCAGCAACATCGGTGAGTGCGCGGCGGTGTGCCCCAAGGGCATTCCGTTGGAATCCATCGCCCAACTGAACCGCGACCTCATCAAGTCGATGTTCACCAGGGACGGCAAGTAACACCACGAATGTGGGAAGAGGGCGCCCCCACCCGGGGCGCCCTCTTTTCGTCGGGACAGCACCCCTGGATCTTTGGCTGCAGGGGTGCGTCTGTGGCATAGTTTGACGCTGTTGCCCATCAGTGGCGACCGGCCGATGTACAGCTCCTGCCACCGGGGGACTGTCTGGACAACGGTTCAGCAAATTCTGACGCGGTGACCTGTGGCACTGACGACGAGGACAAACATGACCAACCCACTCATCCAGGCCATCGACCAGGCCCATCTTCGCGACGATCTCCCCGCGTTCCGCGCCGGTGACTCCGTCAAGGTGTACGTGCGCGTCGTCGAGGGCAGCCGCTCCCGTGTGCAGGTGTTCGCCGGTGTGGTGATCGCCCGCAACGCAGGTGGCATCCAGGAAGCGTTCACCGTCCGTAAGGTGAGCTTCGGCGTCGGCGTGGAGCGAACCTTCCCGCTGCACAGCCCCATCATCGAGAAGATCGAGGTGGAGCGTCGCGGTGACGTGCGTCGCGCCAAGCTGTACTACCTGCGCAACCTGCGCGGCAAGGCAGCCAAGATCAAGGAAAAGCGCTGAGCTTTCGTGCGATCGAACGGCAGTGACGGGTCGTCGGCAATGCCGGCGGCCCGTTTCGCGTCCCTCGTGCAGAGGAGTATGGGCAGACGGCG
>JBBSRQ010000210.1:0-3744 GCA_038242845.1 Propionibacteriales bacterium | reverse complement strand
CATCACCGAACAGCTGTCAGGCTCGTGCACCACTGAGATCGCGAGCTTCAACGAATTCACCGAGCTTCTCAGCGACCCCGTGATGACGCAGACCTACGACCATGTGATCTTCGACACCGCCCCCACCGGTCACACCATCCGCCTCCTGCAGTTGCCCGGGGAGTGGACAAGTTTCCTCGACGCCGGCAGGGGCGACGCCTCCTGCCTCGGGCCCATGTCCGGTCTGGACAAGCAACGCTCCACCTACCGAGGCGCGCTGGAGGCGCTCAAGGACCCAGCCCGCACACGGCTGATCCTGGTCGCCCGGGCACAGGAAACCACCCTCACCGAGCTGGGGCGCACCCACGTCGAGCTGGCCGAGACAGACATCAACGCCACCCACCTGGTGATCAACGGCGTTCTGCCCGATACCGAGGACGGGGACCTGGCCGATGCTATCCACACCCGGGAACAAGCCGCCCTCGACGCCATGCCCGTGCACATCGCCGGACTGGTCAGGGACACCATCCCCCTCAAGGCGATGAACATGGTCGGGCTCCCCGCGCTGCGCACACTCCTGTCGCCCACACCCACCCCGTCCCAGGACGTCATGGGCACAGGCGCCACCATGGAGCTACGAGGGCTGGATGACCAGATCCGCCAGATCGAGGCATTCGGCCACGGCCTGGTGATGACCATGGGCAAGGGTGGCGTCGGCAAGACCACCGTCGCCTCCGCCATTGCGGTGGCGCTGGCCACCCGCGGCCACGATGTCCTGCTCACCACCACGGACCCGGCCGCCCACGTCTCCCACGCACTGGCCGACGGACTCCCCACCCTCGAGGGTGCCTCCATCAACCCCGAGGTCGCCACTCAGCAGTACCGGGACCACGTGATGGCCACCAAAGGCAAACACCTTGACACGGCGGGCCGGGAAGCACTCGCCGAGGACCTGATGAGCCCCTGCACCGAAGAGATCGCCGTCTTCCAACAGTTCTCCGAGGCTGTACGGCAAGCCCGTCGGCGTTTCGTGATCATGGACACCGCCCCCACCGGGCACACGCTGCTGCTGATGGACGCCACCGGTTCCTACCACCGCGACATCGCCCGCCACATGGACAACGGGGCGGCCTTCATCACACCCCTCATGCGGCTGCAGGACCCCGACTACACCAAAGTCATCATCGTCACCCTCCCCGAAACCACACCCATCCTCGAGGCCCAAGGACTCCAATCCGACCTTGAGCGGGCGGGCATCCATCCGTGGTCATGGATCGTCAACAACTCCCTGACAGCAGCACACCCCACCTCTCCACTGTTGGCGCAACGAGCAGCCGCCGAACACGACCAACTCGCCACCGTCGCCAAGACCAGCGACCGGATCGCCGTCATCGCCACCCAAATCAACGAACCAACCAACCGCACCCACCTGATCTCCCTCACCACCCCCAGCACACGAGACCAGGAGACAATGCGCCGAACCGGCTGACCACCGATGCGTCAGAACCCCACCCCCGTCTACGGAGAGAGAGGAATCACACAGATGACCACTCCACCAGGCGTCTTGTTCGTGTGCGTGAAGAACGGCGGCAAGTCCCAGATGGCAGGCGGGCTCATGCGCCACCTGGCCGGGGACGACGTCATCGTCCACACCGCCGGCACCACACCGGGGAATGACCTGAACGCCGAGTCGGTTCAGTCGCTGGCTGAACTGGGCATCGAAATCGGAGATGAATACCCAAAACCAATTACCGAGGATCTCCTAGCCGATATTGACTTGATCATCACCGTCGGGAAGGAAGCGATCCTCGACCCGACTCCGGGAATCGAGATCCGTAACTGGGACACCGATGAGCCCTCCGAACGCGGCATCGGCGGGATCGAGCGGATGCGCCTGGTTCGCGACGACATCCAAGACCGGGTTGCCGCCCTCGTCACAGAACTGACACCGCGCGAGGGCAAAGCCCCGCCCGAGGCTTCTGCATAGAAGAGGCTCCCCGCGGGGCGCCTCCACGCTCACACCCAGGTTGTCATCATCAGCCCCGCTCTGGACGAGTGATCCCTGAGGTCCGGTGTGGCGCCAAGGACCATTGGACGATCCTCCACAGGCCACGAACACTCTCCCCAAGGACCGAAATCGTACTGTAAGCGCGGTCTACGCCGTCGAGGTCACGCTGCGGCTGGGGAGTCTCATGCGCCAACTGCTCGCATCCCCCTTAGCCGCCACGGTCGTCGAAACCTCCGACGGGAGATGCCTTATCCGGCGTGGGACCTCGATCACGAGGAGTACATATCCCACGCGTTCGACCAACTGCGCCAAACGGCCCCCAGCCAATCCCAGGTTGGCCGCAGCGCTCTTGCGCGTGCTGCGGATGCTGACGGTGCATGTCGCGATGTGGGGTCACCGCACCTGGTGCCGGCGCTGGAGCGACAGGCGTCAGTGTTACTGGACGCTCTTGCCGACGCCGGCCTGCATCCACAGGATCTGGCCCGGCTGGGTGAGGTCGCGGCCGGAAGAGACCCAGCAGACCACCGGCCAAGGACAGAATCGACACCACCTACAGGTAGATGACGGCCCCAACTTTTTAGTGAACTTTATGTGCAAAGACACCTAGTGTCGTCGCGACGTCCGATGAGGAGCCGCTGTATTTCTTGAGAACGACGCCGAACTGGCTTGCATGGTTCGAGGTGCTGGCGGGAGGAATCGGTGGCACGGAGCAATGACTACTGCGAATCCGCACCTGCGCATAGTGGTCAGCAATGGCAAGGTTGCCACCATCGCCCAACAACGCGAAGCCACGAAACTCATCGACGGATCCCTTGAACATCTGTCCCTGTATCGACTGGCTCCACAGCCGTCGGTGGTGCAGGGTCAGTTCTTGGGGGATCCCTTGCGGGTTTAGTGGACCCCCACTTTGATGGCGGCTTCGATGGCCTCAGCTGCTCCGTTGCGCCATGGGTCTCCGTGACCAGGCAGCAAAGTTGTTGCTCCGGTGTCGGCGATGATCTGCAGCGATGCAAGGGCCTCGGGTGAGTCAGCAGTGGCCGCGGAGGCCACGATTTGCGGGCCAGTCCTGCCGGTGTATGGGTCGAGCGTGACCACAGCGTCCCCACAGATGACGACATCGCGCTGCGGCAGGTGGAGCGCGCAATGCCCCAGCGTGTGTCCAGGGGTGGGCAACGCTACTGGGTGGCCGGGCAAGTCCAGGACTACACCGGTGGCTAGATCTGATGCGTCGTCGACGCCTTTGACCCGCAGCGCCCCGGCAGCGGCCATGCGTGCCAGTAGCGGAACCCCACCAGGATGGCTCAGCGGGTACAACAGTCTGTTTCGCTCGGGTCGATACCGGTACGGGTGCGCGGCGAGCCATGCATCGTCGCGGTGCACCAGAACTGGCAGCGACCAGTCGCGTTGTGCACGACGCGCGAATCCGACGTGGTCAAAATGTCCGTGCGTGAGCACCAAGGCGCGCACATCGGAGGCAGTTCGCCCCAGGTGAGCCAGGGCGTCATTGACCATGGACCACATGCTGGGCAGTCCCGCATCAACCAAGGTCACACCCGTGTCGTCCTCGACGAGGTAGCAGTTGACATGGGCATGGGTCACCAGATGGACACCTTCAGCAACATCGGTATGTAGCACGGTTTCTCCTCCACATCCATCAAACCAAAGAACGTATGTCGATGACGACGTCACAGTAGTCGTATCCGACCACCCCACGAGATACCGCTCGGTGACAGGGGACACCCGAACGTGAGTGCCTT
>JBBSRQ010000209.1:0-3790 GCA_038242845.1 Propionibacteriales bacterium | reverse complement strand
CCTCGCGCAGACGTTGGCACGGATGCTGAACGTTCCGTTCGCCATGGCGGATGCGACGGCCCTGACCGAAGCGGGATACGTCGGCGAAGACGTCGAGAACATCCTGCTGAAGCTCATTCAAGCCGCGGACTTCGACATCAAGAAGGCTGAAACCGGGATCATCTACATCGACGAGATTGACAAGGTGGCCCGCAAGAGCGAGAACCCGTCAATCACCCGCGACGTGTCCGGAGAAGGTGTCCAGCAGGCCTTGCTGAAGATCCTCGAGGGCACCGTCGCCTCCGTGCCGCCGCAGGGCGGACGCAAGCACCCGCACCAGGACTTCCTCCAGATCGACACCACCAAGGTGTTGTTCATCGTGGGTGGGGCGTTCTCGGGGCTCGAGGACATCGTCAACACCCGCATCGGAAAGCAGCCGCTCGGCTTCAGCAGGAAGTCCGACAAGAAGGAGGAGGTGACCGACCCGTTCGCGATGGTTCGGCCCCAGGACCTCCACAAGTTCGGGCTCATCCCCGAGTTCATCGGCCGTCTGCCAATGATCTCGAGCGTCGCACCGCTGGACCGCGAGGCTCTCGTCCGCATCCTGGTGGAGCCGCGCAACGCCCTGACCAAGCAGTTCGCCCGGCTCTTCGAAATCGACGGCGTCCGCCTGGACTTCACTGAGGACGCCATCGAGGCCATCGCCGAACAGGCGTTGGAGCGCGGAACAGGCGCCCGAGGCCTGCGCGCCATCCTGGAGGAACTGCTCCTCGAGGTCATGTTCGAGGTTCCCTCGAGCGACGACATCGCCCAGGTCATCATCAATCGCGACGCTGTGCTGGGCAACACAGGGCCGGAGTTCGTGCCCCGGGCCAAGCTGGCGCGACGCCGCGACCTGTCCGCCTGATCCACACCGCACACCGCCCCCGGTGACTGCACCCATGAGGTGCCGTCCCCGGGGGCGTCGTGTGTGCAGGGGCCCGAGCTGGTGGATGCGCTCGATCACAGTGGGTAGGTTTGTCGTCATGACCCGTGGCTATTCCAGGTACCCGCACGTGCACGATGACAAGGTGGTGTTCGTCGCTGACGACGACCTCTGGTTGTCCTCGATCGAGGGGGGCCGGGCACACCGGCTGACCGCCGATGGATGCCCGCCACGCAGTCCGCGGTTCTCACCGGAGGGCACACGGGTGGCGTTCGTCAACAACGTCAACGGTGGTTTGGACCTGTATGTGGTGGATCTTGACGGTGGGCGCCGTCGCCTCACGTGGGTGGGTGCCCGCCGCATGCTGGTCTCCGGATGGCTCGACGCGGACCACGTCCTGCTCGCCTCCGACCACGCTGATGGCAACCGTGCCATGACCAGCCTCTTCTCCGTCTCCCTCGACGGCGACCTCGAACGACTGCCCTGGGGGCCGGCGATGGCGGCTGCCGTCCACCCGGATGGCCGCGTGGTCGTGGCGTCCCCCAACTTCCAGGGACCTGAGCGCTGGAAGCGCTACCGCGGTGGCATGGCGGTGCGGTTGTGGATCTCCGACCCGGAACGGCAGTCCTGGGAGCGGCTCCTGCCCGAGCAGGAGGCCAGCCTCGCCCTGCCCTCATGGGTGGGGGATCGGCTTGTGTTCACCTCCGACCTCGGCGCCTCACTGCCCGGCAACCCGGGCGAACAGGCGCAGGTCCACTCCGTGGACGCCACGGGCGGCGACCTGCGGCAGCACACGCATCACAGCGTCGACGACGGCTACGTCCGCGACGCCACCACCGACGGCACCCGGGTGGTCTACCACGCCCGCGGCCAGCTGTTCGTGATGGATTCCCTCGACGGGGAGCCCCGTCGCATCGACGTCACCACGGCCCTTGGTGAGCCGGAGGCCGTGACGCTTGCGCCCACGGACCGTCTCGAGGCTGTCATGCCTGACCACGGCGGCGATGGCTCGCTGCTGGAGTGGCGCGGCTCCGCCTGGTTCCTGACGCACCGCAGCGGCCCAGCCCGGGCCCTGAGCGACCTGCCGGGCGTCCGCATCCGCGAACCCCAGGTCCTCGGCACGTCCGGCAAGGGCATCTGGGCCACCGACGCCGAGGGCGACGACTGCCTGGAGGTCATGCCCCTGGACGGCGACGGGGATCCGCGACGCATCTCCCACGGCCAGCTCGGGCGCGTGCTGGGGCTGGCGTCAAACGCTGAGGGCACCAGAGCGGCCGTGGCCAGCCACGACGGCTGCGTCTTCGTGGTGGAAGTTGCCACCGGCGCCGTCACGAAGGTGGGCCGCTCCAGCGAAGGCGAGGCCACCGGGCTCGTCTTCTCGCCGGACTCCCGGTACCTGGTGTGGCGCGAGGCCGTGGCCAACGAGGGCATGCTGGGACGCCTCGTCGGCTACGACCTCACCGATGACGAGGGCTTCGAGCTCACGCGGGGACAATTCAACGACTACGCCCCCTCCTTCAGCGAGGACGGCAAGTACCTGTACTTCCTGTCCAGCCGCACCATCGACCCCACCTACGACGAACTGACGTTCGACCTGTCGTTCACCAACACCGTCCGGCCGTTCGTGGTGCCCGTGCGGGCCGAGGATCCCGCCCCGTTCGGACCCTCCGCTGACGGCTGGGCCATCAGCGAGCCCGACGAGGAGGAACCGAAGCCCGCTGGGTCCGAGGAGGTCAAGCCGGAGGCGGTGGTCCTGGACCTGGACGGCTTCGAGGACAGGATCATGCCACTGCCGGTGCCCTCCGGCCGCTACGCGTCGCTGGCCACCACCCGCAACGGTGTGCTGTGGCGCCGGATGTCGGCCTACACCGGCGAACTCGGCTCCGGGAAGGTGCCGGGCGACGAGGCCAAGGACTCCGTCGAGTTCTACGACGCGACCAAGCGCAAGCTCACCGTCGTTGTGGACGCCTGTGACTCCGCCACGGTCAGCGGGGACGGCAGGCAACTGGTGGTCCGCAACGGCGAGGACGTCTTCGTGCAGTCCGCGGAGTCCAAGCCGGGGGAGGACGAGGACGCCCACATCAGCGTCGACCTCAGCCGCCTGCGCCGTCGCATCACCCCTCGCGAAGAGTGGCGGCAGATGTTCGACGAGAACGCCCGCCTGATGCGCGACCACTACTGGCGGGATGACATGGACGGCGTCGACTGGACGGCCGTGTGCGCCCAGTACCGGCCGCTGATCGATGAGCTGGCCAGCCACGACGACCTCGTCGACGTGCTGTGGGAGACGGTCGGGGAACTCAACACCTCCCACGCCTACGTCTTCCCGCCAGCTGATGGTGACGGACCCGGCACGGGATGGCTGGGCGCCGAGTTCGGCCGCACTGCCAAGGGCGGGGTGACGATCACCCGCATCCTGCCCGGGGAGTCCTCCGACCCAAGCGCACGCTCGCCGCTGCGGGCCGCCGGCGTCGGTGCCCTCGAGGGCGACGTCATCGCGGCCGTCGATGGTCGACCCACCGCCGAGGTGGCCGACATCGGCGTCCTGCTGCAGGGTGCGGTGGACAAGGTGGTGGAACTGACCCTGGTGCGCGACGGCATGAAGCGCCGGGTCGCCGTCGTGCCCATCGCCAGCGAGGCCAGCCTGCACTACCATGAGTGGGTCGCCAGCCGTGCGGCCTACGTCACCGAGAAGTCGGGTGGCCGCATCGGCTACGTGCACGTGCCGGACATGGCCGCGCACGGCTGGGCGGAGTTCCACCGGCTCATCGAGGCAGCCACGCGCTGCGACGCGGTGATCGCCGACGTGCGGTTCACCGGTGGCGGCCACACCTCCGAGCTGGTCATCGAACGGCTGGCACGCAAGGTCATCGGGTGGGGCTTCGG
>JBBSRQ010000208.1:0-3791 GCA_038242845.1 Propionibacteriales bacterium | reverse complement strand
TGTAGACCGACGGCTGGAGAGCGCTTGCGCTCTGGGTGGAAACAAGGCCGAACACGGCGCCCATCAGGACAACCAGCATGATGTGGAGCGATCGCTTCATCGCCAACCCCTTTCGTTGTGAACATTAGGAAGCTAACACGCTGATCCTGTGAAACCCAAAGTATTTACTCAGGTTGCTGTAGGCGTGCGGGTGAACCGTGCGTTGTGGGTGAGCGATGGGGGCGTTATCGTGCCGGTTGAGACTGTGGGGGTTCTCAAATGGTTCTCAGGTTGGCGGGATCTCGACACGGGGCTGCTCACTTCGGCACACCGTCGTTCGTCCCTCACGACGGCACTCAGGGCGGCGCGTCCCTCGCTGGCCCCTACTCGATCACCTGTGATTGTGGTTCTCAGGCGGCCGCACATCACGATCGGAGCCCGACGATGACCACCGACAACCCCACGACTTCACAGGGCCGCCCCGCCTTGTCATCCCGACCCGCGGGTACGGCCATGGCAGCCATCGCAGCCGTGGACGTCGCACCGTGGGACATCAAGGCCAAAAAGCCAGCATTCCGCTCTACCAGTTGGTGGGTGGGGCGTCACGCCGCGGCATCATGGCCTACGCGCACGCCTCCGGGCGGGACATGCCCGAGCTGTTCGACTCGATCCGCCAGCACCAGCAGGAGGGGTTCCGCTCCATCCGGGCCCAGATGTCGGTGCCGGGCATCGACGCCGTGTACGGCGTGTCGGCGCAACCGTCGACCTCCGGCCGCCACGAGTACGAACCCGCCAAGCGCGCGCCGCTGCCCGCGGAGGAGGACTGGGACACCCCGTGACTGCGTGCGCCACATCCCCGGCGTGTTCGAGGCCGTGCATTCGACGGGTGCTGTTGGGTTAGTCCTGGCATCCGTCACCGGAGACGAGGGCGGGCACGGCAAGGAAGGCCAGCGTCGGATGCCCGAGGGGGACGGTGTGCCACGCCGCAGTGAGCTGGCCTTGCTGGGAGCGGACCACCAGACGGTGGGGTGACGACGGGACCACGAGATGTATCTCGACACCGTCGGGGACGGTGGCCCCACGAGCGGCCAGGAGGAGGCAGCCGGTGTCGGCTTGCCCCGGGAGTTGGTAGAAGGCGTCCAGTGGGACGTCGAGCCTCTGGTGCAGCCAGGCCCCGTCGGGGACAGAGATGCTGAGTGGGCCCATCGTCAGGTCCCACCCGCCGGGGCGTGCAGTGAGCTGCCATGGTCGGGGAGCCGGATCCATCACAGGCGCGTCCGGGTCCACTGTCATCGGGACGCGCCAGGAGTCGAGAGTGGCCAGCCGGGCCGCCAGTTCGGCATCGGCCTCAGGGTCGGGTGGAACAGGGGCGTCTGCCAGAGAATCGAGGAGCTCCCACCACACCGTGAGCGTCGCTTGGGTATCCCGGGTGGCGCCGAGGTAGGCGATGGCTAGGTTGCGTTCCGGTACGACGAGGCAGAACTGGCCATAGGCGCCATCGGCGCGGTACCCGTGCTGGCTCATCCAGACCTGCCGGCCGTAACCGCTGGAGGAGTCGGGAGATCCTGGGTCGTGCTGCGAATTGTCAACCATTGGCTGGCTGAGGGCGTCGACCCAGTCCCTGGGGATCGCCTGCTCGCCATCGACGCTGCCGCCGGCGGTGAGGGCCACCCCAAGCCGCGTGAGATCGCCGAGGGTGAGGTGGAGCCCGGAATACCCCTGGTCGACGGAACCCTGCGGCGCCCACCACCGATCCGGGATGCCGAGTGGGCCGAAGAGTCGGGGTCGCAGGTAGTCCGTGAGCCGCTGCCCCGTGACCGTGGTGACGATGTCGGAGAGCGCGTAACTCGACGGTGAACTGTAGGCGAAGTGGCTACCCGGTGGGTGGGCGGGGGGCGTCGACAGCAGGGTAGCCGTGTCGTAGGACGGCCCCATCTTCGCCAGTTGTTCGGCCGTGTGTCCCGTGGCCATGGCGAGGAGATTGCCGATGGTGATGCCGAAGGGGTTGGGGAGGGCGATATGGGTATCGACCGTGTCGGTGATCCCGAGGCGGCCCTCGTCGACCAGATGGCCAATCGCGATGGAGGTAAACGTCTTCGACACCGAGTACACCAGGCCGGCCTGGGAGGTGCTCCACGGCGCCCAGGTGCCGGAGGCCAGGACGTTGCCGTCGCGCACGATGGCGAAACCATGGGGATCGAGCCCCTGTTCCTCCAGTGCGGTGAGGGTGCGCAGCAGCGCCCGGGGATCCAGTCCGTGGGACTCGGGGGAGGCGGTGGGAAGCATCATGACCGGTGCTGTGCCGCTCGGATCGGACACCGCCAGTGTTCCCGCCACCTCCTGAATGTTTGTGCGTGCCATCAGATTCCCTTCGCAGGATTCGAGGAGGTTACAGCCGACTTGGGACCAGTGGGCGGAACCACCGCTTGAAACGGGCAGCAACCAACCCAGGTTCAATCCTGGGCCCAGCCAATGTCAAGGCTTAGCTTACGAACTCAGGTATCGAACATGGTGCTGAAACTTTTCTGAATTCACGAGGGCCGTGGGAGAACCAGACGAGAATGCAACGGTCAGCACCCCAGGCAGGGAGCACGGCGCATGTCAGTGGGGGATGTCCCGAAGAACGAAAGGTGGATTGCGTGTCGGATCCTGTGAGGTTTGCGGTCGTCGGTACGGGCTGGCGGTCCGATTTTCATCTGCGCATGGCCCAGGCCGCCCCCGAACGGCTCGAAGCGGTGGCGTTGGTGGCCCGCTCCGACGCGGGCGCTGAACGGTCCTCGCTGAAGTGGGATGTTCCCGTCGTCCGCACGCTGGGTGAGGCGTTGTCCCGTGAGCCCGACTTCGTGATCGCGGATGTCTCCTGGGACGCGATGCCTGGTGTGGTGACGGAGCTGGTGGAGGCGGGGGCGTATGTCCTCGCGGAGACGCCCCCGGCGCCCACCGCCGAGGGTCTCCGCGCACTATGGACGAAGGTCGGCGCGACGGGGCGTGTCCAAGTGGCAGAGCAGTACATGCGCATGCCCGGTCACGCGGCGCGCCTTGCGGTGGTCCAGAGCGGCGCGATCGGCGCCCCCACAGCGGTGCAGGTCTCCTCCACCCACCTCTACCACGCGACCTCCATGATCCGGAGTCTTCTGGACGTCGGCATGGACGAGGCCGTGGTGAACGCGCGCACGTTCGTCGCTCCGCTGGTGGATCCGCTGACTCCCGACGGCTGGGTGGACGACCCGGCGCCGGAGCCCCCCACGCGGACCAGTGCCACCCTCGACTTCGGTGACGGCCGGATGGGCCTCTATGACTTCACCGACAACCAGTGGTGGAACCCGCTGCTGGCGCGACGCATCGTGGTGCGCGGAACGCTCGGCGAGATTTCCGACGACGCGGTCACAAGGCTCACGGAAGAGGGTGTCATCGTCTCGCCCATCTCGTACCGGCGCACGGGCGTCGACATGAACCTGGAGGGCAACGACGTCGTCTCGGCGTCCTTTGAGGGACGCATCGTCTACCGGAACCCGTGGGTGGGCACGCGACTGTCCGAGGACGACATCGCCGTCGCATCATTCCTCGAAGAGACAGCGCGGTGGGCCCGATCGGAAGGCCCCGAGCCCTACCCGCTCGCCGAGGCATGCCAGGACCATCTGCTGGGACTGGCCATCGAGGAGTCTGCCCGCACCGGCGCCGACGTAAGGGTGCCCAGCGACCAGTGGGGGTGAGCCGCGGGGAGGGGCCTCTGTGGTCCTCCGCGACTCCTAACGGGGGCGTAACTGGACGTCGGCGGCAGATCCGGTAGGGTTGGACTCGGTTCCTCGCGC
>JBBSRQ010000207.1:0-3800 GCA_038242845.1 Propionibacteriales bacterium | reverse complement strand
GGCTACGGGCGCATCGAGGGTCGCTCCATCGGCATCGTCGCCAACCAGCCGCTGGTGCTTGCGGGCTGCCTCGACATTGACGCCTCCGAGAAGGCCGCACGCTTCGTGCGCACCTGCGACGCCTTCAACATCCCCGTGCTGACGTTCGTGGATGTCCCCGGGTTCCTGCCCGGCGTGGATCAGGAGCACCAGGGCATCATCCGTCGCGGGGCCAAGCTGCTCTACGCCTATTCCGAGGCCACCGTCCCGCTGCTGACCGTCACCATCCGCAAGTCCTACGGCGGCGCCCACCTCGTGATGGGGTCCAAACAACTGGGCGCCGACATCAACTTCGCGTGGCCCACGGCCCAAGTGGCGGTCATGGGTGCGCAGGGCGCCGTCAACATCCTCCACCGCAAGACGCTGGCCACTGCCGAGAATCCCGACGAGCTGCGCCAGCAGCTGATCGCCGAGTACGACGACGAGCTCACCAACCCGTACGTGGCGGCCGAGCGTGGCTACGTCGATCAGGTGATCTATCCCCACGAGACCAGGGCCCAGGTCATCCGGGCGCTGCGCCTGCTCCGCACCAAGCGCGAACAACTGCCGCCCAAGAAGCACGGGAACATCCCGCTGTGAGTGAGGATCGTCCCGTCTACTCCATCGGCAGGACCCGTGCGACGGACGAGGAACTCGCCGCCGTCCTCGCCGTGCTGCAGGCCCGCGCCACCAGCGACACCCTCAAGGCCGGCTCCGACCGTCCACTCGCGGGCGGCTGGAAGTCGTACTACCGCACCGTCCGCCAGCAGACGGTTCCCGGCCGCGAGGCCTGGCGCACGTCCATCAGGTTCTAGAAGGTCCTCCATGACAGAGCGCTTGATCCTTGCCTCAGCGTCCCCCGCACGGCTCCAGTCGCTGCGCAACGTCGGTCTCGACCCCGAAGTGATCGTCTCAGGGGTGGACGAGGACGCCATCGACCAGGTGCGCCCCGACCTGCTGGCGCGCGCACTGGCCGAGGCCAAGGGCGCCTCCGTCCTGGAGCGCGTCGAGGGCGACGTCATCCTGGTGGCCTGCGACTCCGTGCTGGAATTTGAGGGCCGCCCCCACGGCAAGCCGCGCACGCCCGAGGAGGCTGTGGCGCACTGGCGCCGCATCCGCGGTGGCCAGGGCGTCCTGCACACGGGTCACTTCGTGGTGGTGCGACGGGGCGGCCATGACGTAGCGCAGTCGCGGGTTGCGAGCACGGTGGTGATGTTCGCGGATCTCACCGATCACGAGATCGAGGCCTACGTCGCCACCGGCGAGCCGCTGGTGGTGGCGGGCGGCTTCACGCTCGACGGGATCGGCGGCGCCTTCGTCACCGGCGTCGAGGGCGACCCCCACAACGTGATCGGCATCTCCCTGCCCCTGTTCCGGCAGATGCTGCTGGACCTGGGAGTCGAGTGGCAGTCGCTGTGGCGCCCGGGCCTCGGCATCGACTGACGTGTCCTCCGTACCCACCCAAGAGCGTCGTCGTCGTCCATCCGCGTCCTGAATAGACGCCGCGAGGTACGAGCGTCGTCGTCATCCGCTTCCCGAGCAGACCCCGCGAGACACAATCGTCGTCCCCCATCCACGCTTCCTGAGTAGACGCCGCGAGGTACGAGCGTCGTCGTATCGAAGGACCTCCGCAACCGGATTCTGCCGCCACCCGGGAACAGCTACTCGGTTTGGCCCCCGTGCCTGCCCTCGCCAATCTCCTCGATGAGCTTGGCGTTGAACGCCGGGAGGTCGTCTGGCGTGCGGCTCGACACCAGTCCTTGATCCACCACCACTTCCTCGTCCACCCAGTTCGCGCCCGCATTCTTCAAATCCGTCTTCAGGCTGGGGTACGACGTCATCCTCCGGCCGTCGACGACGCCGGCCTCGATGAGGATCCACGAGCCGTGGCAGATGACGCCCACGGGCTTGTGGGACTCGAAGAACGCTTCCGCGAAACGCACGGAGTTCTCATCCATCCGGAGGTGGTCCGCATTCACCACACCACCCGGCAGCACGAGTGCGTCGAAGTCCGATGCGTCGGCGACGGCCACGTCCAGGTCCACGGGGGCTCGATGCCCCTTCTTGCCTGTCAGGTCCTCATCAGCCGGCGACACGAGGGTGGCGTGCGCCCCGGCGTCGATGACGGCGTCCCAGGGTGAGGTCAGTTCGCTGTCCTCGTACCCGTTCGTCAGGAGGAATGCGACGTTCTTGCCATCGAGTTTTGCCATGATCATGTCCTTGTCGTTTGACTGCTCCTCCACGGTAGTCGCGACAGGTGTCAGGCCACCGGGGAAGTCGATGTCTTCCTTCACTGTGGAGTGGATGCTGGTCCATCACCACCTGGTCCACAGTGAAGGAGCGGCACAGCCCAACACGCGCCGCCGAGCCTTTCCCGTGCACCGCAACGCGCACTAGGTTGGGGAGCACGCCACCGGAAGGACTTGACGCGTGCTGCTCCTCTGCTTTGCCGCCCTGCTGCTGGTGGCTGCGCTGGTGTCCAACCGTGCGGACCGCACCATCTTGTCCACCTCCGTGCTGTTCCTCGCCGGTGGCATCGTGCTGGGCTCGGGCGCGCTGGGCGTCATCGATATCACTCCGGACGATCCCACCGTCGGCATCCTTGCCGAACTGGCCCTTTTTGCGGTGCTCTTCACCGACGGGATGAAGGCGGGCTGGAGCGACCTGCGCTCGGCCTGGAAGCTGCCGGGTCGCGCACTGCTGCTCGGCCTGCCCCTCACGCTGGTCCTCACTGCACTGCTGGCCCACTTCATCATCGGCCTGGACTGGCCGACATCCCTGCTCGTGGGTGCCATCCTCTCGCCCACCGACCCGGTCTTCGCCTCGGCACTCGTCGGCAACAAGAAGGTTCCTGAGCGCCTGCGCCACCTGCTCAACGTGGAGTCCGGCGTCAACGACGGGCTGGCCCTGCCGTTCGTCATCATCCTGCTGACCGTCGCGAAGCGCGCCGGTGAGGTGGACGCCACGGAGGTCATCGTCGAATTGGGCATCGGCATCGCCATCGGTGTCGTGGTGCCGCTCGTCGCCCTGGCGTTGGAGCGGCTGCCCTTCTTCCAGGCCTCCCACCACTACGAGCCCCTCACCGCGCTGGCCATCGGTCTGCTGGTGCTCGCGTTGGGCCAGGCAACCCATGGCAACCTGTTCCTCGCAGCCTTCGCGGCCGGCATCACCGTCGCCACAGCGGGCCCCCACCAGCGGGAGAGCTTCGAGCAGTTCGGCGAACTCATCGCGGAGTTGCTCAAGCTGGGGGCACTCCTGGTGTTCGGGGCCCTCATCACCAAGACGGTGATCGCCGACAACGGCTGGGCGGGCGTCGCCTTCGCTGTCCTGGCCCTGGTCCTGCCACGCTCCATCGCGTTGGCAGTCTCGTTCCTCGGGTCGGGTCTGAGCACCAAGGAACAGGTGGCCGCCGCATGGTTCGGCCCCAAGGGTTTCGCGTCGGTGGTGTACGCCCTCTACGTCCTGACCTCCGGCCTGGACAACGGCATGCAGGTCTTCGACCTCATCGCCGGCACCGTCGTGCTGTCCATCCTGTTGCACTCCTCCACCGACGTGGTTGTCGCGAGGTGGTTCGACGACGAGTGGGAGGTCCCCCACTGGTACGGACGTCTCAGGAACGGGAAGTAGTCACGGATCCCACCCTCTGACGACGTGGTCCTCCACCGGTCAGGAGCGTGCGTCCCACCGCAGCGAGAGGGCCGCGTACGGACCCGTCACCGTGAACGCGCCGTGTTCCTGGCCGCGCTCGAACAGCAGTGAGTTGTTGTCGTCAGCCGTGATCC
>JBBSRQ010000206.1:0-3804 GCA_038242845.1 Propionibacteriales bacterium | reverse complement strand
TTGGCTTTAGGCTCGTCGCGGGTTGCGCAGCCCATGGATGTGGGCCACAATGAAGTCACTATTTATTTGAGGGGCTGGCCTCTGATGGCAGCCGACCTTGACGAGGTATGCGATTCGGGGGGATCTCATGACCGTCAGCGACTTGTTCGCGCGATCTTTTTCGACCACATCGACTAGAGACGCACGCGCCGTGCGTTGGATTCCGGCTGCCAAGCACCAAAGACATTTCCTGATGTTTGTGGACGCGCTTCTCGTGTCTGTGGCTTTCGTCGTGGCACACGGCGTCGGGTCGATGCTCCGTACACCGAAGGCCGTCCTGCTGAGCACGGACACGATGGTGGCGTCAGCATCGCTGTCTCTGGTCCTGCTCTGGCTCCTGGCACTTCGCCTAACCGGGGTCTACTCCACACGGCACCTCAGCGCCGGTGCCGACGAGTACAAGCGAGTAGCCAATGCAACGGCGGCTGCTGCCGGCATCTTCGGCATCGCATGCTTTCTCTTCAAGTACGACTACCCACGCCTGACCTTCGCTCTGTGGATTGTCACCGGTGTGCTGGTCCTCTGGGTCGCCCGCTTCATTCGGCGACGCATCATGCAGCGACTCCACATCCGTGGGCTTCTCCAGACCCCGGTACTGGTGGTCGGCTCGGACCACCACGTGGACGAGGTGGCAGTTGCCCTGCGACGTGAGCGTTGGGCGGGGTACAAGATCGTCGGTGCAATCACCAAGGAACACCGCCAGATCACCGCTACAGGGTTGCCGATCCTCGGCGAATTCGACGACGTTGTCGACGTCATCCGGACCCAAGAAATCGGCACGGTGATCTTTGCCGAGGGTTCGTTCGCCTCTCCAGCGGAGTTCCGACGCCTGGCCTGGCAACTCGAGGAGCACCGGGTCCAGATGATGGTGGTTCCGACGATGGCCGACGTCAGTGCCGAGCGCCTGGAGTTCTCCCCCATCGCCGGACTGCCCCTGGTGAACGTGGCGCGCCCCCGTGCGCTCAAGTCGCTTCGATGGACCAAGAGAGCAGCCGATGTCGCGGCCTCGGCCACCTTGCTGCTGCTCGCCCTGCCCGTACTACTGGCCACTGCCATCGCTGTGAAATTGGAGGATGGCGGACCCGTGGTCTTCCGTCAGCGTCGCGTCGGGCTGAGGGGCGAGGAGTTCTACTGCTTGAAGTTCAGGAGCATGTGTATCGATGCAGAGGCACGGATGGCGGCGCTTCAATCCCAGAACGAGGGCGCGGGCGTCCTGTTCAAGATGGCGCACGACCCCCGCATCACGCGGACGGGAAGGTTTCTTCGACGCTTCTCCATCGATGAGTTGCCACAGTTGTGGAACACGCTCCGCGGCGACATGAGTCTGGTTGGCCCGAGGCCTGCGCTCCCCCGCGAGGTGGCCCAGTACGAACCCGACACCATGCGACGGCTCCACGTCCGCCCCGGCCTGACTGGTCTGTGGCAGGTGTCGGGCCGCTCCAACCTCTCGTGGGAGGACACGGTCCGACTGGACCTCTACTACGTGGACAACTGGTCCTTCGTGCGCGACCTGATGATCCTGGTCAAGACTGCCAAGGCAGTTCTGGGATCTGACGGGGCCTACTGACGTAGCGTCTCGCAACGACGCCCGGCACGACGAACTGGTGAACGCCCGCGTCTCGTCACAACTCCGGATGGGCATGCGGCATACGGATGGCTGGCGATGGCTGGGCTCGCCGTCGGAGCCGTCGCCCGCCGGACTCAGCATCGCCATGGCCGCCAATTCCGGAACCCTCACGATGTCCGAGGTGCGCGTCCAGGCGACTGCGACAAACTGCTGGTCGGTGGTGGACGGCAATGTCTACGACCGGTCGGAGCAGCCGGAACTGGAATGGCTGGCGGTGAACTCCTGCCGTTGCCGTCAGCCCGCGTGCTGCTCCACCCAACGCTGGAGCTCGCGCTGTGGCAGCGCCCCGATCTGCCGCGCTGTCTCCTTTCCGTCACGCAGCACCACCATGGTTGGGATGCTCATGGCGTTGAAGCGCGACTGGAGCGCCGGGTTCTCGTCGACGTTGACCTTCACCACCTTGAGCTGGCCCGCCCGCTCACGAGAGACGCGCTCAAGGATGGGCGCGACCATCCGGCAGGGTGCGCACCACGGCGCCCAGAGGTCCACGAGAACCGGCAGCCGGGTGGCTATGACGGCCTCGAAATCGCCGTCGGCTCCGTCCACCAGCCAGGGAAGCTTCGTCTGGCACTGGGCACACCGGGGCACCCCCCGAGCCGCAGCCGGGACCCGATTCCGCTTGCCACAGGACACGCACGCAACAACGCTCATGACCCCATCTTCCCCGTGCGGTCAAGGCGTCCCGGCGCAGGCCTCAGCCGTCGCTGCGATGCTTCTCGTTGAAACGCGCGGCGGCACGGTCACCCAAGGTGGTGAGCTTGGAGACAATGCCGTCGGGCTTCAAACCCTTGCGTGCCTCCTCGCCTGACACGGTCTCGGAGCTCGTGCCCTTGGGCAGCAGGAGGCTGAGTGCCTGGTTCAGCCGGACGGTCAGGTTGGGGGCCAAGCCGTGGGCCCTCGACGCCACGTGACTCAACGCTGAGACCAGTGCGACGCGCTTGCCCTTCAGAACTGCGTCCACCATCTTCGCCGCCGCCTTCTCGGCATCCACCGACAGCAGGGGAAGCGACGCAGCCGGACCAAACCACGCGTACTGCTTCGAAGCGTCACCAAAGAACTGAGCCTGTCCGTGAGATCCGGTCCTCATCAGACCCGGGACAAGTGTGGTGGCCGTCACCCCGGTGCCTGCCAGTTCAGCAGACAGTCCCTCCGTGAATCCGACTGCCCCGAATTTGGCGGTGGCATACGGCAGCAGCCGTGGCGGTGAGAGCTTGCCGCCGATCGATGTGACGACACCGATGCAGCCGCTGCGCCGTTCGCGCATGCTGGGCAGCACCGCCAGCGCCATGTTGATGGGACCCCACAACATGATGTCAATGGAGTCGGTGAGGTGTTTGCGCGTCATGGCTTCGAGCGGTCCCACCTGGATGATGCCGGCGACGTGGATCGCCACATCGATGGGGCCGAGCTGCTGCGAGACCTCTTCCATGAACTCTTCCACCGCGTCCGGATCGGTCACGTCGCAGGTCAGCGGGAGCACTGTTGTCCCGTGCACGCGGAGCTTCTCCGCCGCCCGTTCCAGCGCTTCGCCGTCGCGGGCACAGATACCCACGTCATGACCTCGCCTGGCCAGCTCCGCAGCCATCACCAGTCCCAGCCCGCGTGAGGCACCCATAACGACAGCAACGGGTCGATTCGTGTGGTTGTCCATGCCTACACAGTAGTTCGACGAACGAAACGACAAGGGTCTTCGGCACGATGTCCTGCAGCCGCCCACGGGCTCGTCGGTGGGAGTATGCACGTTGTTGCGGACCCACCGGAACGGATGTGCACCTAGTGCCATGCCCATTGCCGAAGCAGGGGGAACAGGCCACGATGTCGGAAAGGGTGTACGCCCTGACATTTTCCGTGCTCGGACGCCGATCTCGGTCACAGACAACGCATCCGCAACGAAGCAGGAGGCAACCCCATGAAGAAGCTCATCAACAATGTTGACGACGTCATCACCGATGCACTGAAGGGCATCGCACTATCGGACGACAACGTCCGTGTGGATGACGAGAACCGTGTCATCTATCGCGCCGACAAGACCCGCGAGGGCAAGGTGGCCGTCATCTCTGGAGGTGGTTCGGGCCACGAACCGCTCCACGGTGGCTTCGTGGGTCTGGGCATGCTCGACGCGGCCTGCGCCGGTCAGA
>JBBSRQ010000205.1:0-3826 GCA_038242845.1 Propionibacteriales bacterium | reverse complement strand
GGGACCAGCGCGGGTGTTCAAGCACTGACATCGGTGCTCGTGGAGCCGACGGCTTCGGTATTGCGCCCACGGGGTGTAGGGACAAAGTGCGTTGATGTCTGGTGGTCCTTCTCGCGTTTGTTCCTGCGCAGCAGCAGTGTGTCTAGCGAACTTTGTCCGAGATGATCGCGGCCGAAAAGATTGTTGCTATGTCGCAACCAAAAACTGGACCCACAGGGGCGAGCAAGGCCCGCAAGCATCCGGGACGCGCGTGGCTCATGGATCTTGTTCGTCTTGTCCCTCCGGGAGTCAGTCGTCGAAGCGCCGAAGCGCTGGTGATCGCCCCTCGATGTTCTTATCTACGGAGGGCTGCTCATCCCATCTTTGTGAAGTTTCACAGAAAGTGTTTGTGAGATGGTCGGGTATTCAGTGGGTGGTCCCAATGCACGTGGAGGGTACTCTTGTTACATTATTCAGTGCTTGAAATGCGACCCTGACACTGCATCCACGAAATTGTCAGCGACAGATACTCCATTGAGCATGAGTCGTCTGGGTGGAATTGAACCAGAACCCCTGGGGGAAGCCCGATCCCTCTCCTTGATTAAGGATGTCGAATAATGTCCATATTGCGTGTATACGGGTCTGTTAATGCATTGTCTGTGGTATAAATGCGTAAGCGGCCGCATCCCCGCGCCCCCCAGCTTCAGTTCGCGGTGGTGCGGTCGCTGCACGCGGTGAGAGCAGCTCACTCGACATCAACGACCAGGCTCCGCTCGTCGACACATCCGACGGAATCTCGCCGCGCCGCCGATCCCGACCAAGTCCAGCTCAACCAGTTGTGTCCTTTCCGTTGAGGATGCCGGTACTTTGTGGTCATGCAGAGCAGGCGTGGTGGCGTGACCTTGGCAACGCAGGCACTGCGCCAAGCAGGGATTGCCCATGAGCTCCATGCCTATGAGCACCACCCCACCGCCTCGTCGTTCGGACTCGAGGCCGCGGCTGCCCTGGGCGTTGATCCGGCACGTGTGTACAAGACACTCGTGGTGGACACCGGTGCCGATTTGGCAGTCGGGGTGGTACCAGTGACGGGCTCCCTGGACCTGAAGGCGTTGGCCACCTCGCTGGGTGTGAAGAAGCTGGCCATGGCAGATCCGGCCACGGCGGAGCGCAGCTCGGGCATGGTGGTGGGCGGCATCAGCCCCATCGGACAGAAGCGGCCGCTTCCCACGGTGTTGGATGCATCAATGCAGCAGCACCTGACGGTGCTGGTCTCCGGCGGCAGACGGGGCCTGGATGTCGAACTGGCACCTGCCGATCTGGCGCGGCTGACCAATGCGATTTTTGCGCCGATCGGGCGGACCTGACGCTCGCACCCGCCCACTGCCAGGAAAATACGCGATGGGAATCGTCCCATGGCGCACGGGTCGTGAGCTTCAGATGCGTGCGGTGATGAGGAACAGCATGTACTGCTGCGGCCCCTCGTCTGCCTCGCGCGCCAGCGGGATGTCCTCGTGCCGGATGATGTCCTTGAACCCGGTGGCGGTGAGTACCTGCTCCAACTCGGCCTGATCCAGACCGTCGAGGTGGGGGTTGTCGTCATGGCTGTGCCCGCTGCCGCGGTGAAAGCCAGCCGAGCCGGCGGGAAGGTCGATGATCGCCACCTGCCCACCGGGAAGCAGTGCCTGCGCCATGTTGGTGAACGTCGTCGGGAGATCATCGACGTGATGGAGCACCTGCAGCGAGAAGATCAGGTCTGCGATCGCGACCGGGTGGTCGGGGGAGTGGGTGGCAAAGTTGCGCCGTTCGGTGTCCCACGCCAGGTCGCGTTCCACGATGCCGCGATCAGCAGTCTTCAACATCTCCATGGAGGTGTCGATGAGAAGGCAATGCGGAAGGACGTCAGCCAGAGCGAAGCTCAGCTGCCCCGTCCCGCAGCCGTACTCCAGGCCTGCGTCGATGGCGTCGAAATCCACGGCCTCGCGCAAGCGCTGCGCGACGACTCGTGATCGCTCAACGCGCTCCGGGTTCTCATCCCACGTGCTCGCCTTGTTGTCGAAGATGCCCATGTACACATCCTGTCGAAAGTCGGCGACGATCGGAGCCCAAACGCCACACCCGGCGGCGGTCGCACATGCCGTGACAAGTGCCCGGGGACCACCGTCCCGGGCAGTAGGGTGGGGGCCATGTCAGATCCAGAACTGATCAAGAACAGTGATGAAAACCGCTACGAGCTGCGCCTCGACGACCAACGCGTCGGGTTCATCGACTACCGAAACGCCGGAGAGGCAGTCGAGTTGGTGCACACGCAGGTTGATCCGGCGCACGCGGGCAAGGGTTACGCCGCGATGCTCGTGAACTTCGCCCTCAGCGACATCCAGGACGACGACGGCCTGGTGGAACCCACCTGCACCTACGTTGCCCGATACATCGAGAGACATCCCGAGTTCGGCAGCATGGTGTCCGGCGACTGAACGGCACCACCTGCGGCACAATGCTGCACGGAGCTGCCGTGTCGACGGTGCTCCCCGAAAGAACTTGTCACCTGCCACGAGAGGAACCGCAACGTGAGTGGCGTCATCACCATCACCCGGCCAGAAGGATCTGAAAAAGTCGACCTGGCCACCACCACCACGGGGTTGGACCTCTTCGGGTCGGACA
Source organism: Propionibacteriales bacterium (assembly GCA_038242845.1). Classification (GTDB taxonomy): domain Bacteria; phylum Actinomycetota; class Actinomycetes; order Propionibacteriales; family Propionibacteriaceae; genus Arachnia. The sequence goes on along the minus strand of JBBSRQ010000205.1, from coordinate 1,189 downwards.
GGACCGTTGTCGCCATGCGACGAGGCGGTGGGCTGGTCGACCTGGCCGTTGAACTCTCCGACGGCGACGTCGTGGAGCCCGTGCTCAACAGCGAGCCAGACGGCCTCGCCATCCTCCGCCACTCCGCGGCGCACGTCACGGCCCAGGCCGTGCAGCACCTGGTGCCGGCAGCCAAGCTAGGCATCGGACCACCGATCGTGGACGGGTTCTACTACGACTTCCAGACGGATCCCTTGACCCCGGAAGACCTGACCGCCATCGAGAAACAGATGGGCCAGATCGTCCGGGAGAAGCAGAAGTTCGTTCGTCGCGTCGTCAGCGATGACGATGCGCGGGCCGAGCTGGCCGACGAGCCATTCAAGCTGGAACTGGTGGCGCTGAAGGGCAACGCGTCCGACGACGACGGCTCCTCCGTCGAAGTGGGCGCCGGCGAACTCACGATCTACGACAACGTCCGACGCGACGGCAGCGTCGCGTGGAAGGACCTGTGCAGGGGGCCCCACGTTCCCCACACCGGCTACATCCAGGCGGTGGCCCTCACCAAGGTGTCGGCTGCCTACTGGCGTGGTGACCAGCGCAACCCGACCCTGCAGCGCGTCTACGGCACGGCATGGGCCACCCGTGATGACCTCAAGGCGTACCAGACGCGAATGGCCGAGGCCGCCAAGAGAGATCACCGCAAGCTGGGTGCCGAGCTGGATCTGTTCAGTTTCCCCGACGAGATCGGCTCCGGGCTGGCGGTCTTCCACCCCAAGGGCGCCATGATCCGCATGGAGATGGAGGAGTACTCGCGTCGCCGCCACATCGCCGAAAACTACTCATTCGTCACCACCCCGCACATCACGAAGTCGAAGCTGTACGAAACGTCGGGCCATCTCGAGTGGTACGCCGACGGGATGTACCCGCCGATGAGGATGGACGCCGAGTACGACGCCGATGGTCACATGACCAAGCAGGGCGCCGACTACTACATGAAGCCCATGAACTGCCCGATGCACAACCTGATCTTCGCCTCGCGTGGTCGTTCGTACCGTGAGTTGCCGCTGCGCCTGTTCGAGTTCGGGACGGTGTACCGCAACGAGAAGTCGGGTGTGGTGCACGGATTGACGCGTGCCCGCGGCTTCACCCAGGACGACGCCCACATCTACTGCACCCGTGAGCAGATGCGCGACGAGTTGGAGCGTCTGCT
>JBBSRQ010000204.1:0-3833 GCA_038242845.1 Propionibacteriales bacterium | reverse complement strand
GGGATGCCGTTTGGCGGTGTCCGGAGCACCCATTCCATCTGGATTCCAAGAAGCACCGCAGAACCTCATTGCGATTCGGTCCAGAGCGCGTCCTTCGTCGGACATCGTGGCACCTGCGTGGGAACACAGCACAACCCCTCTGCCCACACCCTGCTCATGTGAATCTTGGATGGGACCCCGGGCGGGGCCGGGCATGACTACCGGCACCCCACGGTCGACCCATCGGTCTCGGGACGGGAGTTCGAGCCGGTTGTTCCTGAGTCGAATGAGATCCTGTCGAAGTTGATCTCAAGATAGGTAAAAGGACGCCCACACCGGAGCGACTTCCATCGTCCCTTGCCGGTTGCGAGCACCCGCCACCCATCCACGTCCTGGTGCTTCGAGAGTGGGGTCGACCATTCCTGTGGGGTGAACGATGTCCCGTCGTTGGAGGCGCGGGAGCGGTCCGGTGAGACGAAGTCGACGAGGTCATGACGATCGTCGAGGATGCGATCCGGGGACTGTTCTCCACCCCGGTGACCTCCCGGCCCGCCACTCCAACGTCGATCCTGGGAAGCCGAGGATTTTGGCGGGGTGTGCGACATCATTTTGGGGACGTGGTTCGGACCCGACCAGACGGTCACCGACATCATCGTGATTGACTCCGACTCCCTCGGCGATGTGGAGAAGGTCAGCTACCGCATGGCAGTCCAAGGGCCCTCCAGTGATCGAGCAGGTGGCCTACCACAGCAAGCAGGAGGCCACATCACGCAGATGCGACTTGTGTGCAGTGGATTTCGTCCCCGGTGGGGTTCGAGGACCCTTGATCAGGTGGCCGCTGTCTGGTTTGCCCGATCTGCTTCGACGCCAAACACCTCGACAGGGTAGACCGTCTCATTAATATCGAACTTGGTGGCACAGTTCCAACGTGGGGTTGGATCGGCGATGAGACGGCAACGTCTTCAGCTACTGGCCGCTGGCTGGGGCACCTCCGGTCAGCCGCCGAGGCCAAGGCGAGCAGTTCGCGACGACTCGACGTTGAGGTCTTCGTGAATGCTGATTTCAGGTGGTCCTGCACTGTGAGTTCGCTGATTACCATGGCCTTGGCCACGGCTCGGGTATCAGCCCCGTCGGTCAGGTGGCACAGGACCTCTGACTCGCGCTTCGTCAGGCCATGGGAACGGGAGAAGATGTCTCGGCGTTCGGTCGGGGAGCTGGTCTCCATGGTGACGCAATGTCCTGGCGCTCGGCCGGCTCTGGACGTCGGAGCCGATCCGCCCGCAGGGTCAGCCACGCGCCGCCTCCCAGATGGACTCTGGCTTGCGCGGGATGGGCATCGATGCCGACTTCGGTCGCGAGGAGCTGAGCCGCGACGTTGTACGCGCTTGCCGGCACTGGACCTCGTCCTCCTTCAGGCGGGACCAGTGCCGTGAGCCAGTCCTCGGTCTGCGCGGTCCTGGAACGAATCGCGAGCTCAGGGGACAAGATGATCGCACCAGGGCGCCGGTGACCGGGCTGAACTCCGCCCACCCTGAAACCAGCGGCCTGAACGCGGCGCAACCGAGAGGTGATGGCTGGGAGTACTGCGGCCAAGGCGATCATCTCGTCGTCAGCGAAGAGGGTCCCTCAGCGCCACATGTCCAGGAAACCCCACCAACCGAAGCGGTCGATGAAGGCGACCGAAGCCACGTCGATGATCCCGAATCCCGAGAGGTACTCCCGCCAGAGCAGGCTGCGTTCAGGGCGCCCACCCGTGACGTTCCACAGGGTCGCACATCCACTGGCCGGTAACTCGGTCCACCGGTTCTGCGACGTGAGGTACTTCAGGCGGATCAGGTTCGGGAGGGTGGCGAGGTCGGGGACCGCTGCGACGGGTGAGCAGCCGACACTGGTCGTCGGATCCGTGAGCAGGAAGGCGTCGGCATCGAAGGGGATGAATTCGTGGATGGCTTCCAGGACGCGGGAGCGAAGGTCGTGATCATCCGTGCCGACGGCGATCCGCTCCACGGCATCCGTCAGACGTGCAGCCGACACGCGACCCATCCCGAGTGAAGCATAACGCGGGGCACCCCCCAGATGTCCGGGATGGTGGCCGTCCGTGCTCCCGCCTATCTTCAGAAACATCGGACACGACACACACCCCGGAGGGATCATGTCCATACTGCGCATCGAACATTCCATCAACGATTTCGAGATCTGGAGACCGGTGTGTGTCCAGCATCGAGTAGAACCGGCCACCCGAAAGCGCTTGCAGAAGGTCGCGAAGCGGCGTCAAATTGAGGTCCTGGCGTCCCTGGCGGGGGTGATCCGACGTTCTCGGGGGACGCCCCAAACCGCAGGAGATGAGCCGCGATGCAGTATTTGGTTTCCGTAATCGACGATGGCAGAGGCGTGGCCTCACCCGCCGAGGAAGCCGACATCGACGCGTTCAACGCCCGGCTTCGCGCCCAGGGGAACTGGGTCTTTGCCGGCGGCCTCGGTGCGCCTGATCCGGCCACCGTCATCGACAACCGGGGCGAGCAACCGGTGTTCACCGACGGCCCCTTTGTGGAGTCCAAGGAGTACCTCGCAGGCTTTTGGATCATCGAGGCCGCGGATTTTCACTTTGCGCTCGAGCTTGCCGTCGCGGCGTCAAAGTGCTGCAATCGGAAGGTCGAGGTGCGACCCTTCTTATGAACGGATTGGCGGTCATCGAGTGGTTGTGAACCGCGGCCGACCCAACTCTCCTGGAGCCGTGAGCCATCTCGGTCACGACGCTGGTGTGATGCGGCTCCGGTACGTGGGTTGCTTGGCCGAACACCGCGTGCACAATTGTGCCATGACCACCAATTCGTTGCGCAATGTAAAGGACCGGCTCTCGGAGTTTGTGGAGCGCGTCAATCGCGAGCACGATCGAGTGGTGATCACCCGCAATGGACGGCCCACGGCAGTGTTGATCAGTCCTGAAGACTTGGACAGCTTGGAAGAGACACTTGAGCTGATGGGTGATCAGGATGCGATCCAAGGACTAGTTGCTGCCCGAGCGGCCGTCGCTGCGGGTGACGTCGTGCGAGGCGTAGACGCGGTGCGAGCATTGCGGTCAAGTTCGAAAGGATGAGCGACGGTACGTACGACCTTGTCGTGGCGGGGCCGGCCGCACGTGGGATCGGTGAAACGCTTCCCGAGGCTGTGAGCGCAGCGGTTGTCGAGTTCATCACGACCGCGATGATCGACAATCCTCAGCAAGTTGCGCGTCCGATGCGCAACGAACTCGCCGGGATCCACAGTGCCTCCGAGGTGGGCGACACGGTCGGCACGATGACCGTCTGCGCTGTCGTAGTTCGAAAATAACAAAACCCCCAGTCAACCGGCATTTCGTGTAGTCAACTGGGGGTTCAGTTTTGTGTCCGAGGGAGGACTTGAACCATTTTCGAAGTGCGTCTGACTTCGGATTATGCACGAAACTGATCCGTCCGTGCCCATGCGCTGCCCATTTGAATCGTGCAATCCGTTTGATCGGCCCGGGGAGTCTGTGGTCCATGACCGACGTGGAGGCCGACGATGCGGTGGCTGATCCCGATCCTAAGCGCGAATCGGGCTGCCATCCCGCCGCGTCGGGATGAGAATATTCTGACCGAGCGCAGCGGGGCGTCGGAATCTCTGCCGCGCCTTCGAGGAGCGGCGTCTGGTTGTCGCAACTAATCAAGGCTTTACGCCCAGCGTGTGACCTCTACAGGTGCGGCAGTCCTGTGCCCGTTGTGGCTGGGAGTGGCTGCCGAGTGCCGAGCCGGCGATGACGCGCTCACGCAGAGCCCAGCAACGTCCCCACATGCCGATCTGCGGATATGGCTGGGCCTAGGAAGTCATTCGCTCGG
>JBBSRQ010000203.1:0-4057 GCA_038242845.1 Propionibacteriales bacterium | reverse complement strand
GTCTGCCAGCCATATTGCTCCTTGTTGAATGGGGGTTCAAGACATTAACTATAGAGGTTGTCTGACATCCGTCGGACGTGCAATTGGCGCCCCGAACAATTGAAATGTTCATTCGCTGGCGGAAGTTCCCCGGGGTGGATCACGGATTGACGAGAAGAGATCCCATCGCGACCAAGCGAAGGCCATTGGTGGTGTATCGTCAGTGAAACGAAAGCGTTTCGCAAGCGAAGGGCAACGGGGCCAATGACGGTAGAGCGGGTTGACAGAGAAGGCGTGATCCTCACGCGCCTGGCGGACGACGGAATGTTGACCGTGGCGTCCCTCGCGATCGACCTGGGTGTCTCCGAGGTCACGATCCGCACGGACCTTCGCACGCTCGAGGAGCAGGGCATGCTCGTGCGCACCCGCGGCGGCGCCCGCCCCAGCACGCTCAAGCACATCCTGCAGCGCCAGAAGATCAACGTGGAGGCGAAGGAACGCATCGCGGCCACGGCCGCCGCGCTCGTTGTCGACGATGACACCGTCATGATCGAGGCGGGCACAACAACCGCCCTCATCGTGCGCTTCCTCGCCGGCCGCAGGGGCGTGCAGATCGTCACCAACTCGACGCTGGTCTTCAGCAATGCGCGACTCAACCCCGCCCTCAACATCATTCTCACCGGCGGGGTGTTTCGAAGGGACTCCGAATCCCTTGTGGGACCCATCGCCGAGCGCTCGATCGGGGATTTCAACACCCGCATCGCTTTTCTCGGTACCGACGGGTTCTCACCCGAACGGGGTCTCACGACGCGCTTCGTGGAGGGCGGTGAGGTGGCCACCATGATGCGTGATCGCGCCGAGGAGACCTGGCTGGTGGCGGACTCCAGCAAGTTCGGCCAGGCGGGGTTCGTCAGTTTCCTGCCGTTGTCGGGCATCACGGGCATCATCACCGATTCCCAGATCTCGGACGAGGCAGTCCAATCGCTACAAGAGCACACGCAACTGCGTGTCGTCTAGGAGGAACCAATGGCAACAGTGGTGGTCATGCCGCAGCTCGGCAACAGCGTCGAATCCTGCCTGATTGTGTCGTGGGCCGTGGCAGAGGGCGACGTCGTCGCCGAGAACACGGTCCTGTGTGAGGTTGAGACCGACAAGGCATCGATGGAGGTGCCGTCGACGAGCGCGGGCACCGTGTTGAAGCTGCTGTGGTCCGAGGGGGACGACGTCCCCGTCAAGGACCCGCTCTGCGTCCTGGGGGAGCCGGGGGAGGATCCCGGACCCGCCCTCAAGGTCGCCGGTGCCGCCGACCAGGGCCCGACCACCGAGGTGGACACGCCATCCCAACCTGCTGGTGAAGCCTCCTATGAGGAGACCGACGACGCCGGGGGACCTGTGGATGCGCCCGTGGAGACGCTGGACGTCCCCGACCCGGCCGGCGACCAGTCCGCGGCGGGGGATCGAACGGGCGCAGCAGTGCCCGGCTACGGCTCCAGTCCCCGGGCACGCACACTCGCGTCCTCCACGTCGGTGGACATCCAAGGCGTCGGCCCGGGCACGGGACCCGGCGGCCGCGTGATCGAACGCGACGTCCGCTCAGCGCTGGATGCGGGACCCACGACCCGTGCGGCGGCCAGGGCAGGCGGCTCGGGACGCGGCGATGTGGCGGGCACCGGCATCGGCGGCCGCGCGACGGCAGCCGACGTCCGGGCAACTCGTGGCGCGGCTCCGGTCGCGGCCACTGCCCCGGCAACCCGGGATGACGGCGAGATGGGGCCCAGCACCAGCACACAGATCAAGGGCATCCGTAAGGTCATCGCCGAGCGCATGATGAACTCGCTGGCCTCCAGCGCTCAGCTCACCTACACCACCACGGCCAGGGCCCAGGGCCTGCTCGACCTGCGCAAGAAGTTGAAGGCGTCCGACGCGTCGTTCGGGCTGAACGGGGTCACCATCGGTGACCTCGTCGGGTTCGCTGCCGTACGCACCGCAGCGCGCCACACGTCCCACAACGCCCACCTGGCCGACGGCGTCCTGACGACGTTCGAGCGGGTGCACATGGGGTTCGCCTGTGACACTCCCCGCGGGCTGCTCGTACCGACGGTGCGCAACGCCTCAGCCATGGGGCTCGCAGAGTTCTCAGGTGCCAGCAAGCGGTTGGCAGCCGATGCCATCGGCGGCACCATCACGCCCGACCTGCTGCAGGGGGCCACGTTCACCGTGTCCAACCTGGGTGGTCTCGGCATCGAGAGCTTCACCCCGCTGCTGAACGTCCCCCAGACTGCCATCCTCGGTGTCGACGCCATCTTCCCCCGCGTCGTTGTCCACGCCGACGGCTCCATCGGGGCCGAGCAGCGCATCGGACTCTCGCTGACCGCGGACCACCGGGTCATCGACGGCGCCGACGCCGCACGTTTCCTGTCCGACCTCGTGGCCTTCCTCGAAGCCGTCGACATCGCCGTGCTGGCCTGAGGGAGGTGACCCATGAGTGAATTCGACGTCATCATCCTGGGCGGCGGCCCCGGCGGTTACATCGCAGCGGAACGACTCGGCCACGCCGGCAGCACGGTGCTGCTGGTGGAGGCCAACGCGCTCGGGGGCACCTGCCTGAACGTGGGCTGCATTCCCACCAAGACGCTTCTGAACGCCGCCAAGACGTACCACCACGCACAGCACGGCGCGGCATATGGCGTCGACGCCGGGGGGGCCTCCTTCGACTGGGGCCGCATGCAGGCGTGGAAGTCCGAGGTGGTCAGCAAACTGGTGGCCGGTGTCGGTGCCACCCAAAAGCGCGCCGGCGTCACCGTGATCAACGGGCATGGCACCTTCGAAGGTCCCGGTCGGGTGAGCGTGAACGGGGAGACACACACTGCCCGGCACGTGATCCTGGCCACCGGGTCCGAGCCCGTCATGCCGCCCATCCCCGGCACCGCGGGCAATGCACACCTCGTCGATTCCACCGGGCTGTTGGAGCTCAACGCCGTGCCCGAACGACTCGTCGTGATCGGCGGCGGCGTGATCGGCGTGGAGTTCGCCAGCCTGTTCTCGATGCTGGGCACTCACGTCACCGTCGTCGAGATGCTGCCGGAGATCGTCCCCTTCATGGACGCGGACATGGCTCCCATGCTCCGCGACGCCCTCACCGACATCGATTTTCGCCTCGGGTGCCGGGTCACCGGCCTCGACGGCGGCACGGTCCACTTCACCACCGCTGACGGCCTCGAGGACACCATCAGCGGGGACGTCGTGCTCATGGCTGTCGGCCGCCGCCCCGTCGTCCATGGCTGGGGGGCGGAGAACACCGGGCTGGAGTTCTCTGGCCGCGGCATCGTCGTGGATGATCGGTTGCGCACCAACCTCCCGAATGTGTGGGCCATCGGCGACGTCACGGGACGCAGCCTGCTCGCGCACACCGCCTACCGAATGGGTGAAGTCGCCGCGGCAGGAATCCTCGATCCTGAGGCACACCGCCGCGGAGAGACGATGCGCTGGAACACCGTGCCGTGGGCCGTGTACTCCCACCCGGAGGCAGCCGGCGTCGGTATGACCGAGGCATCAGCCCGCGGCGCCGGCCACGAGGTCCTCACCGCCACAGTCCCGGGCTACATGTCAGGTCGCTTCGTGGCGGAGAACGGGTTCCGCGCGCCCGGTGGCGCCAAGGTCATCGTCGACGCCCACACCCTCCAGGTGCTGGGTATCCACGTGCTCGGCTCTTATGCCGCCGAAATGATCTGGGGTGCCTGCGCGGTGCTCGAGACCGAACTGGACCTGCACGATCTGCGCCAGATCGTCATCCCCCACCCCACCGTCAGCGAACTCATCCGAGAGGCGGCCTGGGCCATCAAGGCCTGAGGACGCCCGCGAACTGGAGAAGAACACCACCATGACCCGCTCACTCATCGTCGACCCCACCACCGTCCGGGCCAAGGGCGCCGTCAAGACGCCTGACATCCGCGTCAACGCCTACGAACCCGACTTCAAGGCCGAACTGGCCACGCACGGCAAGGATGGCCTCGTCGACATCCTGCACGACATGATCGCGGTGCGGCAGTTCGAGACCATGCTGAACTCCATCAAGATC
>JBBSRQ010000202.1:0-4075 GCA_038242845.1 Propionibacteriales bacterium | reverse complement strand
TGCCGTCGGCGACGAAGCCCTCCTCCCGGCCCGTGAGGGCCTCGATGAGGCGGCCACGCCACAGGGTGACGTCCACGGTGCGGGTGGGGTCGTGGACCAGATTGTGCTCCTCATGCGGGTCGGCGTCGAGGTCGAAGAACTGTTCCATGCCGTCGCCGGAGAACCACATGAACTTGGCATGACCGTCGGTGACCCAGTGGTTGGACTGCCACATCCCGAACCTGTTGAGCGTGTGCTCGCCGTGGATGTGCGAGCGCCACGGCGCGTGCTCGCCGCGGACCAGCGGCAGCAGGCTGCTCCCGTCGACCGTGTCGGGGATGTCGATGCCGGCGATGTCCAAAATGGTGGGCATGACGTCGCGCAACTCGGCCACCTGGGTGCACACGGGGCTCTGTCCCGTGAACCCCGGGCCTCGCCGTGGTGCAGTGTTTTGTTGTGCAGGCGGCAGGGCCACGATGAGCGGCACCCCGGCGCTGCCCTCGTAGCCGATCGTCTTTCGCCACATGTGGTGGTCGCCCATCATGTCGCCGTGGTCGGAGACGAACAGGATGGCGGTGTCCTCCAGGAGCCCATGGTCGCTGAGGGCCTCCATGAGGCGGTTCACCTGGAAGTCGATCTGCGTGATGAGGCCCCAGTACCCGGCGCGGACACGATGGCGGACATCGTCGGGATGGCGGGTGAACTCGCCCTCCACCTCACCCTCGGTCAGCCACTCGTCGACGTCGGCCACCCAGTCGCCCACCACCTGCTCAGGGTGCTCGGCGGCCAGGTACTGCTCCAGCAACCACTGCGGCGGGTCGTAGGGGGCGTGGGGGCGATGGAAGGACAGGTACAGGAAGAACGGGGCCGTGGTGTCCCGGCGACGCAGGAAGTCGATGGCCTCCGTGGTGGCCCACGTCGTGGGGTGCAGCGCCTCCGCCTTGTCCCACGGGCGCGCCACCTGGCTGTTGCAGCCGGCCCCGTGGTCGCTCAGATCCGAGTGCGCATGGCCGGGCTGGTTGCGCAACCAGGCGAGATAGTCGTCGTTGCCCTCCAGGTTGCCCCCGACATGGCTCCGGCCGAAGTGCAGGAACCCGTCGTGCAGGACCACGTTGTCGAAGCCGACGCGGGATCGTTCCGGAAAGACGTGCATCTTGCCGATGGCCTGGGTCTGGTACCCGTATCCGCCCAGCACCTGCGCCACCGTCTCGTCATGCACGGCGTGGAACGGGACGCCCTCGCGGTACCCGTAGCGGCCGTGGCGTTCCTGCGACTGGCCCGTGAAGAGTGCGACCCGCGCCGGCACGCACGTTGGTGTCGCCGAGTACGCGTTCGTGAAGACGGTGCCGCGCTGGGCCAACTGGTCCAGGTAGGGCGTGCGAACCACGGGGTGGCCGAGTACGGACAGGGCATCGGCCCGCATCTGGTCGACGCAGATCAGCAGGATGTTGGGCGCGTTCGCGGATGGCTTGGCCACGGTGGCTCTCCTGTCACGGTCCGTCGGTCAGGGTTCCTGCGCTGGGGTCGCCGAGGCAGCGGCCGCAGTCGGCGACGCGGTCGCCTGGACGCAGGTTGTGCCTGTCTCCCCTGAGGACACCTGGAACAGCGGCTTCTCGCCGGCGACGGGCTCGTCGGAGGACAGGAGCACGTCGACGGTTCCATCGACGCGGGAGTCGTACTCCACGGTCACGTCCCGGAAGTAGGACGACACCAGGCGCACTCCCGGCTGGTTGTCCTCCCTGGTGCGAATGACGACGCCCGCGGTGACGCGTTCCTCGGTGTTGTCGACCTTGATGATGGTGAACCCGGCATCCTTGAGCCTGGCACTGACGCGGTTGGCCAGCCCACTCGTGAAGCCTGCGTTGTACACGCGCACCGAGACGTCGGCGACGGTCACGAGGTCTGTGGAGACCATGACGCACGGCGTCGGCTCAGCCTCGGGCAGGGGGGCGGTGAGGTTGCGCCACCCCCACAGTGCACCCCAGGCCAGCAGACCAAGAAGTGCCACCAACAACAAGGGCGTGGCAATGAGACGGAAGAGGCGCACGAAAGCTCACTCAGCTCTGATCGGGGACGTCATTGGGCGGGGATCACTTCAGTTCCAGCACGCGTGCGTGCAGAGTCTGGCGCTGCTGCAGGGCTGCACGCAGGGCGCGGTGCAGCCCGTCCTCCAGGTACAGCTCGCCACGCCAGAACACGACGTGGGCGAACAGGTCCCCGTAGAAGGTGGAGTCCTCCTCGAGGAGGGCATCGAGGTCCAGGGTGCGCTTCGTGGTCACGAGTTCGTCCAGTCGCACCTGGTGGGGTGCCAGAGCAGCCCACTGCTTCTGGACGTAACCATGGTCCGGGTACGGGCGTCCATCGCCCACGCGCTTGAAGATCACGCGTGCAGTCTACTGGGGACACGTTCGCGGGTGGGGGACGCCACGAGACATCGCGGAATTCTTCGGCCAATGACTCCGGACTGGCAGGCTGTGGGGGTGACTGAACAGACCCACGATGACGACCTCATCCGCTCGATCGCCGATGGCTACGCCTTCGACGACGCAGGAGTGCAACTGGGGGTGCTGATGACCCCCGGGGGGCCGGCCGTCGAAGCCCCCATCCGCATCCCTGTGTCCATGTTCAACCGCCATGGACTGGTGGCCGGCGCCACGGGCACCGGCAAGACCAGGACGCTGCAGGTGATGGCCGAGGCACTCAGCAAGGCAGGGGTGCCCGTGTTCGCGGCGGATATCAAGGGTGACCTCTCCGGGATGGCCACGCCCGGCGGGGCCAGCGAGAAGCTGCAGGCCCGGGTGGAGGCACAGGGCCAGCCCTGGACGGCGGCACCGTTCCGCTGCGACTTCTACTCCCTGGGCGGGCGCGGGGTGGGTGTCCCGATCCGGGCCACGGTGTCGTCGTTCGGGCCCATCCTCCTCAGCAAGGTTTTGGGGTTGAACCAGGTGCAGGAGTCGTCGCTGGGGCTGGTGTTCTACTACGCCGACCAGGCCGGTCTGTTGTTGCTCGACCTGAGTGACCTGGTCGAGGTGCTGAAGTACCTCGTCTCCGACGAGGGCAAGTCGGAGCTGAAGGGCATCGGCGGCATCTCCAGCGCCACCGTCGGCGTCATCCTGCGCAACCTCATCACCCTCACCGCCCAGGGCGGTGACGTCTTCTTCGGGGAACCCGAGTTCGAGCCCACGGAGCTGCTGCGCCTTGCCGCGGATGGCCGTGGCATGGTGTCGCTGCTGGAGTTGCCCGACCTCGCGTCGCAGCCGGAGCTGTTCTCCACCTTCCTGATGTGGCTGCTAGCGGACCTGTTCGAGTCCCTGCCCGAGGTGGGGGACACCGACAAGCCGAAGCTGGTGTTCTTCTTCGACGAGGCCCACCTGCTGTTCAACAACGCGTCGAAGGCGTTCCTGGACTCGATCACCCAGACCGTCCGGCTCATCCGCTCCAAGGGGGTTGGCGTGTTCTTCGTGACGCAGACGCCCAAGGACGTGCCCGGCGACGTGCTGGCGCAACTCGGCAGCCGCGTCCAGCACCAGCTGCGCGCCCACACCCCCAACGACGCGAAGGCGTTGAAGGCCACCGTGTCGACGTACCCCACCTCCGGCTACGACCTGGGGGAGTTGCTGCAGGCACTGGGCACCGGTGAGGCCATCGTGACCGTCATGGATCCCGACGGTGCCCTGACACCGGTGGCATGGACCCGGATCTGGGCGCCGGAGTCGTCCATGGCGCCGTCGGAACCCGACGTGCTGCGAACCCTCGTGGCTCAGTCCCCGCTCATGGCCCGCTACGGCCAGAGCATTGACAGGGACTCGGCCAGGGAGATGTTGGCGCGCAAACTGGAGGAGGGCTCCCGCCGGGCGGCGGAGGAGCAGCGGCTCGAGGACCAGCGAAGCCGTACTCCGGACCAGTCCCAGCAGCGATCCACCACCCCGCAGCGCCGCAGCCCCAGGCCGGAACCCGGACTCGTGGAACAGGTGACATCGTCATCGGCGTTCAAGCAGTTCACCCGGACCGCGGCGCGGGAGATCGTACGGGGACTCTTCGGGGCGGGCCGCCGCCGCTGAATCGCCCCGGGGGACGAAGAAGGGGGCCGCGCCAT
>JBBSRQ010000201.1:0-4125 GCA_038242845.1 Propionibacteriales bacterium | reverse complement strand
GCGATGCGCCACCGTCCGAGAAACAGCGAGCCGCTCCAACATTTCTCGCTGACCCTCAGAGACCACCAACGCTGCAGCAGGTTTCGACATAGCAGAAGTCTAAATCACTACTAGTCACTCAATTGCGCGACACACCACTAGGATCGACGCAACGAACGCAGAACCTGGTTCAGGTCAAGGCAAGCGAAGGTAGCCTCAGACACGTCGAGGTCTCACCGGAGAGTCGTTGAGGCCTTTCGGGGGCCGTCTCGTCGAGCCGGCCACGAAAGTCGGGCAACGCCTCAAGCCAGACCGGGCTGTGCTGCCGGCGGGGCCGGTCCTTGAGCCGGACCAGTGGTGCCGCCGTTACGGATGTGAAGGCACTCCGCGACACGCAGTGGCAGGAAGCCGGAGACCTCGTAGGTGTCCCATGTCGACCAGGCCCACGAACTCGCGGTCGGCGATGTGGAGTGATGCACACGTGACGGATCAGCCACGGCGACACCACCGCGGCGCTCGGGACCGAGGCGAGGATCAGTGGGGGATTGAGGCAGCGCCACGGCGCAGCTCATCATGCTTCCCGGCGTACGCAGCGAAGGAGCCGAGAACTGACTTCGGCACCTTGCACACCATCGTGTAGACGGTGTCGCAGACGTTTGCCACCGGGCTTAGGGCGATCTGGGCGACCAGTTGGTAGGCGTCCATTTCCGAAAGGTCTACAAGTTCCGCGACCCAACGCACCATCTCTGTATGGGCTATCCGGAAAGCATCCTCCAGGGGCTTCGCAGATCCGGTTGTCATCAAGTAGTCGTCGCTCTCGATCCGCGGCCATGGCGTCTCGGTGTCTTTGATCAGATCGATGGTTACCATCGAGTCCATGGCACATTCGACTGCAACGCCGCAGGCTTCCCCCTCCCCCTGTCTTGCATGTCCGTCACCGAAGCTGAACATCGCGCCCGGCACGTTGACCCCAAGGTAACAAGTCGCGCCGACACGCATCTCGGGCGTGTCCATGTTTCCGCCCCAGGAGCCAGGCGTCAGTGAGGATCGGACCTCGGAAAGCGCAGGTGACACCCCGACCGTGCCGTGCATGGGATCCATCGGCAGCGGGAGGGTCAGGCTGCTTTCCAGAGCTTGGTAGTGCACCAGGCGATCGCCAACGTCGAGTTCGTAGATCCAGGTCAGCTCGGGAAGCGCCGGATGCAGCAAGGCGGTGTCCCGACTCCCTGTGAGGGCACCAAAGAACGGGACGGTGGTGCTCACCCCCCACGTGTATCGAGGTTCGATGCGGACGAAGTGGACCGCGAGCGTGTCACCCGGTGCCGCTCCTTCGATGAAGAAGGGCCCCGTCTGAGGGTTCAGGAACCGCGGGTCAAGCACCTGCGAGGCACAGTCGGAAGGGGAGCGGATCAGCCCCGCGAAGCAGTCACGGGTAGAGGTGGAGAGGGTGGTCCCCGGCCGCACCGACGCCACGGGCGCCACACCACCGAACGTGTACACCAATGAAGATGTGGGTGCGGTTTCGTCGATCAGGTGCTTGTAGATCCCAGACATCGTTCTCCTCAGTGATCGAAGCGTCTATCAACTGGTCCTACTCCGGGACGTGGCGCGGACAACCAAACCAAGGCCGCATCGGTCAAGGTGTGGGCTGCCGAACGCAGTGCGCTGCCGCGCGCGGGAGCCTCTTCGAGGAGACGGTCTGAGTCAATCCCGTGGCGTTCACAGAGTGCTCGCTCCTGCTCGACCCAGATGCTGAACCGCTCGGGGGTCACCTCCGGATGGAATTGCCAGCCGATGCTGCGGGCGCGGTGGTCGTCCGTGGCGAATCCTTGGCAACCGGTGGTCGAGGAACCGAGGGTGCGAGCTCCGGGTGGGGCGACGATCATGTCGGAATGACATTGCGTCCACGGGCCGGGAGGACACAGAACAGGATCCTCGGAGACATGCTGGTACCAGCCGATCTCGGGTTCCGACATCGGACTCACCGAACCGCCCAGGGCATGTGCCAACACTTGCGCGCCGTAACAGATGCCGATCACCGGCACGCCGGAGTGCAGCGCCGTCAGGATCAGAGCCGCTTCGGCGGCAACGGTTGCCGTCTCCCCAGCATCCCACACACTGCGTGCTGAACCGAGCAGCAGCAAGAGGTCTGCTTCCGTCGTCGCCCCGCTGCCGACCAGATCGCGATCGCGGAAGCGTAGGACTCCCCCGTGCACTTCGACCAGGCGTTCGCCGACGAACCCTGGATCAGCGTCCGAGGCATCAACGACGACGTCGATATTCATGGGCACGCCTCAGGCGCCCGTCTGGATTGCGTGCAGGTCCACGTAGTTCCCACCTTGGTGGACACTTCCACGCATGCCGCGGCCTGGCGCGCGGACGGTGATCCGGGTGCGGTCGGCTCGGAAGAGGTCACGGGAGAACTCGAACGGCCGGTTCGCAGAGTCCACCGTCGTACGGGTGATGGAGAGCAGGGCAGAGTTGGGTTCCACCGACAGCACTGAGGCCTCGTGGTCCGTAGCGTTGACCACTTCGATCACCTCTTCGGCTTCTCCGAGCTGGAGGTCGAATTCCCCCTCCAGAAGCTCGTAGAGCGAACCGCCGAGGGAGCGCTCAAGGAGGCCCTCGAACCGATTGGCCGGAAACTGAGCATGCTCCAGGGAGATCGGCGTTCCGTCGGCCAGGCGGATCCGGCGGACGTCGAAGACCAACTCGTCGCTCGTCAGACACAGCGCGCGCATCGCGATCTTATCAGGCGTGGTCAATTGAGTCGAGAGCACTCGGGTACCGGCGACGTAGCCCTGTCGAGCCAGGTAGGCCGGAACCCCTATGACACCCGAGAGGTCGCGCTCGACTTTTGCGTGGCTGACGAACGTGCCACCAGCGCGGCCCGGGACGCGACGGACCAGCCCGGCCTCCTGTAGGGCGGACAATACGTGGCGCAGCGACGATCGACTGACTCCGTAGTGCTCGGCCAATTCGCGCTCACTGCCCAACTTCGCACCCGGAGGCAACGCTCCGCTGCTGATGTCGCCCAACAAACGCCGCCGAAGCTCCTCAGCCACGACGCGTTGGCCGGGCGGCGGTCCCTCAACGGCCACGTCTGCTCACATCTCTTGTAGTGCCATCAAAGACTCAGGAAGTATCTGGCCGCCATCGACCACGATCGACTGTCCAGTGATGTAGGCGGCTTCGTCGGTAGCGAAGAATAGCGCGGCATTGCCGATGTCCTCGACCCCGCCGAGTCGCCCCTGGGGGACGGTGGCAGCCATCTGGTCGAGATATTCCTGACCGAGATTATCGAGACCTTCTGTCTTGATGTTTCCCGGCAGGACAGCGTTGATGGTGATGCCCTTGGTGGCCAGTTCCATGGCCGCAGTGCGGATGAAACCCATCTGGGCAGCCTTGCTGGCGCCGTAGTGCGACCAACCCGGGTAGCCGGTGAAAGGACCCGTGATGGACGACGTCACAATGATACGACCGTGGTCGGAGGCTCCCAGCGCTGAAAGGCAAGCCTGTACCGCGTAGACAGTCCCCTTGAAGTTCGTTGCCATCACCACTTCAAGGGCGTCCGGGCTCATCTCCTCGAGTCGGGCTGAAGGGAAGATCCCCGCGTTGGCGCACAGGATGTCCACCCCCCCGAACTCGTCGCTCGCGCGGGCAGCCATGTCCTTGCACGACTCGGGATCTGAAACGTCGACTACGGCGGTGTCGACCGTTCCTGGCAGGTCAACCAGGGCCGAGGAGGCGACTCGCAGCGCCTCCGCGTCCCGACCGCAGATCAAGACATTGGCCCCGGCGCCGGCAAAGACCTTCGCGATGCCAAAGCCGATTCCCTTGCTGCCCCCGGTGACGACGACCGAGCGTCCTGAGATAGATGTGAACATGTATGACACCTCGTGAATGGTTGGAAGGTTAGAGACTGACTCCGTTGCTGAACAGATAGCGTTCGGCGAGCTCGCAGGTCCCGCGCGCGTAGCTCGGGCCTTTGACCTGGCACTCTCGTGAGTGGGAGTGGGAGCCCATCCAGGCGACCAACATCATGCGGCGCAGCATGATGAACGTCGACAACATCTCTTCATCCGTCGAGGACAGGGTGCCAACCTCGCGGTAGCCTGCGACCCATGCGGCTTGCCACGACGGGAG
>JBBSRQ010000200.1:0-4152 GCA_038242845.1 Propionibacteriales bacterium | reverse complement strand
GTACTACCTGCGCAACCTGCGCGGCAAGGCAGCCAAAATCAAGGAAAAGCGCTGAGCTTTCGCGCGATCGAACAGCAGTGACGGGTCGTCGGCAATGCCGGCGGCCCGTTTCGCGTCCCTCGTGCAGAGGAGTATGGGCAGACGGCGGTATCATCCAATCTGCGGTATTTCCGCAGAATCTTGTGAGGATGGGTGAGTGGTTTGTCTGTTGGTGCCAACGAGGACGCAACGTTGAATGACCAACCCCGACGACCGAAAGCCGAGAAGAAGTCGTTCGGGCGTCGCACCCTGGGATGGCTGTCAGAAGGCGCCATCATCATCATCGGCGCACTCATCATCTCCACCCTGCTCCGCAGCTTCGTCGCCCAGATGTTCCTGATCCCGAGCGGCAGCATGGAGAACACACTGCAGGTCAACGATCGGGTCCTGGTCGCCAAGTTCGGTGGCTTCCAGCGAGGCGATGTCGTCGTGTTCGAGGACCCCGGCAGTTGGCTCGCTCCCGCTCCGGTGTCCGAGAACCCCGTGCGCATCGGGCTGGAATTCATCGGCGTGCTGCCCAACTCCGCCACCGAGCACCTCATCAAGCGGGTCATCGGCATGCCCGGTGACCATGTGAAATGTTGTGGCGAGGACGGCCGGGTCACCGTCAATGGCGTCGCACTCGAGGAAAGTGCCTACCTGTACTCCGAGGGCGGGGTTCAGGTCGCACCCGCAAATGTGCCCTTTGACATCATCGTCCCCGAGGGGCACATCTTCGTCATGGGGGACCACCGCAACCAGTCGGCCGACTCGCGGTGTCGGCTGACCAACATCACAGCTGGTCAGACTCCGGGGATGGCTGCGTTCGTCCCGGTCGACAAGGTGGTGGGGGCCGCTGTCGCCATCGTCTCCCCCCTGGACCGGTTGTCCACGTTCACGGTGCCCCAGACCTTCTCGGAGGTTCCGGCGCCCGAGAGCCCGGCGCCCGCCGAACCCAAGATCATCGAAGCAAGCCCGGGCTGCTGAATGATCCGTCCGGGACGAGGCAGCTACGGCTATGAGAGGGCACTGAGCAGGGCCGGTCTCTCGCCGGTGGCCGGGGCGGACGAGGCCGGCCGCGGGGCGTGCGCAGGACCTCTGGTGGCGGCCGCTGTGGTGCTCGACCCGGATCGACCCATCAAAGGGCTCGACGACTCCAAGGTGCTGACACCGTTGCAGCGCCAAAGGATGCACGATGAGATCATGCGCAAGGCGGTGGCGGTGGCCACGGTGCGGGTGGAGCACGACGAATGCGACCGGCTGGGGATGCACCAGGCGGATCTGCATGCACTGCGGCGGGCGGTCGCTCGTCTCACGGTGCCTCCATCGTTCGTCCTCACCGACGGCTTTCCCGTCGACGGGCTGGGGGTCCCCGGCCTGGGGATCTGGAAGGGCGACAAGGTGGCGGCCTGCGTCAGTGCCGCCTCCATCATCGCGAAAGTGACCAGGGATCAGATCATGACCGACTACGACGCCACGTACCCGGAGTACGGGTTCGCTGTGCACAAGGGCTACTGCACCGCAGCCCACCAGTCCGCCCTGGAGCATCATGGTCCCTGCGCCATCCACCGCTGGTGCTTCGACAACGTCGTCAGAACGGCTAGGGTTGGATCATCATGAGCGCGGATGACCTGGAGCAGTACGAGAGCAAGCTGGAGCTTGACCTCTACCGCGAGTACAAGGACGTTGTCAGCATCTTCACGTACGCCGTGGAGACCGAGCGACGGTTCTATCTGTGCAATGCGGTGGACCTCAAGGTACGCACCGAGGGTGGCGACGTCTACTACGAGGTGTCCATGGGTGACGCCTGGGTGTGGGACATGTATCGTCCGGCACGTTTCGTGAAGTCCGCGAAGGTCCTCACGTTTCGCGACGTTTCCATCGAGGAGATCGCCCACTCCGAGTTCCAGGTCCCCGAGGACCACTAGGGCCTGCGGTCCCGCAGACCGCCGTGGACGTCAACCTCTTCGTCAGCAGGAGTCGATTGTGTGGGTCTTGATCATCGCAGTGGTGGCCATCGTCGCCGCCATCGCAGCCGCCGCGTTCGCATGGGTGGCAGTGAAGCGTGCAGCTGAGGCACAGGAGACCGCTCGTCTGGCCCACGATCTGGCGACGAAGGCGGATGGAGCGGCCGCGGACGCCTCCGGGGTCGTAGCAGACCACCGTGAGGCAACTGAAGCCAACAACGCGATGGCGCGAGACGCCAACAAGGTGGCCGCCGAGGCACTGCGACTCACCCGTGACGAGCATGAAAGGGTGCAGCGCCGGGAGGACGAGTCGCACGAAGTCAACTGGGGTGTGACCTGGGATGATCGAGCACCCCTGACCGAACCCGAGCACGTCATCGACCGCCGCATGCGCGTCACCCAGTACGGTCCTGACGAGGCCGAGCAGGTTGAGGTGTTCTTCTACGTCGGCACATTTCGTTGGCTGAAGCGTGGGGCCGGGGACATGAAATGCGACGCCACCCTGACCCTGTTTCCGGTGGACCGCAGCAGGATCATCGAGGAACAGCTGAACCGCCGTTGGCAGGACAGCGCTGGAAACCGCGTCGCCATGAAGGCAGATTCACCGTCAGTGATCGCTGCCCTGAACGGTATGGCGTACCGGGCGTTCAACTTCCCAACCAAGGTCATCATCCGCTGGAAGTCGGCCGCCGGGGTGACCCACCAGAAGGCGTTCCGATTCCCAGCGCTCAGCCAGCACCAACTCGGTGCAGATGTGAAGCATCCCCTGCCCTGAGCGCACACCCAACGTGGCACGTGCCGGCCACAGTATTGCCCTGTGGACGAGAGGTGATGCGTCCCGGACGTGACCACAGTGGCCAGTGGAGGTGGGATCCATGGCCATCAACAGCAGGGCTGCTGCCCTCGGTGGTCGCGGCGAGGACATTGCCGCGGCGCACCTGGAGGCCCAGGGCTGGCGCATCATCGAGCGGAACTGGCGATGCCCCGCTGGGGAGTTGGACATCATCGCCTGGGATGAGGACGCAGAAGCCTTGGTCTTCGTGGAGGTCAAGAGCAGGTCCAGCCTCGCGTTCGGCGAGCCACTCGAAGCGATCACATGGCGCAAGCTGGCCAAGCTGAGGGAACTGGCCATCCTTTGGCTGCGTGTCACGGAACCACGGGTGCGCACCATCCGGCTCGACGCCATCGGCGTGCTCATCCTGCGCGGGGGAGAGTTGGAGCTGACACACCTGCGGGGGATCGGGTGATGAGGATCGCCTCTGCATGGTCTGTGGCTCTGTCGGGACTGGAGGGCGCCGCCGTTCAGGTGGAGGCCGCCGTCGGGTTGGGGCTGCCGAAGATCACCCTCGTGGGTCTTCCCGACTCAGCTCTCTACCAGGCCAGGGAGCGGGTTCGGGCTGCCATCAGCGGTGCGGGCTACGAGTTCCCGAAAGGGATCCTTACCATCAACCTGGCTCCGGCCAACCTGCCGAAGAATGGCTCGCACTACGACCTCGCCATCGCCGCCGCCATCCTGGCCGCCATGGACGAGGTGCCTGCAGAGATCGTCACGTCCACGATGTTCTTCGGTGAGCTCGGTCTCGACGGAAAAGTGCGCAGGGTGCGTGGCATCCTGCCGGCCATGCTGGCTGCGTCCAGGGCTGGGTTCACCCGCGTGATAGTCCCGCAGGGTCAGGCACGGGAGGCCGCTCTCGTCCCTGGCCTCACCATCTGGCCCGTTGCCACCCTCCACACGATGGTGGACGTGATGCACGGCCGGCCCATCCACCTTGCCTCCGAGGCGCTTGAGGAGGGCACCGTGGAAGAGGATCAGCAGGGACCGGACTTTTCCGACGTGCAGGGGCACAGTGATGGGAAGTGGGCCATGGAGGTGGCGGCAGCCGGGAGACATCACGTCTTTCTGCATGGCGCTCCCGGGGTGGGCAAGACCATGCTGGCATCGAGATTGCCCTCCATACTGCCGGACCTCGGCCACGAGGACGCGATCGAGGTCTCCGCGTTGCATTCACTGGCAGGGCGAGAGTTGGAGTCCGGGCTGGTGGTACGACCGCCCTACTCGGATCCCCACCACAGCTCCACCATGGCGGCGTTGGTGGGCGGGGGAGGCCGGGACATCCACCCGGGATCAATATCCTTGGCTCACCGCGGCGTGCTGTTTTTGGATGAG
>JBBSRQ010000199.1:0-4269 GCA_038242845.1 Propionibacteriales bacterium | reverse complement strand
CGCAGCATCCACCCCGCGGGAGGCATCTGGGACACGCACCAGTCCCAGGACCGGGCTGAGCTTCTCGTGCGTCATCGGTTCTTCAGGAAGCACACTGTCGATGGGAACCACGAGCACACGCGTCTTCGGGCCAACCCTCAATCCGGCCTGTTCAGCGATCCACGCGGCATCCTTGCCAACCACCTCGGTGTTGAGGTGGCCGTTGAAGAACATATAGGACCGCAGACGCTGTGCCGCCGCGGCGTCGAGCACATGGGCTCCCGCGCGTTCGAGCTCACGCTGAAGCGAGTCGGCGACCTTGTCCTCGACGATCAGGACTGACTCGTTTGTGCACAGCACCGAGTTGTCGAAGGCTTTGCTGTCGACGATTCGTTCTGCTGCGGCACGGATGTCTGCAGTGGCGTCGACCAAGATCGGCACATTGCCCGGCCCAACCCCGAGAGCCGGGTTCCCCGAGGAGTAGGCGGCGCGCACGACATCATTGCCACCCGTCGCCACGATCACGTCCGTCCGCTGGTCGCTCATCAGCGTCTGCAGCAGCGGGATCGTTGGCTCCTCGACGACTTGGATCACACCCTTGGGTGCGCCGGCCCTCTCGGCGGCCTCAGCGAGGGTCCGGGCAGCATCCACACAGCATTCCTTCGCCCGAGGATGCGGGGCGACCACCACCGCATTCCTGGTCATCAAGGAAAGAAGGATCTTGAAGTAGACGGATGCGACAGGGTTGGTCGTGGGCGTGATCGCAAGCACCACACCAGCGGGTCGAGGCAGCTCGGCGATCTTGCGCGCCGGATCGATCCGCGGGGTCACGAAGTCCTGACCTGCGTAGTGCTCCACGATCCCGACTGAGCACGCCTTGTTCTTGATGACTTTGTGAGCGACCACGCCCATCCCGGTCTCGCGCACCGCCCATTCGGCGTACTCCTCAGACTTCGTGTGCGCCACGGACGCGACAGCCTCCACGATGCGATGGACGGTGGCAGCGTCGTAGGTTGAGAAGGCACGCGCGGCCCATCGCGCCTGCTCCAGCATCTGTCCTGCCTGGCCGGACTCCATCAGCTGGCCCTCCGCCCCGCGCGGAGCATGTCGTCACGTGATGCGCGGATGCCGATCTCGACCCGGTCCAGAACCTCTTCGCAAAGGTCACGCGACATGAGGATGCCGGGTTTGAACTGCAAGACCTGGGGGTCGAGAGTCGAGAAGATGGCCCAGACACCGTTCTCGTAGAGACGACGCATCACGAACTTGGCACCCTCGGGGTGGTTGAACTCCAGTCCCAGGATCACGCCGTTCTGGCGAATGCCGGTGAACCAGTCCGGGTAACGGTTTCTGATCTGCCCAAGTCCGTCGCGGAACATCTCTGCGATGTAATGCACCATCGTCCGCACCTCGGGCCGAGTGGTGATGTCCATGACCTTGAGCGCAGCGACGCAGCCCAACTCGGCTCCACCGAAGGTCGAAATGTGACCAAAGCCGTCTTGGTAGAGCCATTGGCCAGCACGCTCGCTGAGCAGCACCGCTGCGATTGGATATATGCCCCCAGAGATACCCTTGCCGGTGACCAGGATGTCCGGGTTGATCCCGTGCTTGCTGATACCCCACAGTTCGCCGGTCCGCATTAGGCCCGTCTGCACCTCATCGGCGATGTACAGCGCGTCGTACTTCTCAGTCAGCGCCTTGACCGCCTCGAGGTATCCCGGATCTGGGAGCGGGAAGCCGTAGGTCGCCGGGATGGTCTCCATGATCACGGCCGCCACGTCGCGGCCGCTCAAGGCCTTTTCCATGCCGGAAGGGTCGTTGAACGGGACCTGGACGAACTCCTCGGGGCGGTCCGAAAGGAACAGCTTGGCGAAGCGATCATCTCCTGCGGCTACAGCAAGGCCGGTGTGTCCGTGGTAGGCCTTCACGATGGAGACGATTTTGTGCTTCTGAGTGGCGTGCCGAGCACTCTTGAGGGCGATGTCGATCGCTTCGCCACCGCCCGAGGCGTAGGCGACCTTGGTCAGTCCGGCAGGAGCCGTCTGGACCAACCTCTCTGCCAGCGCTGTCCGGGCAAGCGAGGGAAAGTGGTGGTTGCCGATGTCGAACTGCTCCATACCAGAGGCGACTGCCTCCACGATCTCGCTGTTCCGGTGACCGAGGTTGTAGGTGCCACCGTTCAGGTGCAGGTCGATGAGACGTCTGCCGTCCATGTCCCAGAGGAAGTAATCCTCGCGCTTGTCGATGACCAGGTCGACGCCGGCGTCGGTCCAGAACTGTGTCTTGTCCGGGTTCCAGAACTCGGCGGACTTGGAGAGGACTTCGCTCTTGGAGTCGAAGCGGAACGCTCCATAGTCGTGCATCTCCACCCGCCCTCACCGTCCGGCCTGCTGTGGCTCGAAGTGTTTATGGTCCTTCCGTAGTTGTCAATACGGTTCACCAAGTCAATGTGACCGGTGACCGAATGTCCGAGCTCGGGTCCTCGCCAGCGCTGCCCCCTAGATTCAGCCGAGCCGGATTACGCCGTAAAGCAGGCAGATGTCCGTAAAAGCCTAACAAGGTGCCCTCTGCCTTATCTCGCCTGGCGGGAAAAAAGCGCGGAACTTTGGTCCGGCCAAACACTTGCGCGAATTCGGATCGCACTGCCACCATGAACCGAATTCCGAGCAACGTGAGCCACGTCTCAGGCTCAGTCAAGAACATGTCGGCCGAGGAGCACAACATGACCGAACACAACCGCCCGCCCGAGTCCGTCAGCCCAACGGGTCCTGGGGTCATCGACCGGAAGAGCTCCGGCCCAGAGGTGCAGCGCCTACGCAAGGACGCAGTTGGGATCGTCGGAGTCCTGTTCATGGCGGTCGCAACGGCGGCGCCGATCACGGCGATGGTTGGCAACGTGCCGATCGCAGTGGGCTTCGGAAACGGCGCTGCAGCCCCGGCTGGCTACCTCGTCGCCACGATCGTGCTTGCTCTCTTCTCACTGGGCTACTCCGCCATGGCCAAGCACATCACCGCCACTGGCGCCTTCTACGGTTTCATCTCCCACGGCTTGGGCCGCGTGGTCGGGATGGGAGCCGGCGCACTGACCACGCTGGCCTACGTTGTCTTCGAGGCCTCTCTGGTAGGCATCTTCTCGTTCTTCGCCCACAACTTCTTCAGCGAACACCTCGGCCTGGACATCTCGTGGATCTGGTTCGCGGTAGTGATGCTGTTGGTCAACACCACGCTCACGTACTTCGACGTCAACCTCGCGGTCAAGGTGCTGGGCACCTTCCTGATCAGCGAGATCGTCATGCTGCTGGCAATGGCGCTGTCGGTGATCTTCACCGGAGGTGGGCCTGAGGGATGGTCGTTGGGCTCGCTTAACCCCATCAACGCGTTCCAGAACCTTGACGCCGTCGTTCCCACACCCGGCTCCGCGGGCGGGACAATGGCAGTCACCGGCGCCGCAGGCATCGGACTCTTCTTCGCTTTCTGGTCCTGGGTCGGCTTCGAGTCAACTGCGATGTACGGCGAAGAGTCCAAGGACCCCAAGAAGATGATCCCCAAGGCGATCATGGTTGCCGTGCTCGGAGTCGGCATCTTCTACGTGTTCATCTCTTGGGCCGCGCTGGTCGGCACAGGACCCGACCGGGCGATCGCGCTGGCCCAGGACGGAAATACGGCCGGCGACATGTTCTTCGGTCCGGTCGAGGCCAATCTCGGGCACTGGGCGGTCATCGTCTTCGAGTTCTTGCTGATGACCGGTTCCTACGCGTGCGGCATGGCATTCCACAACTGTGCTGCCCGCTACATCTATGCCATTAGCCGCGAGAACCTCCTACCAGGTTTGCGTCGTACTCTCGGCGCCACCCATCCCATCCACAAGTCTCCGCACATCGCTGGCTTCGTCCAGACCGCGATCGCGACCATCATCGTGTTCTGGTTCTTCCTGACGGATCGGGACCCCTACGGTCAGCTCTACGCCCTGATGGCCATTATGGGAACGACCGCAATCATGGTCGTCCAGGCTCTGACCGCGTTCTCCTGCATTGCCTACTTCCATGTGCAGAAGAGACACCCGGAATCGGCACACTGGTTCCGGACCTTCCTTGCGCCGCTGCTCGGAGGCATCGGGATGATCTATGTCATCTGGCTACTCATCGAAAACGCCAGCTTCGCCGCGGGTGACGCCGCCAGCGACATCGTGTTCAAGGTGTCGCCCTGGCTCGTCGCAGTTGCTGGGATCGGTGGTGTCGTGTTCGCCCTTGCGACGAAGTACCTCGCCCCAGAACGTTACGAGGTCATCGG
>JBBSRQ010000198.1:0-4270 GCA_038242845.1 Propionibacteriales bacterium | reverse complement strand
GCGGGCCATGCGGTTGCCGGACCCGATGGTCATGAGCGCAACCCCGAGGGTGGCGACGATGCCTGCGGGAACGAGCACCTTCAGGGAGGTTCCGATGAAGAACAGGAGCGACACCATGATGATGCCCATCACCATGCCGGTGCCGAGGTCCCTGCCAGCCAGCACTGGGAGCAGCAGCACCAGGGCACCGGGAACGAAGGGCACCAGGAGTTGCGGCACCTCGTGCAGCCTTCCCCGCTTCGTCTGCCAGATCGAGGCGGCGAAGATGACCAGCGCGAGCTTGGCGAACTCGGACGGCTGGAAGGTGAACCCGCCGATCTTGATCCAGTTCTGGTTGCCGTTGTAGTTGTGGCCGAGCGGGCTCAGCACGAGTGCGAGTCCGGCCAGCGCCATCCCCCACCCCAGCCAACCCATGCGCTGCAGAAGCCGTGGGTCCAGACGGCTGACCACGGCCGCCGCCACGATGCCGACGGCGAGGAAGACCACCTGCCGCGCAGCGTAGTCATACGGTGAACGCCCGTTGGCCTGTGCCAGCACCGATGACGCGGAGAGGACCATCATGGCCCCCACCGCGCACAGGATGGTGACGGCGAAGGTGACCAGGTAGAAGTCCGCCATGGGCGACGCCGCCAGGGCGTGGATGCCGGTTCGGGGCGTCGATGACCGCGGCGGTGCGGCGGTGTCGGTCGCGAGGGCCATGGTGTCCTTATCTGTCGTCGTTCTCTAGTGGTCGGTGGGGTGCAGGTGGCGTCGGACAGCGTCGGCAAAGGCATCGCCGCGGTCGTCGTAGCCGGAGAACATGTCGAGGCTGGCGCACCCGGGCGAGAGCAGGACGACGTCGCCCTCGCGGGCCAGCTGCGCTGAGAGTGCCACCACCTCGTCCATGACCCCACTCTCCGTTGAATCGAGAACGTGCACGGGGACGTCCGGCGCGTGTCGGGAAAGTGCCTCGGCAACCAGGTGCCGGTCCACGCCGATGATGACGACGCCGCGCATCTGGTCTGCGTGCTCTTCGACGAGGTCGTCGAATGTGGTGCCCTTCGCCTGCCCCCCGGCGACCCACACGAAGCTGGGGAAGGCGCACATGGCTGAGTTCGCGGCGTGCGGATTGGTGGCCTTGGAATCATCCACCCATGTCACGCCGTTCGCCGTTGCCACGGTCTGGATGCGGTGCCCGGCCAGTTCCAGGTCCCGCAGACCCTGGGAGATGGCGCGGGCGGGAACGCCGAAGCTGCGTGCAAGGGCAGCCGCCGCCAGCGCGTTCTCGACGTTGTGCGGCGCATAAGGCGTGACGTCCGAGAGTTTGGCAACCTCCAGGGCGGAGTCCCGGCGCTGCGCTACGAAAGCGCGGTCCACGATGAGGTCGTCGACGACTCCCATCATGCTGGGTCCGGGAATCCCGGTGGTGAAGCCGATGGCTCGGGCGCCCTCGGTGACCTCGGCATCCTCCACGAGTTTCTCGGTGGCCGGTTCGGCAACGTTGTAGATGGCGGCGTGGCGGACACCCGCGTAGATCTTGGCCTTGTCCGCGACGTAGCGCTCGTACCCGTCGTCGCCGTCGTACCACTCGAGGTGGTCGGCGTGCAGGTTCAACACGGCGGCCGAGTGCATCTGCACGGTGTGCATCCAGTGCAGCTGGAAGCTGGAGAGTTCCACGGCCAGCACGTCGTAGGCCGTGTCGTCCAGGATGGCCTCGACGATGGGCCGCCCGATGTTGCCGACGGCCGCGGTGGTGAGGCCACCGGCGCGCAGCATGGACTCGAGCATCTGGATGGTGGTGGTCTTGCCGTTGGTGCCGGTGACGGCAAGCCAGGGGATGACGCGGTCGGGGTGCATCATGCGCCACGCGAGCTCGGTTTCACCCCAGATGGGGATGCCCCTCTCCGCGGCCTGTTGCAGGAGCGGTGCGGTGGGTCGCCAGCCGGGTGAGGTGACCACGAGGTCGACGTCCTCGGGCAGTGTGGAGGTGGAGCCGGGGCCGAGACGCACGGTGACGTCCAGCATCTCCAGCAGTCCGGCCTTCTCGACGTGTGCCTCCGACTCGTCCAGCACGGTGACCTTTGCTCCGAGCGACATCAGCCCGTCTGCAGCGGCGAACCCCGATATTCCGAGACCCGCGACGACCACATTTGCCGACGGCCAGTCGCTGAGCCGATCCGCCGTCGCCATCCAGTCCTTCGTCACTGTCCCACCACCCATTCCGCGTAGAAGGTGCCCAGACCAAGGGCCACGCAGATGCCCCCGATGATCCAGAACCGGATGGTGACAGTGACCTCCTGCCACCCCAACAATTCGAAGTGGTGGTGGATGGGCGACATCTTGAAGATGCGTTTACCGCGCGTGGCCTTGAAGTAGGCCACCTGCAACGTGACGGAGCCGGCCTCCATGACGAACAGGAAACCCATGATCACCAGCAGGAGTTCGGTGCGGGTCATGACGGACAGGCCTGCCAGCGCGCCACCCAGTGCCATCGATCCGGTGTCCCCCATGAAGATCCTCGCCGGTTTGGCGTTCCACCACAGGAAGCCGAAGCACGCCCCCGCCAGCGCCAATGCCACGACGGCGATGTCGTGCGGGTCCCGGACGTCGTAGCACCGGGGACCGGCCGTGGACGTGTGGGAGCACCACTGGTTGTACTGCCAGATGTTGACGATCGCGAACGCGGCGAACACAAGGGTGGCGCTGCCGGCGGCCAGACCGTCGAGGCCGTCGGTGAGGTTCACGGCATTGGACCACGCCATCACGAGGAACAGGATCCAGATGACGGCGATGAAGAAGGGCAGGTACAGCCAGTCGATGTCGCGGAGGAAGCTGATGGCCTGTGATGCAGGCCTCAGTCCCCTTTCGTCGGGGAAGTTGAGGGCGAGCACTGCGAACGTGGCGCCGATGGCGAACTGCCCGATGAGCTTGCCGCGGGCGGTCAGCCCCAGGGAGCGCTCCTGGGAGATCTTTGCCCAGTCGTCGAGGAACCCGAGCACCCCCAGCGCCAGCATCAGCCCGAGCAGCAGCATGCCGGAAAGGGTCGGCGTCGTGAATCTGACGAGGTGCGCGACGAAGTACGCCAGTATCGTCGCGGCCACGATCACGATCCCGCCCATGGTGGGTGTACCGCGCTTGACGAGGTGTTCCTTGGGTCCGTCCTCCCGGATGAACTGGCCGTACTGCCTGGCCGTCAGGAACTTGATGAGGCGAGGTGTGCCGATGAGCGTGAAGATCAGCGACAACCCTCCCGCCAGGACGATGGTGATCATGCGTTGTCCTCCATGAGAGCGTTCGCGACCGCTTCCAGCCCCACCCCGCGGGAGCCCTTGATGAGCACCACGTCCCCGGGGTGCAGTTCCAGTTGGTGAGCCACGTCGTCGCGGTGGCAGACACGCGCGGACACGCCGTCCAGACGGGCACCCTCGCACACCTGCTCCGCGAAGTCACCGACGGCCAGTACTTCCGTGACACCGAGGTCAGCGGCCAGATGCCCGATGGCGACGTGCGCCTCGGCGGCCAGCGGCCCCAGTTCCAGCATGTCCCCGAGGACGGCCACAACACGCGCCTCGGCATGTTCCTCGCGCTGCACGCTCACCAGTTCGACGGCCGTCCGGAGCGCGGCTGCCATCGAGTCCGGGTTGGCATTGTAGGAGTCGTTGAGCACCAGCACGCCGTCGGCACGGGGACGCAGCTCCATGCGCCAACTGGAGCGCGGTTCAGCAGAGGACAGGGCGACGGCGACGTCCTCGAGCGGCACACCGACCACCAGGGCAGCGGCAGCGGCGGCAAGTGCGTTGGAGACCTGGTGGCGGCCCACGACCTTCAGCTGGACGGGCACCGAGTCCTGGTGACCGTCACGGGCGACGACCAGGTCGAAGCGTGGCTGACTGAAGGCGCCCAGCGCGACGTTGTGTGCGAGCACATGCAGGTCGCCGTCGGGCAGCTCCCTCTCGCCGAACCAGGCCAGGTGGCCAGTGGTGCGGGCGCGCATGGAGACGACGGCCTCATCATTGCCGTTGAGGACGGCCCAGCCATCAGGGGCCAGGCCCTCGACGAGCTCGCCCTTTGCCAGTGCTGTCTGCTCCAGACCCCCGAACTCTCCGACGTGCGCGGAGCCCACGTTGAGGACCACCGCCACATCGAGGGGGACCAGGGATGTCAGCCAGGCGATGTGGCCGATCCCGCGTGCACCCATTTCACTGACGAGGTGCGCGGTGTCGTCGTCGATGCGGCACGCCGTCAGCGGGACACCGATCTCGTTGTTCTGGCTGCCGACTGGTGCGACCGT
>JBBSRQ010000197.1:0-4292 GCA_038242845.1 Propionibacteriales bacterium | reverse complement strand
GCACCCACACCCCCTGGACCCTTCAAGCGCGGCTTCGGGATGGGGGCTGGGCTCGGACTGGGCCTGGCCGTCACGTTCGTGGCGCTGGCCGTCGTCACCGGCATCTTCGCCGTTGTCTCGACGGCAATGGCGCTGGGCTCCATCACGCCGGCGGGTGCCAGCACCAGCCTCACCGCACTGTGGGGGAGGGACGGTGCCAAGGGCAAGCTGCGGGCCGTCTCCATCACCGGCCCCATCATGACCGACGCCTCCGAGGGGGGCCTGCTGGTGGCGGGCACCTTCGGGTATGAGATCGCGCAACAGATCGACGACATCGAGGAGTCCGACGCTGCCGGGGTGGTCCTGCTGGTCAACACCCCAGGTGGCTCCATCACCGGATCCAAGGCCATCTCGGATGCCGTGGAGCGCTACCAGGAGCGCACGGGTAAGAAAGTGCTTGTGCACGTGGAGGGCATGTCCGCCTCCGGTGGCGTGTACTCGACGGCGCCCGCCGACGCCATCTACGCCGACCACGGCTCCATCGTCGGCAGCATCGGCGTGATTTTCGGCCCGTTCGAGCGGTACCGCGACGTGGTGGCCACCTCCGGCTCCCTCATCCAGTCCGGCATCACCACCACGGGGGGCATCACTCAGGAATACATCACCAGGGGCACCGGCAAGGACTTCGGCAACCCGTTTCGTGACATGAGCGCCGCGGAGCGCCAGATGATCACCACCATGATCGACACCGAGTACACCAACTTCGTGGACCACGTCGCCGAGAACCGCGACATCGATGCCAACAAGATCGTCGACGAACTGGGCGCATCCATGTTCGGGAACGAGCGCGCGGAAGAGGTGGGTCTGATCGACGGCACCCTGAACCGCGAGGACTTTTTCCGCAAGGCCGCGACCGAGGCGGGGCTGGACCCGGAAGAAACCGTCGTGCAGGTGGTCGGCAAGCCCTCGGGCATTGAGGCGTTGCTCGGCGCGACCCGTCCTGCAGGAGCATCGCTCCCCCTCGCCGAGCTGGGGGAGGGGCATCGGGTCAGCACCGGCTTCTGCGGCAGCACCACCCCGTTGGTCTTTGCCGGGGACCTGTCGGCGGTGTGTCGCTGAACGCTCAGCCCCAACCCAACTCGTGGAGGCGCCGCTCGTCGATGCCGTGGTAATGCCCGAGTTCGTGGACCAGGGTGATGCCAATCTCGTCGAGGAGTTCCTCCTCGTCCTCACACATTCTGGTCAGGGGACCCCGGAACAGCACCACACGGTCAGGCATCTGCCCCATCCCATAGCTGGTGTCACGCTCGGTCAGGGCGGTGCCCTCGTACCAGCCGAGCACGTCGGATCCGTCGTCGGGTTCATCTTCGACGATGATCAGCACGTTGTCGAGATTCTCCAGCAACATGGCGGGCAGGTGTGACAATGCTACGTCGACCAGGTCGTCGAAGCGTTCCTCGGGCAACTCCATGGCACCCGATGCTAGGCCGTCGCGGGGGCCGTGGCTGCCCGTGTACCGACTTTTGGGGATGGGGCCGGCATCTGGCAGAATTGCAGGTGCAACTTTGATCACTGGCGCCCTCTAACCCCGGTGAGCATCGTTCATCAGGTCCGATTGGCGCGCGTGCCCCACACGCGAACCCATCAGGCCGCCCCATCTCGTCTTGAAACAGACAAAACACAACAGGAGAACCACACTCGTGGCAACCAAGATCCGTCTGAAGCGTTTCGGCAAGACTCGCTCGCCGCACTACCGCATCATCGTCATCGACTCCCGCTCCAAGCGGGACGGCCAGGCCATCGAAGAGATCGGTCTGTACCACCCCAAGAACGACCCGTCGGTCATGAAGGTCGATTCCGAGCGCGCCCAGTACTGGCTGTCCGTTGGCGCCCAGCCCACCGAGGCCGTCGTTGCGATCATGAAGCGCACCGGTGACTGGCAGAAGTTCAGCGGCGACGAGACACCCTCTGGTGTCGACCCGCAGCCCGAGCGTCGCGACCGTGAAGCCGAGTTCGCCAAGGCACTGGCCGAGGACGGCAACGCCACCGCGCCCGCCATCTCCAAGGCACAGAAGAAGAAGTCCGACGACGACGCGAAGACCGCGTCCAAGTCCGAGGGTGCGTCCTCCGACGCGGCCGCACCGGCTGAAGAGGCCTGATCATGCTGGCCGATGCGCTCGAGCACCTCGTGGCAGGGATCGTGTCCAACCCCGATGAAGTGCGGGTCAAGGACAAGGACCTTCGTCGTGGCCGTCTCCTCGAGGTGCGCGTGCACCCCGAGGACATCGGCAAGGTGATCGGTCGTCAGGGCCGCACGGCCCAGGCGCTGCGCACCGTGATGGGTGCACTGGCTGGCAATGAGCAGCTGCGCGTCGATTTTGTCGACGTCGACAAGCCGCGCCGGCACTGAGCTGAGTCACGCATCAACGGGGTGCCTCGGATCTGACCAAGATCCGGGGCATTCCTCATTTTCCGGACAAGGTGGGACAACATGGACGAATTGCTTGAAGTGATCGTCGGCAGGGTGGGACGCGCACACGGGATCCGTGGCGACGTGGCCATCGATCTGCGCACGGACGAGCCGGGGCGTCGGTTCTTCGTTGGGGCGAAGGTCACGATGGAGTCGGGTCGTGAGCTCACGGTCGAGAAGACCACATGGCAGCGGGGCCGACTGCTCGTCACGTTCGCCGGCTTCCCGGATCGCACCGCCGTCGAAACCCTCACGGGGGAGCTGCTCAGTGCGCGCGTGTCCGCAGCCGAGCTTCCCAGCGACGACGACGAGTACTTTGACCGCCAACTCCAGGGTCTGACGGTCCTCGACCACACCGGCGAGGTGGCGGGCACGGTCCGTGAGGTGTTGCACCTGCCGTCGCAGGACCTCCTGGAGGTGACGACCTCCGCGGGCACCCGCTTGATCCCGTTCGTCCGGGCGCTGGTGCCCACGGTGGACATGGAGGCCGGCACATGTCAGCTGGCGGACATCAAGGGGCTGCTGGAAGACATCGAATGAGACTTGACGTCGTCACGATCTTTCCCGACTACATGGCCCCGCTGGGGTTGTCGTTGGTGGGCAAGGCGATCTCCTCGGGCCTGGTTGACCTGGCCGTGCACGATTTGCGGAGCTGGGCCCACGATCGGCACCACACCACCGACGACACCCCCTATGGAGGGGGTGCTGGCATGGTGATGAAGCCGGAGCCGTGGGGTGAGGCCCTCGACGCACTCACCGGCATGCATCCTGCGCCCATGACGGTGGTTGTTCCCACGCCGGCGGGACGCCCGTTCAGCCAGGAGCTGGCCTACGACCTGGCCACCCGTGAACGCCTCGCCTTTGCCTGCGGACGGTACGAGGGAATCGACCAGCGGGTCCTTGACCACTGCGCCGACCAGTTCGAGCTCGTCGAGGTCAGTCTTGGTGACTACGTCCTCAACGGTGGGGAAGTGGCCACGCTCGCCATTGTGGAGGCCGTGGTCCGGTTGATCCCGGGCGTGATCGGCAACCCCGACTCGTTGTTGGAGGAGTCGCACTCGGCCGGGCACGACAACCTTCTGGAGTACCCCAACTACACGAAGCCGCCGACGTGGCGCGGCCGCGAGGTCCCGGAGGTGCTGCTCGGCGGCAATCACGGGGTCATCGCATCGTGGCGCAAGGCGCAAGCCGTGGAGCGGACGAGGGACCGGCGCCCCGATCTTCTGCCCTGAAGTCGTCTCCTAGAAAGGGCGTCGGATTAGGCGACCCTGCGTCGTTATCCCTCGGTGCTCGGGCTAGACTGCTCTTCGTGTCCACGACTCTCACCACTCATCAGCGAGCGTTGCGATCGACGGTTGTGAAAAAGGTCATCATGGCAGTGACCGGCCTCATCATGATCGCGTTCCTGCTCATGCACATGTTCGGCAACCTCAAGATGTTCGCAGGGGAGGAAGCATATGACCACTACGCGCACTGGCTGAAGGGCGACATCCTCTACCCGATTGTCCCCGGGGGTTGGTTCATCTGGATCTTCCGCACCGGACTGCTCGCCGCCCTCGTGCTGCACATCTGGGCGGCCGCGTCCCTGTCGATCCGCACCATCGCTGTGCGCGGCCCCGGTTATGAGATGTTCAAGCCCCAGGCCCAGACGTACTCGGAGCGCACCATGCGCTGGGGTGGCATCCTGGTCGGCCTGTTCATTGTCTTCCACCTGCTGCAGTTCACTGCCAAGGTCATCCGCACCGGCTTCGACGCCAACGTGGGTCCCTACGAGATGTTCGTTCTCTCCTTCTCCCAGTGGTGGGTCTTCATCTTCTATGCCGTGCTGATCCTTCTTGTTTGC
>JBBSRQ010000196.1:0-4326 GCA_038242845.1 Propionibacteriales bacterium | reverse complement strand
GGTGCCTTCGCCTGTCTCCCCCTGAGCGTTGATGAGAGTGTCGTAGGCGGACAGATCCGGGGAGGATACCGCTCGGGCTGCGGGGTGCAGGGCGGCTGCGCTGTAGCCGCTTGCTCCCGGCAGTTCTTCCAGCAATGCCCGGCCCAGCGGGGTGTCGGTGCCGGCGATGAGGATGCGGCGCGCTGGCATGGGGGCCACATCCGCGAAGGCTGGCAGGTGCGCGTCGGCACGCCCCAGGTCTGCCTCGGCCCGGGGGATGGGCCACGAGATGCCAAGCGCGGGGTCGTAGAGGTTGACGGCGGAGAACTGTGCCCGGGCCTCGGGGGTCCAGTGGTGGTTGAGCAGGTAGCTGAAGGTGGTGTGGTCCTGCAGCACCTGGTGGGCGTTGGCGACACCACGAGGCACGAAGACGGCGATGCCGGGGTCCAGGTCTGCCGTCACCACCGTGCCGTAGGAGTCACCGTCGCGCAGGTCCACCCATGCGCCCATGGCACGGCCGGAGACCACGCTGATGAGTCGGTCCCACGGTTCCGCGTGGAATCCTCGGGTGGTGCCCCGGGAATCGTTGTGGGTGACGTTGTGCTGGACGGGACGAAAGTCGGGCAATCCCAGCGCGGCCATCTTCTCGCGATGCCAGTCCTCCTTGAACCAGCCCACGTCGTTGTGCTGCACCTGGAGGCGGAGGAGGAGGAGTCCGGGAATGTCGGTGGTGTCGGCCGTCAGGGGATGCACGGCACCGCCTGGAGGTGCTGGAGGTGGGGCCGGAAGCACATCACGAGAGCACCTCGGTGACGATCTCTCGGCGATCTTGGCGTCGGTCACCATCGGCGGTGCCGCCCACGGTGATCACCACGTCAGGGTCCATACCTGCAACTTTTTCGATGAGGCCCTGAAAGGTGGAGCATTCGTCGCCCGTGCAGACAGTGGGTTGCGCGAGATAACGGCGTCCGCTGATCGATTGGTTGGTGAATGTCCCCCAACCCAGTTCCGCAGCGGCGGAATTCACCCAGTTGTCCGGGGTGCTACTCACGGAATACTGATCTCCAACAATGGTGACTGTGTCACCCGGGGTTCCATTGGAGTCCCCGGAAGTTGATGAAGAAGATTCTTTGTGGGGACTTCTTGTCGGGGCCGACGCGGTTGAGGTGAGGAATTCCGTGGGAGTGGCGCGGACGGTCGTGGCGCTGTTTACCGTCGGGATCGCCGAGGAATACGGCATGAGCGCCGTAGCGCTCATTACCGCCGCGGCTAGGGCCAGAACCGTCAATCCAGCCATGCTGAGGCGGTCTCGACGGGGATGCTGGCTCATGCTTTTCTTTCGTTTCCAGGGTGATGCTGCTGTGCGGTGGAGAAGATACCACTCAGTCTCTCAGATTGGTTGAGTAGGCCTACTCAGCTTAGAGTGGCCGTCGGTTGGAGAAGCTGGCCCGTCTGGGTGAGGAACTCCATTCGACTCTCATATTCTCGACCGACAAGGTTTCTCAATGGAGTTGCAGCAATACCTGCGCATCGTTCGCCGCTACTGGCGGAGTGCGGTGGCAACATTGCTTTTATGTGTGGTGATTGCTGCGGCCGTCACTCTTGTCCAGAAGCCCATCTACACGTCGTCCTCAACGCTTTTCCTGGCGGTGGAGAGTGGTGATACGGCCGGCGAATTGTCGCAAGGCGCCACGTATGCGGAACGCCAGGTGAAGTCCTTCGTCGGCGTCGCCGCCACCGCCGTGGTGCTGCAGCCCGTCATCGACGAACTGGGGCTGGATGTGACGCCGAAGCAGTTGGGCCGAACCCTGACGGTCACATCACCCACCGCCACCACCCTCATTGATGTTGCTGCCACTGACGGGGATCCCGCGCAGGCAGCCATGGTGGCCAACGGCGTCGCCGAAAGCCTCCAGCGAGCCGTCGGCGAGCTGTCGCCGGCAGGCATCAACGGTGCAAAGTTGGTGACGGCCACCGCCATCGATCCGGCGTTGGTGCCGTCAGCGCCCACATCGCCCCGGCCGACGGTGAACCTGGCTCTGGGTTTCGTGCTCGGCGCCCTGCTGGGCGTTGGGCAGGCAGTGCTGCGCAGCGTGCTCGACACTCGGCTGCGCACCGTGTCGGACATCGAGGACGTCACAGAGGCGCCCCTCCTGGGCGTCATTGGACGGGTGGACGCGGGCAATGAGCGCGCGGACGGCGGCGGAGGGCAGCAGCGCGCAAGCGCGGAGGCCTACCGACGCCTGCGTACCAACGTCGGGTTTGTCGGCCTCGGCGGCGAGCGTCGCCCCTCCATGGTTGTCAGCTCCTCCATGGCGGGCGAGGGCAAGACGGAAACCGTCATCAACCTGGCGCGAGTCCTTGCCCAGGCCGGGGAGTCTGTCCTGCTCGTCGATGCAGATCTCCGACGCCCCCAGATTGCCCAGCGTATGGGCCTGGACAGCGAACTGGGCCTGACCGACGTACTCACGGGGCGCGGAAACTTCGAGGATCTGGTCATCGATGTGGTGCCCGGCACCCTGACCGTCCTCGCGGCGGGCACCGTCCCGCCCAACCCGTCGGAGCTCCTCGGGTCTGACGCAATGGCCCACCTCCTGGCGAAGGTGGAGCGGCAGTACGATCACGTCCTGTTCGACACCCCGCCTCTGCTGCCGGTGACAGATGCCGTGGTTCTGGCAGGGCAGACCGCCGGAGTCATCATGGTGGCGCGCTCCGGGCAGGTGAGGCGCCCCGAGTTCCACTCGGCAGTGGGGCTCATGGAGGCCGGCTCTGTCAAGTTACTTGGCGTGGTTCTGAACGACGTCCCCACCAACAGTAGCGGCAGCTACACCGGGTATGGCTATGGCTATTACTCCGAGTATGCGTCCCAGCCCCGGCGCCGGGTTGTAGTCGGCGCACGAGCCGCGAGCGGCAAGGACTATCCGGCCAGGGGCACCGCAACGCCTGTTCTGGAGCACCACGCATGACCGGCCGGACAGGAAAGATGATCAAGAAGGCGCCGTGCTTGTTCCTGGAGCGCACCGACGTACACGTGACGCTCAGCGCCATCGACGCCCTGTGCTGGTTCGTTGCCGCTTTCGCGTTGGTTGCATTTCGGTATGACTTCGCGCTGAATACCATCCAGTGGTCCAGCGTCGTGATCTACAGCATCATCGCTGCGGGAGCCCAGATGCTCCTGGGTTGGCTCGCCGGGGTCTATCGAGGTGCGAACCGCATTGGGAGTTTCATTGAAGCTTCCACCTTGGCGACGGTGACGTTGGCCGTCGGGTTCGTCGTTGGACTTGCCTTCATGATCGGCGTGCTGAATTACCCCAACGGCGTTGCCTTCCTGGCACCCTTTCTGGCCCTGATCCTCATGGGAGCTGCTCGGTTCGTCGCCCGCGCAGTGGCCATCCAGATCTTCCAGCGGTACAAGGCCGCGGCTAAGGCGGAGCGCATCCTGCTATACGGGGCCGGCAACGCAGGACGTCAGGTGGGCAACTTGTTCTTCTCGGATCCCGACAGCAAGTTCCACGTTGTCGGCCTCATCGACGATGATCCCAAGAAGCGTCATCGCCGGTTCGAGTTCGGACGCGTCGTCGGTCAGCGCAAGGACATGGCAACCAAGGCCAAAGCGCTCGATGTCCAGAGTGTCCTCGTGGCCGTCCCTACGGCTTCGGCCGACTTCCTCAAGCAACTCTCCGCCGACCTCGACGCGGCGGGTATCAAGATGCTTGTCCTCCCTCCGCTCCGCGAATGGAGTGGCGGCCAGCTCAAGCTCGGTGACATCCACGAGTTCGACGTTACCGACCTCCTCGGACGCACACCCATCAAGACGGACCTCAACTCCATCGCCGATTACGTCCGTGACAAGGTGGTGCTCATCACCGGCGCCGGCGGTTCCATCGGTTCCGAGATCGCCAGGCAGGTGCACCAGTTCGCACCCAAGGAACTCGTCTGCCTTGACAGGGATGAATCGGCGCTCCACTCGGTCCAGTTGTCAATCTATGGTCAAGCGCTGCTGGACACACCGGACATGGTTCTGTGTGACATCCGTGACAAGCCTGCACTGCAGAAGATCTTCGAGGCCCACCGCCCCCAGGTCGTCTTCCACGCAGCAGCACTCAAGCACCTCCCTCTTCTTGAGCAGTACCCGGAAGAGGGCTGGAAGACAAACGTGCTGGGCACGCTGGACGTCCTTGAATGCGCCGCAGAGTTCGGGGTGGAGACGTTCGTCAACATCTCCACGGACAAGGCTGCCGACCCCACCAGTGTCCTGGGCAAGACCAAGCGTCGTGCGGAAGAACTGACGGCATGGTTCGCCGAAAATCATGAAGGTGACTACCTCTCCGTCCGCTTCGGCAACGT
>JBBSRQ010000195.1:0-4501 GCA_038242845.1 Propionibacteriales bacterium | reverse complement strand
GCGCGTCCCCGGCCTCGACCTGTTCGTCATCAAGCCTTCAGGTGTGTCCTACGACGAACTGGCATCCGACGTGATGGTGGTGTGCACACTGGAGGGGGACAAGATCGTCGATGGCACGCCGGAGAACCTCAGCCCGTCCTCTGACACCGCCGCTCACGCCTACGTGTACCGGCACATGCCGCACGTGGGTGGAGTCGTCCACACCCACTCCACCTATGCGACGGCGTGGGCGGCTCGCCGCGAACCGATTCCCTGTGTCCTGACCATGATGGCCGATGTGTTCGGTGGCGATGTGCCCATCGGGCCGTTCGCGCTCATCGGCGACGACTCCATCGGTCGCGGCATCGTGGAGACCCTGCGTGACTCCAACAGCCCCGCCGTGCTGATGGCCAACCACGGCCCGTTCACCATTGGCAGGGACGCGCATGCGGCCGTGAAGGCGGCCGTCATGGTGGAGGAGGTGGCACGAACCATCCACATCTCCCGCCAGTTGGGTGAGCCGCACCGCATCGACGATGCGGACGTGGCCCGCCTCTACCACCGCTACCAGAACGCGTACGGCCAGCCGACGGCCCCGAGCACGCCAGGAGAGACCCGATGAAGAACCCGTTCGACGGCAAGGAAATCTGGTTCCTCACGGGCTCACAGGACCTGTACGGTCCCGAGACCCTGGACCAGGTGGCCAGCCAGTCCAAGGTCGTCGCGGCAGCGCTCGAGGGGGCTGGAGCCATTCCCGTTGCGGTCTCCTGGCGCCCCACGCTGAAGGATCGCGACGCCATCCGCGCTGAGATGCTGGCAGCCAATGCGGACCCCAACTGCATCGGGGTCATCTGCTGGATGCACACGTTCTCCCCCGCCAAGATGTGGATTCTCGGGCTGGCAGCGTTGGACAAGCCCATGCTGCACCTGCACACGCAGGCATCCATGGAGCTGCCGTGGGAGACCATCGACATGGACTGGATGAACCTCAACCAGTCGGCGCACGGCGACCGGGAGTTCGGCTACATCGCCTCGCGGCTCGGCAAGGCACGCCGCACCGTCGTGGGGCACGCTTCCGTGGCGGGGACGCAGGAGAAGATCGGGACGTGGGCGCGCGCCGCCGCCGGGTGGGACAGCCTGCACAACCTGGAGCTGGCCCGTTTCGGGGACAACATGCGGGGCGTGGCCGTCACCGAGGGCGACAAGACCGAGGCCGAACTGCGCCTCGGGGTCGCCGTCAACACGTGGGGCATCAATGACCTCGTGGAGGTCGTGGGTGCCGTGACAGCCGGCGACGTCGACGCCTTGGCAGCCACCTACCCGGAGCTCTACGACGTCGTGCCGGAACTGTGCGAGGGCGGGCAGCGCCACGAGTCGCTGCGCTACGCGGCACGCCAGGAACTGGGCATGCGGAGATTCCTCGAGTCGGGGAACTTCGGCGCCTTCACCACCAACTTCGAGGACCTCGGCGGGTTGCGTCAACTGCCCGGCCTCGCCGTCCAGCGCCTCATGGCCGACGGATATGGATTCGGCGCCGAGGGCGACTGGAAGACCGCCATCCTCGTCCGGGCCGCCAAGGTGATGGGCCACGGGTTGCCCGGCGGCGCGTCGCTGATGGAGGACTACTGCTACGAGATGACACCCGGCAAGGAGAAGATCCTCGGCGCCCACATGCTGGAGGTCTGCCCGTCCCTGACGACGTCGAAGGCCCGCATCGAGATCCACCCGTTGGGCATCGGTGGCCGGGAGGACCCGGTACGCATGGTGTTCGACGCCGATCCCGGCCCGGCACTGGTGATCGCCATGTCCGACATGCGGGAGCGCTTCCGCCTGGTGATGAACGTCGTGAAGAACGTGGAACCCGACGCGCCACTGCCCAACCTGCCCGTGGCGCGCGCAGTGTGGCTGCCGGAGCCCGACTTCGCCACCTCGGCGGAGTGCTGGCTCACCGCGGGCGCCGCCCACCACACGGTCATGACCACGTCCACCACCCGTGAGATGTGGGAGGACGTGGCCGCCATGGCCGGTATGGAACTGGCGGTCATCGACGAGCACACCACCACGCGGGGCTTCCAGCACGAACTGCGCCTCGAGGCCGTGTGGCACCGCATGACCCAGGGCATCTGAGTGGAAGGACGAATCCATGAGGGGCAACACACCATGACGGGCACCACGCGACCGCCGGGGATGATGGCCGTCGCGAAGCACGCGGGGGTCTCCCACCAGACCGTGTCCCGGGTCCTGAACACCCCCGACAGCGTGCGTCCGCAGACGCGTGAGAAGGTGCTGGCATCGATGGCCGAGCTGGGGTTCCGCCGCAACCTCGCGGCACGAGCGCTCGTGACCCAGCTCAGCGGGCTCGTGGGCATCGTGTGGACCGGATCCGGCTACTTCGGCCCGGGCAGCACGGTGGCGGCCATCGAGGTGGCAGCCCGTGCGGCGGGGTACTCGGCTCTGGTCACCGCCGTCAGCGACCGCGACGAGGAGGAACTCTCCGACGTCTTCTCCGCGTTCAGGGATCGGGGGGTGGAGGGCATTGCCGTCGTCGCGCCCCATCAGCACATGGCGGAACTCATCCGGAGCGCCTCCGCAGGCGTCCCGACCCTCATCGTGGCCGACATGGACCCGGACCCGGAGTTCCACGTGGTCTCCGTCGACCAGCGCAGGGGAGCCGAGATCGCCACGAACCACCTCCTGCAAAGGGGTGCGTCGACGGTGGCGCACGTATCGGGTCCGCTCGACTGGTTCGACGCGCTGGCACGCATCCGGGGCCACCAGGATGCCCTGGGCGCGGCCGGTATCGCGGTCCCGGAGCCGTGGGTGGGGGACTGGACAGCGGGCAGGGGCTACGAGATAGCCCTGCAGATGGTGGCACGCGATGATGTGCCCCCGGCCATCTTCTGCGGCAACGACATGACGGCTCTTGGCATGCTGGCTGGATTCCGGGAGGCAGGGCTTGTGGTTCCCACCGACGTGAGCATCATCGGATTCGATGACGTCGACGGGGCCGGATACTTCGCGCCGCCGTTGACCACCGTGCGTCAGCCGTTCGATGAGTTGGGATCGCTGTGCCTGGAGGTGCTGCTCAAGGCCATCGCGGGGGAGGAGCCAACAGTGCACTCCATCGAGCCGGAGCTGGTGGTGCGCGGCTCCGTCGCCTGAACCCCTTTTGCCGCGGCCGCATCGCGGCCCCTGCATGACACAGTGGGGGACATGGCCAGATCCATTGTCATCCTCACGGGTGCCGGCATGTCCGCCGAGTCCGGCATTGCCACGTTCCGCGACGCGGACGGGCTGTGGGAGAACCACCGACCCGAGGACGTCGCCACGCCGGAGGCCTTCGACGCGGACCCGGACATGGTGCACCGCTTCTACAACGACCGCCGCAGGCAGTTGCTCGACGGCGTGGTGGCGCCCAACGCCGGGCATGTGGCCCTGGCGCGACTTGAGAAGGAGTTCGACGTCGACGGCACCACCCGCTGCCCCGTGTGCGGCACGGAGGGCGGCATGCGACCCCACGTCGTGTGGTTCGGGGAGATCCCGCTGGGCATGGAGGAGATTTTCACAGCGCTGGAGCGCTGCGACATGTTTGCTGCCATCGGCACCTCCGGCAACGTGTACCCGGCCGCCGGCTTCGTGCAGGTGGCACGGGCGGCCGGCGCGCACACCGTTGAGCTGAACCTTGAACCCTCCTGGGTGAACACCGAGTTCGAGGAGACCCGGCTCGGGCCGGCTGGCACGGCCGTGCCCCAGTGGGTGGACGAGGTGCTCTCGCGCTGACGCATCGTGTCAGGGGTGCCTCGTCGGTTCAGTGCCCGTGCTCCCGGTCGAGGACGACGACGTCCGGGAGATTCCCGGCGACCACCAGCAGATCCGCACCCGGATACTCCCGCAGTGTCGCGAGAAGGGATTCCTGTGACCAGTCAGGCGCGGCACCATCGGCGCGGTGGAGCAGTTCCACGCGTGTACCGGTCGCGCGCGAGATCGCCTGGTCGAGTCCCGGCGCCGGGGCGCCCACGAGGATCACCGAACGGGGGCCCGCGTGCCTGTCGGGGACGGCAACCTTCCTGTCCTCCCGGAACACCGTGTAGTGGTATCCGGAGACGCCGGCGGCGGTGACCAGTACGCCCACGGCGTAGCGCATCGAGCGCAGGGTCTCGGTGGAGATGGTGGACTCGACGACGTCCTCGAGGAGCACGAACATGGCGACGATCAGCGCCACCACCGCCGCCACGCCGGCGATGCCGAACAGGTACTCGTACACGCGGCGCACCTCGGTGCGGTTCCGCCGCGTCTGCCCCAGAACTGCGCGGTGGTACCACCACAGGAGCAGGCCGACGACGGCGAAGGCAAAGGTGCGGGGTGAGTCCGCGAAGTGTGCCCCGGCGCTCGCGCCGAAGGGGTCACCGACCAGCCACACCAGCACCTGCCACAGGAGGAGGCTGGCGCAGATGAGAGCGGTGAGCAGTCCACCGCCCACCCCGATGGGCAGGACGTACACCAGCCGCGCAGTGGTGCGAGG
>JBBSRQ010000194.1:0-4604 GCA_038242845.1 Propionibacteriales bacterium | reverse complement strand
TCCTCCCAGCGCCCCGTGACATTGACCTTGGCGGCGAGGTGGACGACGGCGTCAGCACCGCTGACTGCACTCGCGAGCAGCACCGGGTCCGTGATGTCGCCCAGGACCTCCCGGACAGGCAGCTGGGAGGGCCTGCGCTGCAGGACGGTGACGTCGTCGCCCCGGGTGCTCAGGGCGCGTGCGACCCCACCACCGAGCAGTCCGCTGGCCCCCGTGACGAGCACTCTCACGGCGCGCCGATCCGTCCTCCGGACAACACCCGGGCCGCCCACTGGGCCAGTCGGGCACGGTCAACTTTCGACTGGTGCCGCACGTCCACGGGGAAGGCTGCGGTGGTCAGGACGGCTGCGACGGACTCGGTCGTGATGGTTGCGGCAGTGTGGCGCACGGCAACGGTGAGGTCATTGCCGGCCAGCACAGGTGTGCGGTCGTGTGGGGAGTCGGGGATCACGATGACGACGAGCGCCTGTGTGCCGACGGGCCCGACGCCGACGACGGCTGCATCCTTCACACCCTCCACGCTGAGCACAGCCAGTTCCAGTGCGACCGGAGTCAGCGGCCCCGACGCCGTGTGGAGCACGTGCTGGCGCCGACCCTCCACCCAGAGCCGGCCCTCGGAATCGAGGTGGCCGACGTCGCCGGTGCGATGGGCATCACCGTCGCGAGTGCTGGCGTGTTGCGTGGCCCAGAGTTGGTCGTAGCGTTCCTTGACGTGGGTGGCGCGCACGATGATCTCGCCCGTGACGTCGGCGTCGGTGATGGGTGCGCCGTCCGGCTCGGACGGGTCCAGGGGCAGCGGCGCGATGCTGACCTCGACCCCCTCCAGCGGCTGCCCGACGCAGACGCCGTTGCCAGTCCCTGCGCGCTCCAGGCCGGGCAGGTCGATGTCAGAGATGGCAAGGCATTCAGTCATGCCGTACGGGGTGTGGAGCTCGGCAGTGGGCAGCACGGCCTGCACTCGGTGCAGCAGCGGGACGGGGATCGGCGCCCCGGCCGACATTGCCATCCGGACTCCGGCGAGGGTCGCTCGCCGGGGGGCGTCGAGTTCGTCGGCGGTTGCCACCACATTGCGCAGCGACGACGGTGATGCGAACACCGTGGTGGCTCCGGCGGCGGCGACGGCGTCCGCAAGACCGCGGGCGGTCAGCGTCGACGGTGACGTGACGTCCATGTCGGGGACCACGGAGGCGACTCCCATCGCTGGTCCGTACAGCGCGAACGGGGCGAAGGCTGCCACGAAGGCGTCCTCGGGGGTCAGGCGGAAGAGTGCCTTGATGTGACCGGCCTGGGAGCGGATCTGGTCGGAGCCGTAGACGACGCCCTTGGCCGGTCCGGTGGCCCCGGAGGTGAACAGCACGGCCGCCTCGGCATCAGGTGCGGGCAATGGGGGTGCGGGTGCCCCGACGCCGATGCGTCGGATGCCGTCGAGTGTGTCGACGACACGGGTGAGTCCACGAACGGCAGCACCCACCGGCCCGGCGGGTCCGTCCACGAGGATTCGGCGTCCCGGCACACCCAGGACCGCAACGGCGACGAT
Source organism: Propionibacteriales bacterium (assembly GCA_038242845.1). Classification (GTDB taxonomy): domain Bacteria; phylum Actinomycetota; class Actinomycetes; order Propionibacteriales; family Propionibacteriaceae; genus Arachnia. The sequence continues at coordinate 3,067 of JBBSRQ010000194.1, read as the reverse complement.
GCCCCTGGCGATGCCGATGACATGGTCGACGCCTGCGCCGTTGAGGGCCCGGCGCATGCCGCGCAACCCCAGCCCTGCGTCGGCGACGACGATGACGGCGCCGATCCTCCAGCATGCGTACAAAGTGACGGTGAGATCGATCCCCGGCGGAACAAGCAGGGCCACCCGTTGCCCCGGAAGGATGCCGCTGGCGGCGAGGCCGGCGGCCACGGTGGCGATGTCTGATTCGAGTTCCGCGAACGTCATGCGACGACCATCAGCCACCTGCACCACGGCGAGGTCGTCGGGGGTCTCGGCAGCGCGCTGCAGCAGCGCTGACCATGCCAGATCGCCGCTGTCGCCCGCGGGATGGGACTCCGCGCGTTCTTCGCGTGCGGGAGAACCGGGCTTGATGCGCTCGGCGATCCACGCCCACGTGTCAACCGCGGTCTGCGGGGCATCCTCCGTGACCAGGTGTCCGGCCCCTTCGTAGCGGTGGACGTCGGCGTGGGGGAGGCGACGGCGCAGGTCACGCAGGTGCGTCTCGCTGAACACGGGATCCGACGGCCCGCGCAGCAGGAGAACGGGGACGTCGACGCTCTCCAGACCGGTCGCGATCTCCTCCAGCGCAGCGCGCGAGGGATGTGTCGATTCGGCGGGGATGTCAGCGACGAACTGGCCGACAAACCGGCGGTCTGCAGGGCGAGGGTAGGGCGATGCGAACGCGTCGCGGATGGCGCGGGGCAATGCCGGTCGCGACAGTGCTGTGGCGGCGCGGACGAAGGTGGGCGTCTGCACGCACACCAGCCCGGCGAGCGCACGTGCCGGGCGCAGGGCCGTGGGGATGCCGCGGGCGAAGTCGTGGTGCACGGAGGTGTTGGCCAGCACGAGGCCGGCGAGTTGGTCGCGGTGTCGCAGTGCCCAGCCCGAGGCTATGATGCCGCCCCAGTCGTGGCCGACGGCCACCACAGGGCCCGTCAGCGACAGGGCGTCGGTCAAACGACTGAGGTCCTCCACCCGCTGCGGCAATGTGCGCGGATGTGCGAGGGACCCGGCGGGATCCTCGGAGAAACCCATGCCCAACTGATCGACGGCGATCACGCGCCACCCGGGCCGGGCGGTGGTGAGGAAGCGACGCCAGAGGTATGACCACGTGGGGTTGCCGTGCACGCAGAGGAGGGTGCCAACGAAGTTTTCCGGGTGCTCGTCGCCGGCCGCGGTGTCAAGGATGTGCCACCGGCGCTCCACGCCGTCGGCGTCGGGCGCCATGACATGGCGGGACCAGGCCGGGTCCAGACCGGGGAGGGCTGGTGTAGTTGTCACCACGCGATCTCCGTGAACGAGACGTTCAACCCCGAGCCGATGCCCATCAACAGCACCCGATCCCCGCTCTCCAGCGAGGCGGCTTCCTGGGCGAGGGTGAACGGGACCGCGGCGGCGGCGGTGTTGCCGTGATGGACGAGCGACACGGCAAGCTTCGAGTTGTCCAGCTCAAGCGTCTTGGCGAGGCCTCGCAAGTGGGCCGTCGACGTCTGGTGAGGGATGTAGGCGTCCATGTCCGACCATGTGAACTCGGACTTGGCCTCTTCCCACGCCTTCGTCACCAGGGCCATGCCCTCGACGAAGAGTGCGCGGCTGTCCGTGTGCATCTCCTCCATGGTGCCGATGCACAGCCCGTGGTGAGACGTTCCCGCCCTGCTCAGGCCGCCGAGGACGCGGTGTCCCTCCGGGTGCTGGTCACTGCGGGCCAGCACCATGGCGGCCGCGCCGGAACCAACGGTCAGGGTGGCGAAGGCTTCCTTCAACTCATCCTTGGTGGTGTCGCCGTTCACGAGGCGGTCAAGCGTGCGTTCCTGCGGCTCCCTCGTACCTTCGGAGGCCACGATGAGCGCGTAGTCCATCTGGCCGGCGTCGATCATGGAACCTGCCACCTGCATGGCATTGACGAAGCCGAGGCAGGCGTTGGTGATGTCGAAGTTGAGGCAACTCGTCGGCAGACCCAGTTCGTCGTGGACCTGCGTCGCCACAGACGGCTCGAGGTGGGGGCGGGACACGGAGGCGTTGATCAGCAGTCCCACCTGATCCGGGGTGACCCCAGCCTGCTGGAGGGCGGCCCGGCCAGCCTCGACCGCGCCGTTGAGGTAGCTCTCGCCGTCGGGCCACCAGCGTCGTTCCTCGACACCTGCGAGTCCTGCGAGTCCGCCGCGCTTCATGCCGATGCGCGCGTACGTGGATTCGAGTCGGTCGTCGAGGAAATCCGAGCTGACGATCTCCGGCGCTTCCACCCTCGTCACGGAGACGATGGAGGTGTTCGCGAGGCGATACGTGGCGTTGCCAGTCATGTGTGTGTCCTTCCGGCGGGCAACCAACTCCGGCCTGTGTCCGCGGTTGACGAGCGTACCAGCCAGTCGGAGCCGCCCAATGGTGTCGGAGACGGCCCAAAGGGGTGGACTCTTCCTCCATCAGTATCAAAAAGTCGGTCGGTCCATGCCCAGCGTCACCACGAGGACCGCGAGGTCCACGAGCACGAGGGCCAGGACCATGAACCAGTGGGAGCGAGGGCGGGGCTGTCGCGCGACCAGCACCACCCAGACTGCCGTCGCGATCGCAGTGATGCCGGCGACGACGCTGGCCACCACAGCCGGCAGGAACATGTCGGTGCGCTCCGATGCGTATCCACCTTTGTCCATCGGGGGCAGGTAGTACGTCAACGTGGACCCGGACACAGCCATGGCCAGGCTGAGCAGCGCGGCCGCCAGCAATGAGACGGCCAAGAGAATACGGAGAGGGCGGACCACGGCGAACAGTATGGCGGGTCTGTTCAGGCCGGTAGATTTCTCACTTGAACATGACGATGTTGTTGAAGACCCATTCATTGCTCTGGGTGTAGGTGTAGGTGCCTGCGCCCTTGGGTGTGGCTTTAATTTTGGTGGCGAGGATGTAGCTGCGGCAGCCGTTGCGTCCGGTTGTTGGGGTGTCGCATTCGGTGCGCCATTGGCGTCCGGCGACGGTGTATTCGCCCTTGTTGCCGAGTGGGTTGCCCTTCCAGAGGGTGCGGGGGGAGGGGAGGTAGGTGAGGTTGTTGAAG
>JBBSRQ010000193.1:0-4650 GCA_038242845.1 Propionibacteriales bacterium | reverse complement strand
CTGAGCCCCTCCCGCCCGCGTTTCTCCACACCCGTCCTGAGACGTCGGCCATGATTTTCGAGAGGCAGTCCGCGTACCAGTCAGCATTGGGATCTCGTGAGGCGTAGCGTTGGCAGCCGTCGGCGACTGAGGTCCACGAGACCTCTGCTGTCAGGTATCCAAACCCTCGCGCCGCCAGCCGGATGCACCACGGCGTTGGCAATGAGATCGTCGGGATCTTCCAACAGCTCGACAGATGATCAGGAACGACGGACCCCCGCCCCATTCTGCAGCGGGACGGGGGCCACGAGTCGATCGTGATGTGGGCCTACAGCATCCGGACGCGGACGGTCTCCTCGAGTGCCTCGAGCTCGGTCAGCAGGTCGGCCGGGACCTCTCCCGAGACGTCGGTGACCGCATAGCCCAGCTGCCCGCGGGTGGACAGTGTTTGCGACCCGATGTTCATGTTGTGCGTGGCCAGCAGATTGTTCAGACGCGCCATCACGCCGGGCACGTTGTGGTGCAGGTGCACGATGCGGTGGTCGGCCGGCGACGGGGCAGGCACCTCGGGCAGGTTCACGCACATCGACGTGGCACCGTGGTCCTCGTAGTCCGACAGCTTGCCGGCGACGTAGCGGCCGATGTCTACCTGCGCCTCAAGGGTGGAACCACCGATGTGGGGTGTGAGGATGACGTTTTCCAGGCCCTGGAGCTTGGAGACCATGGGCTCGCCCTTGGCCTTGGGCTCCTTGGGGTAGACGTCGATGGCCGCGCCCGCGATGTGCCCGCTGGCAAGGCTGTCGTACAGGGCGTCGTGGTCGACAACGTTGCCCCTGCACAGGTTCAGGAACAAGGTGCGGGGCCGCATCTGCGCAAACTCCTCGGCACCGATGAGGCCGGCGTTGCTGGCGCGGCCGTCAACGTGCAGGGAGATCGTCTCCGACATCTCGAGGAGTTCCTCCATGGACCCGACGCTCTTGGCGTTGCCCAACGGCAGGCGGTCCGCGATGTCGTAGTAGTAGACACGCATGCCCATGGCCTCGGCCACCACCGACAACTGGGAGCCGATGTTGCCGTAGCCGACGATGCCGAGCGTGCGCCCACGGATCTCGTGTGACCCGACCGCGGACTTGTCCCAGCGACCCTCGTGGACGTCCTTGTTCCGGTCCGTCAGGTGGCGGGCCAAGCAGATGATCTCGGCAATGGCCAGCTCGACAACTGAGCGCGTGTTGGAGTACGGGGCGTTGAAGACGGCAACGCCGGCCTCGGTAGCGGCATCGAGGTCGACCTGGTTGGTGCCGATGCAGAACGCGCCGACGGCCTTCAGGTCCGGGGCGGCCTCCAGCACCTCCCGCGTGATCTGCGTACGGGACCGGATGCCCAGGTAACTGACACCTTCGAGGGCGGAGATGAGATCGCCGTCGGTCAGTGCACCGGTGCGGGTTTCGACCTCAAAGCCGCGCTTCGTCAGGATGCGGGTGGCCTCGGAATGGATGTTTTCGAGCAGTAGAGCCTTCACGCTTCCCACAATAGCGACCAGCGGCCGACCACTCGTACCGCGTTCATGTGGCACGCGCGAGGGGGTCAGAGAGTGAGCGTCGCTTCAAGTAGCTGGGCGGTGTAGTGATGCTGGGGGTGGGCGAAGACTTCGCCAATGAGGCCCTCCTCCACGATCCCTCCGTTCTGCATAACCACGACACGCTCGCACAGGTGGCGCACCACCGCGAGGTCATGCGAAATGAACACCAGTGCCAGTCCGCGCTCCCCGATGGCGTCGGAGAGAAGATTGAGCACCTGCGCCCGCACGGACACGTCCAGCGCGGACACCGGTTCGTCGGCGAGCAGTACCTCCGGATCGCTGACCAGTGCGCGCGCAATGGCCACCCGCTGACGCTGGCCCCCGGAGAGCTGGTGCGGGAACCGGGAGGCCATGGCGGGGTCCAGCCCCACCGATTCCAGTGCCGCCAAGATGGTCCCACGCGATGGCGCCAGCAGGTCTCCACGCCTTCGCATCCGCGGGGAGCGCAGCGGCTCGGTGATGATGTCGCCCACCTCCATGCGGGGGTTCAGCGACGAGTTGGGGTCCTGGAACACCATGGAGGCACCGCTGCGCAACTCCCCCAGCGCACGCTCGGGCACCCCGTCGACGCGGGTTCCCCTGAAGGACACGGATCCCGCACTGGGCGGGATCAGCCCCAGCAGCAGGCGCGCCAGGGTGGTCTTGCCGGAGCCGGACCCACCCACGATTCCCACCCGTTCCCCCGCCTCCACGCGGAAGGACGCGTCGTGGAGGGCGACGAAGGGTCGGCCGGAGCGACGGTAGGTCACCTCGGCGGAGTCGGCGGCCAGCAGTGGAACGGTCATGGGTGACGGCCCTCCCGGAAGTCGGCCACCGTGGGCAGCCGGGTGCCGGGCGGGTGGTTGCCGATCCTCGCGGCCGCCACCAGTCCGCGCGTGTAGGGGTGCTGGGGGTTGTCGATGATGTCGTCGATCCGTCCGGACTCCACCACGAGGCCCTCCAACATGACCAGCACCCTGCCGCAGACCTGCCGCACCACGGCCAGGTCATGGCTGACGAACAGCGACGCCCTGCCCCTGAGTTGTACGTCGAGCAGGTCGAGGATCTGCCGCTGGACGATGACATCGAGGGCGGTGGTGGGCTCGTCGCAGATGACCAGGCCGGGCTCGTTGGCCAACGCCATCGCCACCAGTGCGCGCTGGCGCTGGCCACCGGAGAGCTCGTCGGGATAGGAGCGCGCGACGCGCTCGGTGTCTGTCATACCGACGCGATCAAGCCAGTTCAGCACGTCGTCGCGGAGGTTCCGGCTGCGGTCGCGCTGGTGGATGGCCACCACCTCGCCAATTTGGCGGCCCACCCGCATCGTGGGGTCGAGCGCGGTCATGGGCTCCTGGAAGATCATGGAGACCTCATCGCCGCGTATCGCCCGCAGTTCCCGCTCGGACCGCCCCACCATTTCCTGCCCGTTGAGGAGGATGGAGCCGGTGACGTGGGCATTCTCGGGCAGCAGCCCGGTCATTGCCAGCGCCGTGACGGATTTGCCGGAGCCGGACTGGCCGATGATGCCGAGGCGTTCGTGCTCCCCCAGCGTGAAGGACAAGTCATCCACCGCCACGATGCGGCGCCTGCCGAACGCGATCGTCAGCCCGGAGACCTCGAGGCGGTTCATGAGATCTCCCGCAGTTTGGGATCCAACAGGTCACGGAGCCCGTCACCGAGCAGGTTGAACCCCATGGTGGCCATGGCGATGGCCAGTCCCGGCCACAGGGCCACCACTGGTGCGTTGAACAGCTCGTTCTGCGCCTCGCGCAACATCCGCCCCCACGTGGGGACGTCGCTGCCGGAGCCCAGCCCCAGGTAGGACAGGCCCGCCTCGGCCAGGATGGCCAGACCGAAGCTGACGGAGGCCTGCACACCCAGCAGGGGTGCGATGTTGGGCATCACGTGGCGCCAGGCCACCTGCAACGGTGGCGTTGCCGACAGCTTGGCCGCCTCCACATAGGTCTGGCTCATCACCTGCAGCGTCGCGGCGCGGGCGATGCGCACGAACACGGGGATGGTGGCGATGCCGATGGCCGCCACTGCCGTCCAGGTCGAACCCCCGACGGCGGCGGCGAACAGGATGGCCAGCAACAGGGCCGGGAAGCCGTAGAGGATGTCGGCGCCGCGGGACAGGACGGCACCCAGCCACCGGTGGGACATACCGGCGAGAATGCCGATGGGAACACCGACGAGCGCGGCAGCTGAGACCGACAACACGCCCACGAGCATGGCCAGCTTGGCTCCGCTGATGATGCGCGATGCGGTGTCGCTGCCCTGGCCGTCGGTGCCCAGGACATGCGGCCATTGAAGGGGCGCGAGCCGGGGGCCGGAGATGGCCGTGGGATCGAAGGGGGTCCAGAACAGACCGACGAGGGCCACAAGGACGATGATCGTGATGAGGGCGCCGCCCACCACCAGATTGGAGCGCCTCATCGGCTGGCCCCCAGCCGCCTCAGACGCGGGTCGACGAGTTGGTAGGTGAAGTCGACGAGGAAGTTGATGAACAGCACGGCCCACACGAGCAGCAGCACGATGGCCTGGACCACGACGAGGTCGCGCTGGTTGACCGCCAGGATCAGCCGCGAGCCGAGCCCCGGAAGGGCGAAGACCTGCTCGATGATGATGGCCCCCACCAGCAGTGACGAGAGTTGCAATCCGATGACGGTGAGCAGGGAGATGGCGATGTTGCGACTGCCATGGCGGCGCAGTGCACCCCACGTCGACCATCCGACGGAGCGCGCAGTGCGGAACCAGTCCTCCCCCAGCACTTCGATGACTGCGCTGCGCACGTAGCGGGACAGGATGCTCGCCTGCACGATCGCCAGGGACGTGACGGGTAGCACCAAGTGCAGCGCCCACTGGCCCGGACCGTCCCAGAGGCTGACGTAATTGGTCGCGGGCAACCATTGCAGCGTGACTGCGAAGAGCACCACGAGCCAGATCGCGGCCCAGAACGCGGGAATGGACAAACCGACCTGGGCAATTGCTGACGCGAGGAAACCGCTGGCGTGGCGTCGCCTCACCGCGGCAAAGGCACCCAGTGGCAGCGCGATCAGCACGGCCAGCACCATGGCCAGGCCCACGAGCCACAGCGACACCCCGAGTCGGGG
>JBBSRQ010000192.1:0-4805 GCA_038242845.1 Propionibacteriales bacterium | reverse complement strand
GTGCATGACTTCGTGCATCTGGAGTTGTGTGGGTTGTTGGGCGTGACGGCGCGGCAGGCGCGGATACGCATCCATGAGGTGTTGAACCTGTTCTATCGTCATCCGACGTTGTGGGCGGCCGTGCAGGACCTGCAGCTGGATACGCGCAGGGCGTGTGTGGCGGCCACGAGGTGTTTCTGGTTGTCGCAGGCTGATGCCGAGATCGTGGGCAGGCAGTGGTTCCATCAACAGGACGGGTTGAGCTGGAAGGCGGCCTTGGATCTGTTGGACAGGTTGATGATCGAGGCCGACCCCGCCCTGGCGGCGAAGAAGGAAGCCGAGGCCGCCGCCTGCCGTGAGGTGGTCCTGTGGGGGCACCGGGACAACGGGTGCATTGATGTCATCGCCCGGATGGATGCGCTGGATGCGATGTATCTCGACGCTACCGTGGATCAGTTGGCTGACATTCTGCTGGCCGACACCGCCAATGCGGGGCAGACGAAGAAGGCGTTGCGGGCCAAGGCGTTGGGGATCATGGCCACCCCCGCGCTGGCACTGGCCCTGCAGCAAACAGCGCTGCAGGAGCTGGCCGTGCAGCCGGCACTGCTCACCGACACCGGGTGCCATCCAGACGCCGATGGCGGTGGCGTGAGGGGCGGGGTTGTTGATCCGGAGACCGGTCGAACTGACCGTGATCCGCATCACTGTTCGGGGCATGCTTGTGGTCGGGTCACCGTTGCTCCGACGAAGTTGCAGCCGAAGGTGAAGGTGTATCTCCACATTGATGGAGTGGATCTGAACCGGCTGGGTGGTGCGGTCCTGGTGGAGAAGGTCGGATGGATGTCATCGTTGTCGTTGCAGACGATGCTGGGTGGTAAAAACATTCAGATTCAGCCGGTGATCAACCTGAACACCATCGAGGCGGAGCACCAGTACCGACCCTCGCAGAGGATGCGGGAAGCCGTGCAGTTGGTACAGCCCATCGAGGCTTTCCCGTTCTCCCAGACTTCGAGTCGGGGATGTGAACTCGATCACACCAGCGCCTACCAGAAGGCGTGCAGAGATCCTCAGACTGGCATCGGGTTGCTGGCACCGTTGAGTCACAAGGTCCATCACGCGAAAACGGTGGCGGCTTGGCTGTCGCAACAACGCGCCCCCGGGGAGATCGTGTGGACCAGCCCGCTGGGGTTCCAGTACCTCGTGACACTCGAGCGCACTTACTCCCTCGGCCGCGTCGCCCGGGAGTAGCGCAAGGGCGGGACCGCTACGGTTGCTGACGTGATCATTGCTGCTGCTGACGGATCGTCGCTGTCCAACCCTGGGCCAGCAGGTTGGGCCTGGTATGTCAGTGATGACATCTGGGGCGCGGGGGGCTGGCCCCACGGCACCAACAACATGGGAGAGCTGATGGCCGTGCTTGACCTGTTGCAGTCGACGGTGCACGTGGATGAGCCCATCCGGATCCTTTGTGACTCGCAGTACGTCATCAACTCACTCACCAAGTGGATGCCCGGCTGGAAGCGTCGCGGGTGGAAGAAGGGCGACGGCAAGCCGGTGCTCAACGTCGACCTCATGAAGGAACTCGACGAGGCACTCAAGGATCGTGAGGTGGAATTCGAGTGGGTGAAGGGGCACGCCGGTCATGCCATGAACGAGGCAGCGGATGTGCGCGCCCGGGCAGCCGCGACGGCGTTCCAGCAGGGCGTCCCGGCCGACGAGGGGCCCGGTTTCCCTGAGTCACTCGCGCAGCCTGCGCGTCAGCAGGAGTTCACCCCGAAGTTTGTGGACGAGGAGCCCGACCTCTTCAGCTTTGACGCCCCGGCCGAACCCACGAAGCCAACGCCCGGAACAGCCAGCCCTCGTACGAAGGCATGGCTCATCCGTCTGACCCGCGACCTGCTCAGTGAAGGAGTCCGCACCGATGAGGCGAGGCTTGCCGAACTCCTGCACCAGGGCTTCGTCGCCCACTCCGTCGACGGTGAAATTATCACGGCCGACCATGGCGCCTGGGAGCCGACGTCACCGGACTTCGACGTCCTGGGCATCGACGAGTACGCCGACGGCCTGGTCGGTATGCGGTGGGTGCACCACGCCGAGGGTGACCGCCTCCGGTTCTCGCTGTGGCAGAAGCTGCCGGCCGGGTGGAAGCTGCGATTCGCGCAGGTGACCCGCCAACCCTGAACCACCCGGCCGGGCGTTCGTCAGGCATGATGTGGGCGTGCGGCGGGCATGTGCCCCCCTCGAGAGCTGCTGGAGGTTCCATGAGACGTGTCGCAACGGCATTGCTGGCCGTCGTCGTCGCCTGGCTGGCCACATGGTTTGCTACGGCAGTCGCGCTGAAGCTGTTCACCGGCAGCGCGAGCCAGGCGCCGGACCTCTGGTACGTCGGTTTCCCCACCCTCGTGCTGCTCGCTGCGTCGTGGATGCCACGTGCAGCCGAGACGACCCTGGCAGCTGTCGGGGCTGTCCTCGTGGTGTTCCTATTCCTCGTCCTGCTTCTTGACGGCACCGGCTACGCCCTCGCCGCAGCCCTGACACTGGGTGTCCCGGGATTGCTGATCTTCGGAACCGTTGGGGGCATGGTCGCCACACACGGTCGGCAGGCGTTTCGCTGGCGTTGGCTCACCAGACGTCGTATTGACGTCTTTCTCCACTACCGGCACGAATCCTGACTCGTGCGGCGGACACCTGGCCGCGATGGCGGCCCAGGACACCGTCCTTCGCCACGTGAATTTCCAGGAAGACGTGCGGCGATAGGATGGCGCCCATGTGTGCTGATGTTCTTGCTGCCGTCGCGTGGCCCTACGCCAATGGTCCCCGTCATATCGGGCATGTCTCGGGCTTCGGTGTGCCCTCTGACGTGTTCTCCCGCTTCAAGCGGATGACGGGGCACAACGTGCTCATGGTCTCCGGTACAGACGAACACGGCACCGCCATCCAGGTGAAGGCCGAGCAGGAGGGTCTGACGGCGCGGGAGTGCGCCGACAAGTACCACCGCATCATCGCCTCGGACCTGCAGGGACTGGGGCTGTCCTACGACCTCTACACGCGCACGACGACGCCGAACCACTACGCCGTGGTGCAGGAGATGTTCACGGCGCTCCACGACAATGGCTACGTGGTGGCGCAGACCCAGATGGGCGCACTGTCCCCGTCGACGGGGCGCACGTTGCCCGACCGCTTCATCGAGGGCATCTGTCCCATCTGCGGTTTCGACGGCGCCCGCGGAGACCAGTGCGACAACTGCGGCAACCAGCTGGACCCCGCCGATCTCATCAACCCGCGCTCACGCATCAACGGTGAGGCGCCGAACTTTGTCGAGACCGAGCACTTCTTCCTCGACCTGCCCAAGCTGGCCGACGCACTGGGCGTGTGGCTGGACGGGCGGCAGGACTGGCGCCCCAACGTCCTGAAGTTCAGCCACAACCTCCTGGCCGACCTGCGGCCGCGCGCCATCACGCGGGACCTCGACTGGGGCGTCCCCGTCCCCCTCGACGGTTGGCGCGACGCACCCATGAAGCGCATCTATGTGTGGTTCGACGCCGTCATCGGCTACCTGTCCGCCTCCATCGAATGGGCCAAACGGACCGGCGATCCCGAGGCATGGCGTACGTTCTGGAATTCGGAGGCGGCCGAGTCCTACTACTTCATGGGCAAGGACAACATCGTCTTCCACTCCGTGATCTGGCCGGGCATCCTGCTGGGCGCCAACGGCCAGGGCTCCGTCGGCGGCGAGGTGCACGAGGCGCTCGGTGAGCTGCAACTGCCCACCGAGGTGGTCTCCAGCGAGTTCCTCACCATGAAGGGCTCCAAGGTGGCCAGCTCTCGTGGCGCCTCGATCTTCGTGGGCGACTTCCTGAAGGAGTTCGGCCCCGACGCATTGCGCTTCTACATCGCGGTGGCGGGCCCGGAGAACCAGGACACGGACTTCACGTGGGAGGAGTTCGTCCGCCGCATCAACTACGAACTCGCCAACGAGTGGGGCAACCTGGTCAACCGCTCCATCTCCATGGCCCACAAGCAGGTCGGAGCCATCCCGGAGCGGGGGGAGCTGACCTTCGAGGACGGGCAGCTGCTCGACGCCTCCAGCAACGCGTTCATCACCGTGGGGGAGCACATCGCAGCTCGTCGTTTCAAGGCGGGCATCAACGAGGCCATGCGCATCGTCGGTCTGGCGAACAAGTACCTCAGCGACCAGGAACCCTGGAAGCTGAAGGACGACCCGGAACGCCGCGACACCGTCCTGCACGTTGCGCTGCAGGCGGTCAGCGACTGCAACACGCTGCTCACGCCGTTCCTCCCGCACTCCGCGCAGAAAATCTTCGAGGCTCTGGGCGGCGAAGGGGTGTGGGCGGCGCAGCCGGAGCTCGTCGAGGGCAGCGACGGCGATTTCACATACCCGATCCTGCAGGGTGACTACGCATCGGAGCTCGCTCGCTGGGAGTCGCGCATGATCGTGGCCGGCACGCCGCTGGAGAAGCCGTCGCCGCTGTTCACGAAGCTCGACGACAACCTGGCGCAAACGGGTCCCAGCTGGGCCCCGATTACGACCGACTGATCTCTTCCGCCGTCGGTTCGTTTGGGTGCGCCAGCTCTTTCGATGCGCCCGGCTCTTTCGATGCGCCCGGCTCTTTCGATACGCCGGCTCCTTCGTCGCGCGACTACTCAAGACGACGGACTCCGTCGCAGAGCTGCTCGGGAAGCGGATCCACGTTCCCTGAGTGCCGCCGTGAGGAACGAGCGGCGGTGTATCGAAGGGCGTCGGGAACTTCCAGCCCTACTCGGGAAGCGGAGAAATGCGCTGGGGGCGCGTGGGTGACTGCAGG
>JBBSRQ010000191.1:0-4913 GCA_038242845.1 Propionibacteriales bacterium | reverse complement strand
TTTGACACAACCGCCTCAGCCACGCGGTGGTTCGATGCGCAGCGAGACTCCGTCGCCGAGATCCAGCACCGTCCCCATGTCCACCTGGACCGAGTCGCCGTTGGCCAGGATGAACGGTTGCTCCCCGACGGGGAGCACGGTGGTGCCGTTGGTGGAGTCAAGATCCGTGACGATGACGCTCCAGTCCCTCGGCGCGATGATGAGGTGGCTGCGGGAGACGTCGCTGCTGGGGCTGGGGACCCGCATCAGGTGCGCGCCCCGTGGAGCGCGCCCCACTTCGGGCGCCCGCCCCACCAGGACGGCCACGTGCAGGTCGACGAACTCACCCTTGTTGCTGTGGATCCCGGCCAGGGCAGGCCTGTTGACGAGTCGTGGGTTCGATGGGTCCACCGGCGCCGAGCAGAGTCTGCACGTGCGGCTGCCGGGCGGGTTGGCATGGCCTCGGGCACAGGGCACGGCCAACACCTGTCGTTCCTCCACGGGTGGAGCGGCTGGCGGCTTGTGCGTGGCGGCGAGACCTGTCGAGAAGACGGTGCCACCCACGTCGTCCGCATCCGTACCGAAGTTGCCGGGCACCACCACCGGCGTCGATGCGCGTGGGGGCGATGGTGGCTGGCTGGCGGGCATGGGCGGGGCCGAGGTGGGCATCCCCGGGTCGTCGTCCAGCCGGAGCTCCTGCGTCCCGATGGCGTCCGCATCGTCGTGGCGCTCGGACTGGGCGTCGGTCTCCGGCCCCGACTGGGGCTCGGGACGTGGTCGTGTGTCCGAGTCGTCGTCGGGCTCCTCGTAGGGTTCCATCTCCGTCTCGTCGCCGAGCCCCACCAGGTGGACATCCTCCAGCGCGTCGTCAGTGTCCACGGACTCGGACTCGGGAGTTTCGTCTGCGGCCTGTGCGGGCGTGGCCCCCGGCCGCACCCCGAGCACGGGAACCCGGGGCAGGATTCCCCCCTGTTGGTTGTCGGGGAATCGCAACTGGGCGGCCGCGTCCGTGGTCAGGTAGATCGCCGACGCCGTGACCGCACCCACCACCAGCGGCAGCTGCAGGTGTGCGTCCTGGTCCACGGGCTCCATGTCAACGCGCAGGTGCCGCGTGGCTCCCAGCGCCTCCTCGCGCCATGTCACGACGTCGGAGCCGGAGACGGCGGTCTCGCCCGTCTCCGTGTCCACGACGGTGATGCGCCCCCTGGCCAGACCGTGCAGGCCGGCGGCGTCCCAGAAGAACGCCGCGAAGTCGGGCATCGCGTCCAGGCCGTACTCAGCGAGCAGTTCCAGCAGGGCGTCCACCGATCGGGCAGCCACGACGGCATCCCACAACGCGTTGACGAGTTGCGACATGCGAGCGGGTGCGGGCAGCATCACCACCAGCATTGTGGGTCCCGACAGAACCAACCAGTCACCGGGCGTGTACGTCACGCGCCACGCGGCCATGGGCAGTGTCATGTGCGCCCCTCTCCCGTCGGACTCGCATCCGAGAATCCCACACAAACAGCCCGTGGACCAGAGCGTGGTTGCATCCGTGCGCCAGAGTACGCGGGGACCCGTCAGAGACTGGCGGCCATCCGGCGGACACCCTCGGTGATCAGCTCATGCGACGTCCCCAGATTCACGCGCACGTGCTGGCGTGCCGCCGGGTCGTAGTCGGTGCCCGGCCCGAACCGCACCCTGCCCACCTCATGGACTGTCCTGGCCGGGGATGCGAGTCCGAGCGACGAGCAGTCCAACCACGCCAGATAGGTGCCCTCGGACGGCTCGTACGTCAGGCCCGGGAGTTGGCGTGCGAGCTCGCCCGAGAAGTGCGTCTTGTTCCCGGCGATCTCCAGCGTGAGCTCCTGCAGCCAGTCACGCGCCTCCGTCAGCGCCGTCGCGTGTGCCACCACACCGAGGTGGCTCGCCGACTCAGGCACGTGCCCCGGCAGCTCGGACAGCACACTGCGGACCTCGGCACCGGCGATGATGAGTCCCGCCTTGAGGCCCGCAAGATTCCAGGACTTCGAGGCCGACGTCACCACGAACGAACGCTCGGCGCCAAGAATCGTCGTGAACGGCACGTGCGCCGGGCCCGCCAGCGGGGCGTGGATCTCGTCGGAGATCACGGTGACGCCGTGCGTGGCGGCGAGCGCTGCGACGGCCGTGAGCTCGGCGCGTGTGTGGATGGTGCCGTGCGGGTTGTGGGGTGAGCACAGCAGGTACGCCGTCGGCCGGGGTCCACGCGCCCCCGAGAAGGCCTCCTCGAGCCCGGCGAGGTCAAGCCTGCCGGCTTCTGTCATCGGGACCTCCAGCAACGGACGTCCTGTGGTGTGACAGATGAGGCGGAACGGCGGGTAGATGGCCGGATTGATGACGACGGCGTCGCCGGGCGCGGTGATGGCGAGCAACAGTTCACGCATGCCCGACATCACGTCGCCAGCCAGGCACATGTCGGCACGGGGGTCGGGCTGCCACCCCCACATCCATTCGGAGAAGGCCGCGAAGGCCTCCTGGTACATCGGCGACTCCGAATATCCGGTGTCACCGTCCGCAATGGCACGGTGCAGCCGCTCCGCAACGGGTGCCGCCAGCTGGATGTCCATCTCCGCCACGAACATGGGCAGAACGTCGGGCTCGAAGCGGCGCCACTTGATGCTGGTGCGGCGCCGCAGGTCGTTCAGGGGCACGTCGAAGAGCGGCATGCCCCCATCCTGCCGGAAAAGATCCGGTCCTCGCAGGACGCCTGATCACCGCCCCTGCATCGGTGGACGCTCCCGCTGCTCCAGGAGCGCCATTCGTCGCTCCTGTTCCGCGAGGGACACGCCGGGACCTGAGCGGTCCACCATGCGGTGCACCGTACCGACCTCCTTGAGGACATGGCGCCGCAGCTGGTCTGCGAACCCCGTGAGCATCCTGAGGTGGGTACCCACCAGGGCCGGGGCCGGGTCACCGTGGACCGCCACGAACATCACGTCGTGGCTGAACCAGATCTCCACGAACGCTGGGAGGGGCCCCATCAGGTACTCCATGGCACTGGCATGCAGCACGTCGTGCGCGAACCGCGGCGAGGGCGACTTCACGTGCCAGTACTCGTTGAACTGGACGTTCTCGAACTGGAGGTCGCGACCGAACAGCACCCCGCTCTCGCGCAGTATCCGCAACGGTGGGAAGTGTGCCCCCGGGAACCGGACACCGCAGATGCGGTGCGTGTATGTGCTGCTGCTCTTGCCTGTCGAGACGGTGTAGCGGTACCTGAAACCGAACACGGGGAGCCCGTCGAAGGTTCCGATGAAGCCCCGGTCCGCGCGGCGTCTCGTGCCCCTGTTGAACGGACCCCCGGTGTGTGCATTCACCATCGACTCCCACACGGGCAGGTACTGCCAGCTGCGGGCCTGTGACCAACGACGCCACACCCCGTTGAGGTGCTTGTCCTGCCTCGCACGGCTCACTGCAAGTACACCGGCGACGATCAACATCAGCGGCATGAATATGAATGGCAACACGGTGGTGGCGGGTCCTTCTCATGTACGGAATTGGTGCGGACCGAGCCTAGGGCGGGCACGGACCACATTGTGGATGCGTGCCCCACCACTTGCGTAACCACCCATCGACGCGCTCTACTTATTAGGCAAGGCAACCCTTACCTATTGGAGGTGACATGTTCGCGAACTACCTGATCGGCCTGCGTGAAGGTCTGGAGGCCAGCCTGATGGTGGTGATCCTCATCGCCTACCTGGTGCGCACCGGGCGCCGTCACCTCCTACCCCGCATCTGGGTGGGGGTCGCATCCGCCGTGGTCGTGTCACTCGGTTTCGGGGCGTTGCTGACGTGGGGACCCCGCCGGTTGACGTTCCAGGCACAGGAGGCCATCGGGGGCATCCTGTCGATCGTCGCGGTGGGCTTCGTGACCTGGATGGTTTTCTGGATGGCCACCCACGCGCGTGGCCTCTCCTTGGAACTGCGGGGCAGGATCGACGTGGCCGCCGGGACAGGGGCTGTCAGCCTCGCCCTCGTGGCCTTCCTCGCCGTCGGTCGTGAGGGGCTCGAGACAGCACTGTTCCTGTGGGCTGCCACGCAGGCGGCCGCCGGCTCAACCGGCTCGACCGCCGCTCCACTGGTGGGCGCCCTGCTCGGCATCCTGACCGCCGTCGCCCTTGGTTATGCATTCCACAGGGGTGTCCTGAAGATCAACCTCTCGAAATTCTTCACCTGGACCGGGATCATCCTCATCATCATCGCGGGCGGCGTCCTCGCCTACGGGATCCACGACCTGCAGGAGGCCGCCCTCCTGCCAGGGCTCAATTCGCTCGCCTTCGACGTCAGCGGAGCCATCCCACCGACCTCCTGGTACGGCACCCTCCTCAAGGGCGTCCTGAACTTCTCGCCAGCCACCACATGGCTGGAGGCCTCGGCCTGGGTGCTGTACGTCGTGCCCACGCTCGTGCTGTTCCTGCGCCACGTCCAACGCCCCATCACTGCCCCCGCCCCGGCAGTGCGCGCCCCCTCCCCCGCAGCGGCGTGAATTTTTTGTTTCTGTTCCACTTCCACGAAGGACACCCTGTGAAGACACCACTGTTCGCGCTCGCCTGCTCTGCCATGGCGCTGACCTTGGGCGCCTGCGGCCTCACCGAACCCAACACCCCTGCTTCCTCCGCCGACGAGGGGACGATCACCGTCACCTCCACGGCTGATGCCTGCGACGTGTCCGCCACCGAGGTTGGCTCGGGGAACGTGGCATTCCGTGTGCGCAACGAGGGCACCGAGGTGACGGAGTTCTACCTCTACGCCTCCGACGGGCTGCGCATCGTCGGCGAGATCGAGAACGTCGGCCCGGGCCTCACCCGTGACCTCGTGGTGCGGGCCACGCCCGGCGACTATGTCACTGCCTGCAAACCGGGCATGACCGGGCAGGGCATCCGCAACGGGTTCACCGTCACGGAGTCCGG
>JBBSRQ010000190.1:0-5027 GCA_038242845.1 Propionibacteriales bacterium | reverse complement strand
GCGTAGGAGCCGCGTGCTTGGGCATCGGATGATGCCGCCCTGACTGAAGCTCTTGTTGCCCGAGACGCGGTCGGGCTCCGAGAGGCCTGAATGGCTGCGAACCATTTCCGCAGGTCAGCCGGTCTATTTAAGTGGTACCCCCCAACGGGATTCGAACCCGTGCGACCGCCGTGAAAGGGCCACTGGAGGGTGCTGTGACGTGGTTGACAATCGATGAAATCGCAGGTCAGACGTGGTTTTGATGATTGGGCGTTGTTGGCCGAATCGGGCACCGTGACAAGCTCGTCGTGGCGTTGCCTCCGGAGGTTGTGGTCCGCCCGTGGGACACTAGTTCTGTCGGCGACTTTGGGAGGTCAACCATGACGAGCAACCCGCACCCGGTCACGCCCGAGGCGTGGGTCGACCGTGTCGACCTTGACGACATCTTCCGTGACGTCAAGCCGATCGGCGACGGCAGCGAGTGGACGGTCCCGGGCTTCTTCGAGAGCGACGACGAGCACGCGGAGTTTCTGGCTTGGCTGCAGGCTGACCGCGCCACCAGCATCGCATGAGTTGAGCGCATGCGGATCGTCGTGGACACCGACGTCGCGTCGAATCTTCTCAAGGGCTCGCTCGCGCCCGACGTTCACGCACTCCTTGCACCACACGAGGCAGCGATCACCTTTGTGACGGTTGGCGAATTGACCAAGTGGGTCCATCTCCGTGATCTCGGCGCGCGCCGACGCGAAGCGATCGAAGCCTTTCTTGCGACGAGGCCGAAGATTCCAGGCGGCACTGACGTGGCGAGGAGGTGGGGAGAGATCGTCGCCTATGCCCAGAAGCGTGGCCGACCCGGACCGGTCAACGACTCGTGGATCGCCGCCTGCTGTCTGGCATATGATCTGCCGTTGGCGACGCTGAATGTCTCCGACTTCGAAGACCTAGCCGAGTACGAGGGCCTGCGCCTCCTCACACCCTGCGTCACCTAGCTCGGTTCGCCAGCTCGGCCAGGCGTCTCGTGGCGCGCTTGGCAACCGACTTGCGATCGTCGTGGCACAAACGTTCGAGTTCGGGAGTGAGCCAGCCGATCAATGCCGCGTCACGTCTCGCCCACATCGTGAGGACGTCCATGGTTACGTTGAGGACGATCCAGTCTGTCGAGCTGGTGAGGCTTCGTTGCAGCAGGCCCGTGGCCCGCTGCACTTGATCTTCCGTAAGATCGCCGCGAAGGTGCTGCAGCATCTGGGCCACGTGCCATTGGATCGACGGCTGATCAATCGGCCCGAGGACGCCAAGAATCCGTTCGACGTATGGCACGAACCAGCCCGGTCGTTCACGACAAATCTTTTCCAGCGCATCGCCGACGCGCAGACGCACCACCGGGTCAGGGTCGGCAATAGCCGCGAACAGTTCCTCCAGCCGACCGCGGTCCGCAAGGAGAATGTCGACCACCTCGTGGGTCCGGCCCAGTGAGTTCGGGTGTCCACCTCTGAGCGTGTCGACAAAGTGCGTGTTCATAGGTGGAAGGATCACACGCGAGCCTCCCTCGCGCATCTCGGCAGATCGCGGCGTTTCGCCATCGAGAGTGACCGATTGTTTTGAGTCATTCGATTCAGGTACTGCGGGCTCGTTGCGTGGCGAAGATGCAGATCAGCACGATGCCAGCGGTGATGGGAACAGCCCGATTGAGTTGTTCACCGAGCAGCAAAACGGCCCACAGGATGGTAAGCAGCGGCTGTGCTAGTTGGAGTTGGCTGGCGCGCGTGACGCCGATGAGGCCCATGCCTCGGTACCAGACGACGAAGCCGAGGAATTGGGAGATGGCCGCGATGTAGGCCATGCCGGCGATGGCGGTCGCGGTGAGTTCGAGGGGTTCATGGGCGAGTGCCACCGCAGCCACGGCAAGGTTGATGGGCGCTGCGAGGAGAACACCCCAGGCGATTACCCGCCAGCCGGCCATGTGGGACGACAGTCGTCCGCCCTCGGCGTATCCGGCGGCACATAGCAGTAGTGCCGCGAACAGGTAGAGGTCAGCAACCGTTGGTCGTCCGTGGTTTTGGGCGAGGGTGAAGGCCATCACCGCGAAGGTGCCCGCGCCGGCTGCTGCCCAGAAGGTCAGGGAGGAACGGGCACCGGTTCGCAACACTGCGATCGTGGCAGTGGCCATAGGAAGGGCGCCGATCACGACAGCAGAATGGGCTGTCGATGAGGTCTGGAGCGCGAGAGTGGTGAGAAGCGGGAAACCGATCACGCATCCGGCGGCCACGACCGCCAATGCTGGCCAGTCGTGCTTCTGTGGCAGTGGCGCGTGAAAGAACAGCAGCCCGGTTCCGGCCAGGACGGCGGCAAGGACTCCGCGAACCCCGGTCGCACTCCAGGGCCCAAACCCGTCTAACGCCCAGACGGTGCCCGGAAAGCTGAAGGAAAACGCAACAACCCCCAGCGTGGCCAGAAGGGTGCCATGCAGGGCGGATGGCGCTACGCACGCGTCTACAGTAGTGCTACTCTTGTCTTTCATGGAAAAGGATAGCAGTGCCCATACTTTGGCAGCCCACCTAGCTGCCGAGATCGAAGACTTCCCAATAGGAGCCAAGCTGCCCAGCCAGCGTGAACTGGTCAACCGCTTCGGCGCCAGCGCCACGACCGTGGCGCACGCACTGTCACTCTTGTCCCACCAAGGAATGGTCGAGGCGCGTCCCGGATCGGGCACCTTTCGTACCAACTCGAGCAAGCCCACCGTCTCTGGTGATACCTCCTGGCAGGAGGCCGCTCTCGAGATCACCGAGAACATTGCCGGTGGCCCCCAGCGCACGTTCGCGAGTCGGTCCCTGGCCAATACGCTCGCCATGAGTGGCCCGGAGGTTGTGGATCTCAACGGCGGCTACCTCCACCCCAATCTCCAGCCGCGCAAGCTGCTCAGCGCAGGGCTCTCGCGTGCTGCACGTCGGACCGAGGCATGGGATCGACCACCGGCTGGCGGCGTGCCCGAACTCCGGGACTGGTTCAGCGCGGAGATCGGTGGCGGCCTGAGTCGCCACGACATCGTCCTCAGCGGCGGAGGACAAAGCGCCCTGGCCACGATCATGCGCGCACTCGGTCAGCCAGGCGACCCCGTGATCATCGAATCACCCACCTATCCTGGGACCATTGCCGCCGGGCACGCCGCAGGCTTACGGCTCGTGCCCGTTTCTCTCGACGAGTACGGCATGCAGCCCGATTCGCTGGACGAGGCACTGGCCAGATCCGGTGCCCGCGTGATCGTGCTCCAACCGCTCTTCCACAATCCCACCGGCGCCACTATGACCACCACCCGGCAAACCGAGATCCTCCAGATCGCTCGTCGCCGCCGAGCCTTCGTCGTCGAGGATGACTTTGCCCGCTACATGGCTCACCGCGACAGCCGGCCGCTGCCACCTCCGATGATCGCCAACGACCCGCACGGGACTGTCGTACACATCCGATCGCTGACCAAGGTCACCTCCCCCAGCCTTCGTGTTGCCGGGGTCGCCGCGCGAGGTCCCGTGATGGCCCGCCTCCGCGCCGCGTTCATCATCGACACCATGACTGTGCCCGCACCCCTGCAACTCACCGCGCTAGAAATCATCACCGGCCCCGGATGGCGGCGTGCACTCACGACCCTCGCGGCGGAGCTGGCGCACCGTAGAGACGCCGCCGTGCGCGCTATCACCACAGAACTCGGTCCGCAGAGCCTCGCCATCACGCCACGAGGCGGATATCACCTGTGGATCGCGCTCCCACCCCACGAGGATGCCGATCAGGCTTCTGAGGCCGCGCTGTCGGCAGGAGCCTCGCTCACTCCGGGCACCAACTACTACGCAACCGGTCCCGCCCTGCCGCACCTTCGGATCAGTTACGTGGCGACACCGTCCTCAGCCGATACCGTCACCGGAATCCAACGACTCGCCCGAACACAGAAGCCATAACAGCCCAGCCGGACTACACGACCAGGCTCGGCCGCGACTCACTCTGCTACCCCGATTAGGAAACGACGACCGGTGACGCGGTCGGCCAACATCGCTCACTTGGCCAAACAGCGAAGTGCCCCTGACCGACATCTCCGCAGATCAGCCGCGCTAATTTGGTGGTACCCCCAACGGGATTCGAACCCGTGCTACCGCCGTGAAAGGGCGGCGTCCTAGGCCGCTAGACGATGGGGGCCAGTCGGCTGTGAAGCGAACTCAGCATAAAGGGTACGCGGCTCCGCACCAAAACCGGCCTCGGGTCCCATCGGGCACACTGGAGCCATGATCGATATCGCTGCGGACCGGTTCTTCGAGCTCGTGAGCGCAGCCTTCGACGCCATCCCGGCCCAGCTGAGCGACATGCTCGACAACGTGGTGCTTTTCGTCGAGGACGACGCGCCTTCGCACGACCCGCATCTCCTTGGCCTGTATGAGGGCATTCCGCTGACCGAACGCGGCTTCTCGTATGGCGGCGCGATGCCCGACCGTATCTTCGTCTTCCGCAATCCGATCCTGGCGATGTGTGAGACCGAGGAGGATGTGGTCCGCGAGGTACGCATCACCGTCGTGCACGAGATCGCCCATTTTTTCGGCATCGAGGATGACCGCCTCCACGAGCTGGGTTATGCATGAGCGCCGAGGCACCAGCCAACGATGCGGCAGCGATCACCGTCCACCGCGCAGCCGACCGTTATCGCACCGCGGCCGACGGCATCGCCACGCGGCACAGCTTTTCGTATGGCGCCCACTATGACGCTGCCAATGTCGGCTTCGGTCCGCTCATCGCGGTCAACGAAGAATCCATCGATCCGGGTCAAGGCTATGAGCAGCATCATCACGCTGACGTCGAAATCGTCACGTGGGTCCTCGAGGGTGCTCTCCTGCACGAGGACACGACGGGCCACTGCGGGACCATCACCCCCGGCACCGCCCAGCGGCTCAGTGCCGGCACCGGCGTCATGCACACCGAGCGCAACGTTTCGGACACCAAGCCGCTGCGTTTTCTCCAGATGATGCTCCGGTCAACCAACGCGGGTGACCCCGTCTACGCCCAGCACGAAGTCG
>JBBSRQ010000189.1:0-5039 GCA_038242845.1 Propionibacteriales bacterium | reverse complement strand
CGCCTTGCTCTCCTGCGTTGTCCTGGTGGGCGCGCCGACGGTGGTGCCACAGGCCGCGAGTCCGCACACCAGAACAGCGGCCGTTGCGGCAAGGCCCATCCGGCGCACGGCCGCGACGGTACCGCTACGAAAAGAGTTCATCGACGCGGATCTCGAGGGAGCAGTCTGGTGGGATGAAGTCGACAAGGTCGTGTCTGTCGACGAAGAATGTGACCGTTTCGGCGCAGTCCATCTCCGGTCCCTTCGTGTCGCCGATGGGGGAGGCGGCCAGCAGCTTGACCTCGTAACGGTGGACATCCAGAAGTGTGGCGAACGTGCGCGGCTGTACCGATCAGGATGGTCGTAGTAGGTTCGAGCCGTGTTCCTCTCCGCCGCCGCCGGGTTCGGCTTCGGCCTTTCACTCATCATCGCCATCGGTGCGCAGAACGCCTACGTCCTCCGGCAGGGCCTCCGCAGGGAGCACGTGCTGGCCGTTGTACTGGTATGCGCCATATCCGATGCGATCCTGATCTCAGTGGGCGTCGCTGGTCTCGGGGCGCTGATCGGTGCGATGCCATGGCTTCTCACGGCCGTACGGGTCGTTGGTGCCGCGTTTCTGATCGGGTATGCGGTGGTGGCCGCACGCAGGGCGATTGTGCCGCGACCGCTCGACGCTTCGACCGCCGGAGCATCCACCGGCCTCGTACGGACTCTCACGCCAGCGGTGGCCCTGACCTGGCTCAATCCCCACGTTTATCTCGACACAGTGCTGTTCCTGGGCTCCATTGCAGCAACCCACGGTGAGGATCGCTGGTTCTTCGGCCTGGGTGCCATTCTCGGGAGCATTGTGTGGTTCACGGTTCTCGGCTTCGGTGCGAGACTTCTGCGCCCCATGTTCAGCCGCCCCATGGCATGGCGCGTACTGGACATCGGGATCGCCGTTGTCATGACGGCGATCGCGACGAGCCTTTTGGTGGGAATCAGCAACTGATGGAGCGACAGGCTGTTGGCTGGGATCGCGTTCCTCAAGCTTGAGCCTCGCCGGAGCAGAGGATCACCACGCGCATGCGCACAGCAACTTCGCCGGTGCGGACGGTGGCGGTGGGTTGGCCGTATTGCCAGCTTCGAGCGAAGTGTCAGTCACGCCCACCTGCGGGTTGGGTGAAGCGCTCCTTGACCGTTTCTTGGCTCATGTTGAAGACGCGGGCACGTTGATCCTCGCAGCGCTCGATCATCTGGATGCACTCAGCCTTGTCGAGGCGGTTGTCGATGTCGGCCAACACGGTGAGGGTTTCCCACATCGTCTGCTGTGCCCGGATGGCTGAGATCAAGGAGTCGATCTCGGCTTGGGCCATCCGGCCGTCACGGCTGCGGGTGGGGTTCAAAGGATTGAAGCGACCGGCGGCGGCAACGACTCCGGAGAGGACGTTGCGCGTGGTGCTGACCTTGTAGCCCAGCGACTCGATCAGGGCTTCGACCTTGGCGTGGGACTCGATCTCTTCCGTGTGGAGTTGGTCGAAGGTCGCCGCCCACTTGGTTCCCTCCCAAGTGTCCGCGGCAGCCTTGAACGACTCCACGCCGGCGTCAGCGGCCACCAGATGCTGGTTGAGGTAGGCGGAGTACTTGTTGTGGTCGAGTTCGGCGTCCATGGTTTGCCTCCGGTCGAAGCGGCGGATGGCCGAGCAGAAGGATCACGGCCGTGGTCGCAGGATATCCGGCACATGTGTGCGACAACCGCGGTCTGGTTGGTGTTCGTCATGGAATGAGGACAAGCCAGTCGCGATGAGGCAACTATCCGGCTCTCACATCGGCAGATGACCTTGCCTACATCGGGGCTTCGTCGTCGTGGTCTCAGCCTCGTGTCCTACGCCCTGAACCGCTTTGCGACGGAGACGGCGACTCCATTCGGGTAAGCGCTCAGAGAAGGGCTCCGGGTCCCGCCTGCAAGCGGTTCAGCACGGTGTCGCGGCGGTCTCATGATCGTCCATCTCGTCCAATAATTCACTCGAAGTGAACTCGCGGTCAGCAATGTGAGTAACACTGAGACCAAGGACAGCGTGACGCGGATCCCCACTCCTTGAGACGAAGAGGTCGTGAAGAAGATGACGCGGTTGGATCGGATTGAAAAGCCATGGGGAACCCGTACACCCTACGCTGCGGGAGAGAGTTGGCCGGTGCGGGTCGACACATTCCTCGATGACGGTATCGAGGCACCGCAGGTTGACCGTTGGGTCCAATCGGCAGCCATCCTGCACTCCAATGGCGACGGACTCGATATCGCGGTGAAGGACGAGCGCATCGTGGGCGTCCGCGGACGCGCGGTGGACCGCGTCAACCATGGGCGTCTCGGCCCGAAGGACCTGTTCGGATGGCAGGCAAACAATTCGCCCGACCGCCTCACCAAGCCGCTCATCAGGCGGGACGGGAAGTTGGTGGAGACTGACTGGGAGACGGCCATGGAAGCCGTCGTGGGTCGCACCAGGGACCTCCTCGCGGAGCGTGGGCCCAGTTCGGTCGCCTTCTACACCTCGGGCCAGTTGTTCCTGGAGGAGTACTACACACTCGGTCTGATCGCCCACGGTGGCATTGGGACGAGCCACGTCGACGGCAACACTCGCCTGTGCACGGCCACGGCCGCCGCTGCCCTCAAGGAGTCGTTCGCTTCCGACGGCCAGCCCGGCACCTACACCGACGTCGACCACGCCGACGTCATCTGCCTGTACGGCCACAACATGGCCGAAACCCAAACAGTGCTGTGGACCCGCATCCTCGACCGTCTCGCCGGCCCGAACCCGCCGGCGGTGATATGCGTTGACCCTCGCCTCACGCCGGTCGCCGAAGCTGCCACGGTCCACCTCGCGCCGCGTCCCGGCACCAACGTGATGCTGATGAACGCACTACTCCACGAGATCCTCGTCAACGACTGGGTGGACCATGAGTACGTCGACGCACACGCCGTCGGCTTCGACGAGTTGCAGAAGATGCTGCAGGGCTACTCCATCGAACACGCATCCGAGGTGTGTGACGTGCCCGCCGACGATCTGCGTGAGGCAGCACGACTCATCGGCACTGCTGAGCGCCTGATGTCCACCGTCCTGCAGGGCTTCTACCAGTCGAACCAGGCGACGGCGGCTGCCGTGCAGGTCAACAACATCCACATCGTGCGTGGCATGTTGGGCAGGCCGGGTTGTGGACTCCTCCAGATGAACGGGCAACCGACGGCGCAGAACACTCGGGAGGCGGGCGCCGATGGAGACCTGCCGGCGTTCCGCAACTGGTCCAACAAGACCCACGTCGAGGAACTGGCAAAGGTGTGGAACATCGACCCGATGGACATCCCCCACTACAGCGCCCCGACACATGCGATGCAGATCATGCGATACGTCGAGGACGGCTCCATCCGCTTCCTCTACGTCACCGGCACCAACCCGGCGGTATCCATGCCGGAGCTCTCCCGCATGCGCAGCATCCTGTCGCAGGAGAGGCTCTTCCTCGTGGTGCAGGACATCTTCCTCTCCGAGACCGCCCAACTCGCCGACGTGGTGCTCCCGGCCGCGACCTGGGGGGAGAAGACCGGCACGTTCACCAACGTCGATCGCAAGGTGCATCTGTCGGAGCAGGCCGTGGACCCGCCAGGCGAGGCACGCAGCGACCTCGACATCCTCGTTGACTACGCCCACCGCCTCGACCTCCGCGACAAGGACGGTGCCCCCCTGGTGAAGTGGAGTACCCCGGAGGAGGCTTTCGAGGGCTGGAAGGAGTGCACCCGAGGGCGGCCCTGTGACTACACCGGTATCACCTACGACAAACTCCGTGGCGGTAGCGGCATCCAGTGGCCGTGCAACGAGGAGAATCCCGACGGCACGGAGCACATCTATGTCGACGGCCAGTTCTGGTCGCACCCCGACTATTGCGAGAGCTACGGCAAGGACATGGTGACAGGTGCGCCTGTCTCCGAGACGGAGTACAAGGCACTGAATCCGAACGGCAAGGCGATTCTCAGGGCTGCCGAGTACCTTCCACCGCACGAGTTGCCATCCGAGGAATTTCCGTTCCAGCTGACCACCGGCCGCACTCTGTACCAGTTCCACACGCGCACCAAGACGGGCCGTGCACCTCAGCTGCAAGCCGCTGCCCCCGAGGTGTGGGTGGAGGCATCGGCGTCAGATGCGACGCTGCACGGCTGGGCTGAGGGCGATGTGCTTCGCATCTCCACACCGCGCGGGGAGGTGACTGCGCGGCTGAGGATCTGCGGCATCCGAAAGGGCGTTGTGTTCCTGCCGTTCCACTACGGATACTGGGACACACAAGGCGGGCACGAACCGGACGGTCACGGGCGTGCCGCCAACGAGTTGACGATGACCGATTGGGACCCGGCCTCGAAGCAACCATTGTTCAAAACGGCTGCCGCAGCTCTCACCCGGGTCGAGACCTCCGGAGGCCACCCATCACCAGCTCCCACCACCACGGCCTCGCGGCCTGTCGATGCCAGTGCTGTACCGCCCACGGCTGGCGGGGCCAGTGCCATGGTGGATGAACAATGCGAGAAGGCGGAGGCGAAATGATGAACTTCTCAGCTACGGTCCGCTCCCTTCATGGGAACAAAGTGGGTGGGGCGATTGCAGAATTGCACCGCTCGGAGAACGACCTCGCCAGTGAACTGCTGGGTCTGGCCGACCGACACAAAGTGGATCATGAGACCTACCATGTCGCCCGGGACATTGCCCGCTGGTCACAGGAGCACGTTCGTCATCTCGCCAGGGTGGGGAGGGACTACGGACTGGAACTCGCTCCAGAGCCGGAGGACGAGGCCACACTCCTGAGCAGGCTCCGGCAGAAGGGATCCGAACTGACCGGCCGGTTTCACGAGCCCGGTCTGTTGCTCCTTGCCGATCTTCGACATGTTCACCAAATGGCCGCTGGCGTGTCATTGGACTGGGAGGTCCTGGCGCAGACAGCGCAGGCGCTGAAGGATCGGGAACTCCTCGGCGTCGCCGAGAGCTGCCACCCCGAAACGCTGCGCCAGATGCGCTGGGCCAACGCCAGCGTCAAGTCGAAAT
>JBBSRQ010000188.1:0-5057 GCA_038242845.1 Propionibacteriales bacterium | reverse complement strand
GGGCGGATGCGGTCCTCGTGGCTGTAGACGTTCAGCGTCCTCCCGTTGTTGAAGGCAACGACCGTCAGGCCACGCTCCACACCCAGTTCGACGGCGAGCGAGGACGGTGCGGAAACCGCTGAAAGGATCGGTACGCCAGCCATCACCGCCTTCTGCGCCAACTCGAACGACGCCCGTCCCGAGACCTGAAGCACTGCGCCGCGCAGGGGCAGGTGTCCCTGCAGGAGTGCACGGCCAAGCACCTTGTCCACAGCGTTGTGCCGCCCCACGTCCTCGGCAGAGAAGAGCAGCCTGAGACCACCCGAGCGTTCGTCTGCCACGAAGATCGCCGCAGCGTGGACACCGCCGGTGCGGTCGAAGTTGGACTGCTGCGTTCGCAGTCGGGAGGGCAGGTCGAGGATTGTTCGCACGTCGACGGTGACTGCGTCATGCATCACCTCGTGGCGGGAGGCCTTGCGCACGGCCTCGATCGACGCCGTGCCGCAAATCCCGCAACTGCTGGAGGTGTACACATGGCGCTCCATCGAGGTGGTGGGTAGGACCACGTCCGGAGCCAGGGTCACCTCGACGGTGTTGAAGTCCCGCAGCCCGTCGGCGCCGATGCCGGGGCCGAAGTCCATCCGCCTGATCTGCTCGGTGTCCCAGACCACGCCCTCGGAGAGCAGGAAGCCGGCAACCAAATCGAAGTCCTGACCGGGGGTGCGCATGGTGACGCTGAAGGGGCGCCCGGCCAGTCGTACCTCCAGGGGTTCCTCGCCGGCGAGTTGATCGGGCTTGTACCGCGGTTCCCCGGAGGCGGACATCGTCTGCACCCGCCACCGCACGACTGCGCGTTTCATGAACCCTGCCCTTCGCGGTCATTCGTCGACTTCATCAGCGGTCGAGCCTACAGTGGGGGCATGAAGAAACCGGCGAAGTCACCGAGCGACAACCTCAAGGTGGGCGCCCCCGAGCGCTCGGTGGCGGGCATGGGCGGGGTCATCCATGCCATGCAGCATGCGCTGCGTGAGATGGGCCCGGTGCGCACGGCGCAGACCCTGCTGAAGCTGAACCAGACGGACGGCTTCGACTGCATGAGTTGTGCCTGGGCGGATCCCGCTGCCGGGAAGCGCAGCCACGCGGAGTTCTGCGAGAACGGGGCCAAGGCTGTCGCACACGAGGCAACCAAGGCACGGCTGGGTGCCGAATTCTTCGCAGAGCACTCCATCGACGAGCTCTACACCCGTGAGGACATGTGGCTCAACCGTCAGGGTCGACTCACCGTCCCCCTGATCCGGGACAAGGACGCCACGCACTACCGGGAGGGGAGCTGGGACGAGGCATTCAGTCTCATCGCGAGCGAACTCCGCGGCCTGGCGAGTCCGGACGAGGCCGCGTTCTACACCTCTGGGCGCACCTCGAACGAAGCTGCCTTCCTGTACCAGTTGATGGTCCGCGGCTTCGGCACCAACAACCTGCCGGACTGTTCCAACATGTGTCACGAATCCTCCGGGCGCGCACTTGCCCAGAGCATCGGCATCGGCAAGGGCTCCGTCACGCTGCAGGACGTTGAGGACGCGAAGCTGATCATCATCGCCGGACAGAACCCCGGCACGAACCATCCGCGGATGCTCACCACGCTGGAGAAGGCCAAACGGGCGGGCGCGGTGATCGTCGCGGTCAACCCCCTCCCGGAACCCGGCCTCACGCGCTACCGCAACCCCCAGACCGTGCGCGGCATGCTCGGGCCCGGGACCGCATTGGCGGAGCACCATCTGCAGGTCAGGTTGGGAGGCGATCAAGGCCTGTTCCGCGGCTTGGCGAAGGTGCTCCTCGAGGCCGAGGAGGCAGGTCAGCACATGGTGGGGCTGGACACGGTGCTCGACCATGCGTTTATCGAGCGCTACACCGCCGACGTGGAGGACTACCTGGCTGTCGTCCGGGCCGAACCGTGGTCGGCCATCGTTGAGTCCAGCGGCGTCAGCGAGAGCCAGATCCGCGAGGTGGGCGCTCTCCTGTTGGCCACCGACCGCACGATCGTCGCATGGGCCATGGGTCTGACGCAGCACAAGCACTCCGTGGCGATGATCAAGGAGATCGTCAACCTAGTTCTCCTGCAGGGCAACCTCGGGCGGCCCGGCGCGGGTCTGCTGCCCGTGCGTGGGCACTCGAACGTCCAGGGGGACCGCACGATGGGCATCTTCGAGAGGATGCCCATGATCTTCCATGACCGGCTCGACGACGAGTTCGCGTTTGCCAGCCCCCGCGAGCCGGGCCATGACACCGTCGACACGGTCCGGGCAATGCGCGACAAGCGCGTCCGGTTCTTCATGTCCATGGGCGGGAACTTCGCGAAGGCCGCCCCGGACACCGCCGTCACTGAGGCCGCCCTGCGCGAATGCGACATGACGGTGCAGGTGAGCACCAAACTCAACCACTCCCACCTGGCAGCCGGACGTGTGGCCATCATCCTCCCGACGTTGGGGCGCACCGATCGGGACGTCCAGGCGAGCGGCCCGCAGCGCGTGACGGTGGAGGACTCCATGTCGATGGTGCATGCCTCGCAGGGCAAGCTGGAGCCGCCGTCGGCGGACCTGCTGTCCGAGATCTCCATCGTGTGCCGGCTGGCGCGGCACCTGTTCGAGGACGAGTCCGGGGAGCGGTTGCCCGGTGCCCCGCAGGTGGACTGGGCAGCGCTCGAGGGGGACTACCGACTGATCCGCCGCCACATCGAGGCGGTGGTGCCGCACTTCGAGGACTTCGAGGCACGCATCGACGTGCCCGGGGGCTTCCGTCTCCCGCATCCTCCCCATGAGAAGCGGGAGTTCGGGACCGCATCCGAGAGGGCCAACTTCTCCTCCGACGAGCTGTGGTGGCCGAAGGCGCCCAAGGGGCGACTCCTCCTGCAGACGTTGCGCTCGCATGACCAGTTCAACACCACGGTGTACGGCAACGATGATCGCTACCGCGGAATCCGCGGTGGACGTCGGGTGGTGATGGTCCACCCCGAGGACTTGGCGGAGCTGGGTCTGGCAGATGCGGACATGGTGGACCTGGTCTCGGAGTTCACCGACGGGGTGGAGCGTCGTGCGCCGGAGTTCAGGATTGTCGCCTTCGACACGGCCCGTGGCTGTGCGGCCGCGTATTTTCCGGAGACCAACGTTCTCGTACCGCTTGATTCGACGGCGGATGGGTCGAACACTCCCACGAGCAAGTCCGTGGTGATCCGGCTGGAGGAGATCGCGTGAGGGCGCCCTGTGTTCCGCCTACGGGCGGATCAGCGTCCGGATGTCCTTGGTGACGGCCGGCAGCTGCGGGAGCTCACGCCCATCCAGTTGCACCATGGGTGTCACGCCCCGGATGGAGCTCGCCAACCAGACGGCGTCGGCGTCGAACAGTTCGTCGACCGCATACAGCCTGTGTTCCGTCGGGCGCCCCGTACCTCGCCAGCCCTCGAGGGCGTGGCGGACGGTGATCGAGTCGAGGATGCCGGTGCTCTCCACTGGGGTTGAGTAGAGCAGGTCATCCTTCAGGACGAGGATGCCCGACTGTGGCCCCTCGAGGACGAAGCCATCGGTGGTGACGAGAACGGGGTCGGTGACGCCGCGACGGTGCGCCTCGCGCACGTAGGCCAGGTTCGTTCCGTACGACAACGTCTTGGCGCCGCCGAGGAGCCACGGCGCCTCCGTCAGGGCACCTGCCGTGCGGCCTGCGGACAGGGTCACCGCCGTCGCGGACTCGCGGGCGGCGATCCGCTTGGTACTGAGCTCCGTGATGGTGATGATCCCGAGCGGTTCACCCGTGATGGTTTCCTGGCCGCGGGTGTAGAGGAACTTGCACACCGCCTCGGCGCCCCCGCGTGACTCCCAGGCGCTGGTCGCATCCGCCGTCAGCTGCCGCCACGCGTCGGCATCGACCGGAGGCATCCCGAGCAGCCGGGCAGAGTTCCCGAGCCTGTCGAGGTGCTGGTCCACGAAATCAGCCGTGGCGGCACCGCCCTCGACGCGCACCAGTGTCGCATCGAAGCAACCGTCGCCCCGGTTGACGCCCAGATCGTCGGCGCTGATGAATCCGTCGTCGCGTACGCCCACACCGAGCTGGGCCACAAGTTGTTCCATCACGGCATTCTATCCCGGACCCCCACCGCCGGTGGCTGGGTGCCCGGTAGTGGGGACGGGGGGCGGCCAGGCCAGCGGTGTCACCAGATCGTGACGCGATCCTCTGGCGCCAGCCACAGGCCATCGCCCTCGGACGTCTGGAAGGTGTCATGGAACGCGTCCAGGTTGCGCACGATCTGGTTGCACCGGAACTCCGACGGGGAGTGCGGGTCAGTGGCCAGCCGCTGCTTCAATGCCTCGGGGCGCAGCAGCGTGCGCCAGGCAGCTGCCCAGCCGAAGAAGAATCGCTCCCCGGGGGTGCGGCCATCCACCTTCTCGCCGTCGGGGTCACCGCCGGCGAGCCGCCACGCCTTCCAGGCGATACCGAGGCCACCGAGGTCGCCGATGTTCTCGCCGACGGTCAGTTCACCGTTGACACGGATACCGTCGGCGCCCTCGGGGGAGAGCTCGTCGTACTGGGCGATGAGCCGTTGTGCACGCTCGTCGAATGCGGCCCGGTCCTCCTCCGTCCACCAGTCGCGAAGCATGCCGTCGCCGTCGCAGGTGGAACCCTTGTCGTCGAAGCCGTGGCCGATCTCGTGGCCGATAACAGCGCCGATGGCCGCGTAGTTGACAGCATCATCCGCGTCCACGTTGAAGAACGGTGGCTGCAGGATGGCCGCGGGGAAGACGATCTCGTTGCGCAGCGGGTGGTAGTAGGCGTTGACCGTCTGCGGGTACATGAGCCACTCGTGCGGGTCCATGGGGCCACCCAGCTTCTCCAGCATGTGGTCCATCTCGAACGAGTTGGCGGCCAGCACGTTCCCGACGAGGTCATTGCGGGAGACCCGGAGGGCGGAGTAGTCACGCCACTTCTCGGGAAAGCCGATCTTGGGGCGGAACTTCGACAGCTTGTCCAGCGCCTCGACACGTGTCGGCTCCGTCATCCACGCCAACTCCTCGATGGAGCTGCGGTAGGCG
>JBBSRQ010000187.1:0-5077 GCA_038242845.1 Propionibacteriales bacterium | reverse complement strand
GTCGGCCGTGTTGTCACGGATGGTGCCGTCCGAGGCGACTCCGGTGCAGCCGAGGAAGGCGATGTCGGCATGGATGTCCCGCAACGCGGCGACTGTCATGTGGCCCGCCGTGCACTTGTAGTCGGGGCGGTAACTGCCGCCGAGCAGCAGGATGCGGGTCTGCGGTTCGTGGGTGAAGAGCCAGAACACGGGCAGGCTGGCGGTGATGATCGTCAGTTGGCGTCCGCGAAGGGCCTCGGCGAGTGCCAGAGTGGTGCTGCCGACGTCCAGGATGACGGCCATCCCGTCGGTGATGAGTGTGCTGGCCGCGATCGCGATCCCCAGCTTGCCGTCGGTGTTGGCCTGATGTGCTTGTTCAATGGGTTCGTCGGGCTCGTCTGTGAGGATCGCGCCCCCAAAGGTGCGCTGCAGGATGCCGTCGTCCTCCATGCGGCTCAGGTCACGTCGGATGGTGGATGAGCTGACGTTGAGCGTGGCGGCCAGGTCACCGACCGTCTGGCCACCGAGTTGGCGCAGGCTGCGCATGATGCGCTGGTGCCGAACCGCAGGAATCATGGAGCGAGCATAGCGAAGGTGAGCATCGATGTTCATTCGTGCCCAACTTCGTGCAGTCGAAAGTCTTGTGAGCCCGATCGTGGGCGACAGTTGCCTTATCGGGGGCGGGTTCGGAGTAAAGTGTATCTAGTGATGCGCAGTCATGAGCAACCTCGCGCAGGCGGTAAAAGGATTTCCAAGGGGGATGTCGGATGGGCAGCAGGACACAGGGGACGACCGCGCGGGTTCTCACGGTGGGCACGACGTACCGCGACATCGTCATCACCGGGATGCAGGCGATGCCACAATTCGGGGAGGAGAGCTACGGCGAGGGCCTGCATGAGACCTGGGGTGGTATCGGGAACATGACCCGAGTCTGCCGGAGCCTCGGGATGAGCACGGCCCTGGCCACAGCAGTGGGCGATGACGACGCGAGCGAACGGCTCTTGCGAGACATGGCCGCCCTGGGGGTCGACATGTCGCTGACGAACAGGCACTCCGGGTGGCAGTTGCCGGTGACGATTGCGCTGTCGCTGCCGGAGGACCGGGCCATGGTGACCGTGGAGACGCCGCCGCCGACCGGCATTGCTGCCCACCTCGATGAGGCCGAGTTCCACGCCGACGCCATCATCGTCGACATGCGTGACCCGGCCATGAAGTGGCTGGAGGAGGCCCGCGCCCAAGGGTCAAAAGTTTACGCGTCACGTGGTTTTGACCCCAGCGGCGAGTGGGGACGCGACGCCCTCGCGGAGGTCGACACCTGCGACGCATGGATGCTGAACGAGCTGGAGGCGAGTGCCTTCACTGGTGAGGACGACATCGCCTCGGCTGCCCGGGCACTCACGGCCCACGTCCCGCTCGTGGTGGTGACGCGTGGTGCACGAGGCATGTTCGGCCTGGACACCATCACCGGTGAGGAAGCGGAGGTGGACGCCTTTCCCGTCACCCCACGAACCACCACCGGCGCAGGGGACTCCACCCTGGCGGCGTTCGTCTACGCCAGCCACATCCCCGGCCTTCCGCTCAGGGAACGCCTGGACGTGGCCGCCTTCATCGCAGCGTCGATCCTTGGGCGGCCGGCTGGGGCAGCCACGCCCCCCAGCCACGGCGAGCTCGTCGCACTCAGCGGGGACAGCGCAAACCCGCGCCTGCAGCGGATCCACGAGATTCTCATGAGCACCGTGCCCGCATGACGGAGCCGTTCTCGCTGCTGGTGATCGCCGACACCCAGTACCTCTTCGACGGTTCGCGTGAGAACCCCGGACTGCTGTCCGCGACGTTCGAGGAGGTGGCGTCGCTTCAGCGCACCGGAGCGATCGCCCCGCTGGCCCACATCATCCACGTGGGGGACGTCACCGAGCACGGATGGGCGGCGGAATGCTCCACGGCACTGGCCGTCCTGGGGGATGGTGTGCAGGTGCTGGGTGCCTCGGGTGCCGTTGCGCCTGGGGTGACCATCGCCACCGGCAACCACGACGTCGAACACCACTCGCTCGACGACCGAGGACCCACTCCGTTCCTCGAGGCTTTCGGCCCCGGGTGCGACCTCCTCGGCGGGGACCAAGTTGTGGGAGATGTCGTGCATGGGCCCGGCGGCTACTCGTCCTGGCGCGAGTTGGGACTTCCCGGAGGATCAGCGGTGGGGATACTCGCCCTCGACTGGCGACCCAGTGACGACGGATGGCGCTGGGCACTGGGGATGCTGAACGGGCACCCGGAGCTGTCAACGGTGCTGGTCAGCCACGACGTCGCCGCCCACGCCGCACTGACCCCTCAGGGGCAGAGGATCGCTGAGCTCCTTGCGCGACATCCCCAGGTCTTCCTGGTCCTCGGCGGACATGAATGGCCGAGCACCCGCGTCGTCACCGGTGGACGCGAGTACCACGCGGTGAACCATCAGGAACTGCCGTTCGGCGGCGCCGGTGCCGCGCGCATCTACGACGTCGATCCGCGTACCGGCCGGTGTCAGGTCATATCGCTGTGCCCCGCACTGCGACACCCTGCGGTCCTGCGGAGCGTCACCGCCCGTCGCCAACTCGCGCTCGCCCGTCCCGAGGACCAGTTCTCGTTCCCCCTCCCGGCCGCCCTCGGCGGTCGTGGGGACATCCCGTGGCAGGCGGATGGAATGGAACTCCTCGTCGACGAGGTGCCTGAGGGGGTCGCTGAGTTCGACGCAGCACTCGGGGATCGCTACGTGATCGAGCTCCGGTGCCGCCTGCCCGAGGCGCAGCTTGACCATTGGCAGGTGCTGCTGGCCCGGCTGGGTCCTTCGCCGGAGGAGTCGCCCGAGCCGCTGGCGGCCGTGAGTCTGTCCGGCGAGAACTTCCTCGGATGGATGGCGTTTGTGACAGGAGGGGAGACGTGGGCCACGTCCCACGAATATTCTGCCGGTTCGATGGTCACCGTCGTGGTGTGCAACGGCGAGGATGCGGGAGTCTGGGTTGATGGCGACCCCGTCGGGCGCGTCGACGCCCAACTGCCCCAGACCCTGGCCGGGGGTTCATGGCGCTGGCGCGTCGGAGCCGGGGAGTACGAGGGACGCTACGCCGACCCGTTCGGCGGGATCATCCAGCGAGTGCGTCTCTGGGGGTAGCCGATTGGCGGGTGTTGAGCTGTAAGTGAGTGACGACCCCAACTCAAACGCGTTGATGGCGACGGGACTCGCCGCAGCCTTCACACGGCGCGCGTTCTGCTGATGGGGGAGTTATAGGGACCGGCAGATTCACCAGATGTCCGTGATGGCGGCCCGTATCCCTCACGGGATGCCGCCACACACCTTGAAATGTTTCCGTTGGCAGTCCGAATGACTGCAGCCGCTCACCCACTCCGCGAAGCAGATCGCGGCCCGGACTGCCCTTGAGCCGCAGCTGTGCTCGACGATGTGGTGACGAGGTGATTGTTCAAGGCGTCCGTACGGGATCAGTTTTCGTTGCCTCGCTCTGACGGATAGCCCCGCCAACCTGGCCGGATGCAGTCTGCCACCACCGTCGATCTCCCCTTCCTTTCCGAGGGCAAGGACGCAGACGCGATGTACATCCCCGCCGACCGCTTCCACTTCTAGTCGCTCACCGGCGGTTGGCCGTTGATCAGTTGGCGCGCCTTCACCTTCCGTCGAGGACCGCTCGACGAGGAACGGGGTTGGCGTGCCCGAGATGAGGCGCCGCCGCCGTCGCACAATACCCCTCGTTGATTCGCAATCCCCCAAAGGGAATTGAGATCGCAATTCTCGCTGACAACTGACGTCTGATTCGATTATTATCCCGGAGGGTTCGACGTTTGCTTTCAACGCAGGAAAGGCGGCCACCAGTCCTTTGCGGACGTCCTAATGCGTGAGGGCACGGCGCCTCGAAGGCCTTGCCAGAATGCAGTTGAGATATATCCAGCAGTGCACAGACAGTTCGGGCGGCCAGCCACCGACCAGAATCATCCGCCGCAGATGCGCATCCTTAACCGGGGAGAGGGAAGTAATGGGCTTGTCGCGTCGGGGTGTGGGTCCTGGTTTGGTTTGAGTGAAGCTCCGGTAACGTGATATGACTGGGGCATTCAATATCCACGACGATGTGGATATTTTCTCCACCTTCCGGGATTTGAGGAAATTTTATGCCACGCATACGTTCGCGATCTCCCAAGCTCGTCGCCGCAGGGTCAGTGATTGCCTTGGTGAGCGCGGCCGGGCTACTGACTTCGACGCCAACCGCATCCGCGGTCGGTACGACCGTCGATCTCGGAACAGCTGGGTCGTACTCAGTCCTTGGCGGCGCATCGGTCACAAACACTGGCCCAAGTGTCCTCAACGCTGGGCTTGGGGTCAGCCCCGGCACCGCCATAAGCGGGTTCCCTCCAGGACTGGCGCAGGGCGCCACGCACGCGGCGGATGCTCATGCGCTCCAAGCTCAGTCAGACCTTTCCGTCGCATACGACGACGCGGCCGCACAGACGCCTGACGCCACCATCTCCGGGGACATCGGCGGCATCACTTTGTCACCCGGTGTCTATAAAGGATCAAGTTCAATCGGTCTCACCGGCCCCTTGACCCTCGATGCAAAGGGCAACCGAGATGCGGTGTTCGTCTTCCAGATCGAGTCCACGCTCATCACGGCCACGTCGAGCAGTGTTGTACTCATCAACGGGGCACAAGGCTGCCGCGTGTTCTGGCAGGTAGGGAGCTCCGCAACCTTGGGTACCGGCACCGCGTTCGTCGGGAACATCCTGGCACTGACGTCGATCACAGCCGATACCGGAGCGACTGTCGATGGGCGTGCCCTTGCCCGGAACGGGTCGGTCACGCTTGACAACAACACCTTCCGCGGCGGCCCCTGCACCACCCCCCCGACAAGCACCACCACCGCTACTCCTACGGCTACGGCGACCACGGCCGCACCGACGGCTACGGCGACCACGGCCGCACCGACGGGTACGGCGACCACGGCCGCACCGACGGGTACGGCGACCACGGCCGCACCGACGGGTACGGCGACCACGGCCGTACCGACGGGTACGGCGACCACGGCCGTACCGACGGGTACGGCGACCACGGCCGTAC
>JBBSRQ010000186.1:0-5086 GCA_038242845.1 Propionibacteriales bacterium | reverse complement strand
GCCGGACCCTGCGGATCTTGGGCGGGGGAGGCGCCGTAGTAGCGGGGGTCGAACCAGTCCTGGCACCATTCCCAGATATTTCCCACCACCTGCCACAGCCCGTACCCGCTCGCTGCGAAGCTCCGTACGGGGGCGGTGGTCAGGAATCCGTCCTGGAGGGTGTTGTGGCCGGGGAAGCTGCCCTGGAAAATGTTGACGGGCCAGTCGGTTCCCGTGCGCCGCGCGGCCAGCTCGTCGCCCCACGGGTAGCGGGCGCCCACGACACCGCCGCGGGCTGCGCACTCCCATTGGGCCTCGGTGGGCAGTCGGCGGCCCGCCCAGTCGCAGTAGGCCTGGGCGTCATCCCAGCTCACCTGCACCACGGGGTGGTCCATGCGCTCCTCGATGCCGGAGCCGGGCCCGCCGGGGTGGCGCCAATCCGCCCCGCGTACCCCGTACCACCAGGGGGCGCCCTGGGCGGTGCCGAGGATGTCGTCGTCGGTGCCCTCGAAGGCGAGGTGGAACACGGCCGAGGAGCCCTGCTGCTCGGACTCCGTCCGGAAACCGGTCGCATCGGCGAAGGTGGCGAAGTCGGCATTGGTGACGCTGGTGGCGTCGATCTCGAAGGCGCTGAGGGTCACGGCGTGAACCGGCGTCTCCCCGTCGCCGGGGCGACCGTCGCCGTGGTGGTCGCCCATCGAATACGTCTGGGCGGGGACGAACACCTGTTCGACGGCGTGGGTCCCGTCGCCAGAGGCGGTGGAGCGGGGGGGCTGGTTGGCTCTGGCTTGGCTGCCCGCACGCAACGACGGTGAGCAGCATGAACCGGTGGAGTCAGTCATGGACCGATCCTACGAGGGGCGGATTCGGAGTCCCGTTCAGTCGGCGAGACCGTAGAGGCGGTCGCCCGCGTCACCGAGGCCCGGCACGATGTAGCCGACGTCGTTGAGGCACTCGTCGACGGCGGCCGTCACGAGGGTGCACGGCACATGCAGATCCGCAAGGAGTCTCTGCATGTTTTCGATGCCCTCCGGAGCGGCGAGCAGGCAGATGGCCGTGATGTCGTCGGCACCCCGCTTGACGAGGAACTTCACGGCCTCGCCGAGCGACCCGCCGGTGGCGAGCATCGGGTCCAGGACGTAGCACTGGCGACCGGACAGGTCCTGGGGCAGGCGCTCCGCGTAGGTGACCGGCATCAGCGTCTCCTCGTCACGGATCATTCCGAGGAAACCGACCTCCGCCGAGGGCATCAGGCGAAGCATGCCGTCGAGCATCCCGAGCCCGGCGCGCAGGA
Source organism: Propionibacteriales bacterium (assembly GCA_038242845.1). Classification (GTDB taxonomy): domain Bacteria; phylum Actinomycetota; class Actinomycetes; order Propionibacteriales; family Propionibacteriaceae; genus Arachnia. The sequence continues at coordinate 3,813 of JBBSRQ010000186.1, read as the reverse complement.
TGGGAACCACCAGCGGTGCCGGCTTCTCGAGGCGCGTGCCCATGGTGGTGGAAACCGGGGTGGTGATCTCCACCTCCCGGACGCGGACACCACGCGTTGCCTCGTAGGCGAGCAGTGTCACCAGCTCCTCGACCAGCCGACGGAAGGTCGGCTGCTCCGTGCTGGCCTCTCGCAGGAGGGTGAGCTTGTGGTCCACCAGGGGGTGCTTGATCACGCAAAGTTCCACGAGCCCCACCTTTGCACATCCCAGCCACGGATGGTTGCGGACCCGGGGCTGTGCTCCACCCAAATGTCTGGGAGGATGGACGCGGCATCAATCAGGAAGGGGACCGCCGTGGACGCATTTGACGAGGACGCAGAACCATTCGACCTCAAGGACGACGGCGACTCCGACGATGACACCGACGAGGACGACGATGATCTCGACCTTGACGATGCCACCGAGGACGACATCGATTTCGTGGTTGCGGTGTACCGGGAGGACGGCCGCCCGCTGGCCGTGCCAATGGATTACGACCTCGCCAACGACTTCGACGAACTGGTCCGCCAGTTGGGACGCATCCCCGGGGACTCCGGTGCCGTCGGCTTCGTGTCGGTGGCAGGAGACTTCTTCGTGGCGTGCCGGGTGCGTGGCCGCACCGTCGAGGTGCTGCTGAGTGACTCCGGCGCCGCCAACGACTGGCCGCTGGCCCGCGACGTCATGGACTACCTCAACGAGGACATCCCTGATGAGGAGGACGACTCCGTCCCCGTGGGTGACCTCGAGATGTTCGCAGCCAACGGGCTGCGCGCCTTCGAGTTGGAGCAGATCGCCACGGACTACGACGCGGACTCCGACGAACTGGTGCTGCAGATCGTCCGTAAACTGAAGGTGGCACCCGAGTTCGAGCGGGCTGCCGAGTCCTTCGACGACTGACGTGGGCAGCCGCTTCGCCCCGGCGATGCAGAGCGCCATCGCTGAGGCGCGCACGGCGGTTGGGCACGGGGACGTGCCCATCGGTGCGGTCGTACTGGGTCCCGACGGGACCGTGGTGGCTGTCGGCTGCAACGAGCGTGAGCTGCTGGGTGACCCCACCGCGCACGCCGAGGTCGTCGCCATCCGGCGGGCCGCCGGGAAGCTGGGGGAGTGGCGCCTGACGGGCTGCACGCTGGTGGTGACACTGGAGCCCTGCACCATGTGCGCGGGGGCCATCATCGCCAGCCGGATCAAGCACCTGGTGTTCGGGGCCTTTGATCCCAAAGCCGGTGCTGTGTCCTCACTGTTCGACGTGGTCCGGGACCCGCGCCTCAACCACCGCCCCCGTGTCACCGGTGGGGTGCTGCAGCAGGAATGCGGCGCTCTGCTCGACGCCTTCTTCGCGGACCGCCGCCGCGCCCCATGATTGTCCGGGCAAGGATCAGGTGAGAGCGCGGACCACCGTCGGATCCCGGGGAAAGATCTCGTCCAGTACTGCCTCGTCGGCAACGGTCGGGACCCAGGCCACGGCGTTCGCGTTCTGCACAACCTGCTTTGGTGTGGTGGCCCCGGCGATGACGCTGGAGGTGGCGGGCCGCGACGCCAGCCACGAGAACGCGACCTCCACCTCCGTGAGGCCGCGCTCGTTGGCGAAGATGCCGAAGGCACGCAACTGACTTAGGTCCGCCGCCTCCAGGAGTGCCGGCCGCAAGTGGGCCAGCCGGCTGCCCGCCGGTGCGTGGCCGTCGGAGTACTTGCCTGTCAGCAGGCCGTTGGCCAACGGGTAGTACGGAAGCATCCCGATCCCGAGGGCCGCGGCCGCCGGGACCACCTCCACCTCCGCGTAGCGGGACAGCAGGTTGTACTGGTTCTGGACGGAGACGAACCGGCTGACCCCACGGGCGCGGGCGGTGAACTCCGCCTCCGCGATCTGCCAGCCCCCCATGTTGGAGGCCCCGACGTAGCGCACCTTCCCGGAGCGCACCAGATCGTCCAGGGCGTCGAGGGTCTCAGCAATGGGCGTGTGCGGGTCGGGGACGTGGAGTTGGTAGAGATCGATGTGGTCGGTGCCGAGCCGCCGCAGCGACGCCTCGACGGCGCGGACGATGTAGCCGCGGGACCCACGCGCCCCATGGTCGGTGCCGTTGGTGCCGCGCATGTCCATGCCGAACTTGGTGGCCACCACCACGTCGTCGCGGCGGCCGCGCAGGGCTCTCCCGAGCATGGTCTCGGAGAGGCCGGGCTCGCGCCCGTACGCGTCGGCGACGTCGAAGAAGCTGATGCCGGCGTCGACGGCGGTGCGGATCAGCGCATCGGTGCCCTCCTGCGTCGCGGTGGCCGTGTTTGTCCGTCCCAGGTTGCTGCACCCGAGGCCGACGGCGGAGACGGTGAGCCCGGAGCGGCCGAGTTGGCGATATTCCATGGGCCTAGAAGAGCGCGATCTTCGGGTCCCGAGGGAAGATCTCGTCGAGGGCGGCCTCGTCCTCCTCCGTGGGTGCCCAATCCGCCGATATGGCGTTCTGCCGCACCTGCTCCGGCCTGGTGGCGCCGGCGATGACGCTGGCCACGGCCGGGCGGGACGCCAACCACGAGAACGCCACCTCAATGGCCTCCAGCCCGCGCTGCTCCGCGAACTCGCCCAGGGCACGCAGCTGGTCGTAGTCCGCGTCCTCCAGCATGTTCGTGCGCGAGTGCGTCAGGCGGCTGCCCTCGGGTGCCTTCCCGGAGGAGTACTTGCCGGTGAGCAGGCCGTTGGCCAGCGGGAAGTACGGCAGGACACCCAGCCCGTAGGCGTCGGCGGCGGGGATGACCTCCAGCTCGGCCCGGCGGTCGAGGAGGTTGTAGTGGTTCTGGCTGGAGACGAACCGTGCTCCGCCGCGGGCGCGTGCGACGAACTCGGCCTCCGCGATCTGCCAGCCCGCCATGTTGGAGTGCCCGATGTAGCGGACCTTGCCGGCCCGCACGAGGTCGTCCAACGCGTCGAGGGTCTCCTCGATGGGGGTGTTCTCGTCAGGGCTGTGGAGTTGGTAGAGGTCGATGTGGTCGGTGCCCAACCTGCGCAGCGACGCCTCGACGGCGCGGGCGATGTAGCGGCGCGATCCCCGCGCACCGAAGTCGTTGCCGTTGGCGCCGTCCATGGGGAGGCCGAACTTGGTGGCCAGGACCACCTCGTCGCGCCGTGATCCGAGAGCCTTGCCAAGCATGGTCTCGGACAGTCCGTGTTCGCGCCCGTACACGTCGGCCACGTCGAACAGGGTGATGCCCGCCTCCAGCGCGGCGTGGATCACCGCGTCGGTGCCCTCCTGTGACTCGGTGACGGTGCCCGCACGGCCGAGGTTGTTGCAGCCGAGGCCGACGGTGGAGACGGTGAGTCCGGAGTTGCCCAGTTGGCGGTGCTGCATGGTGAGTTCCTTCTTCGGGGTCGACGACGCTGTATGGACGAGCCTAGCCAACCTCGATTGGCGGGTGATGGCGCAATAGTTGTAAACTCACCGGCGGTGACGTGTCTGAGCGGCCGAAAGAGCTCGCCTCGAAAGCGAGAGTGGTGCAAGCCACCGAGAGTTCAAATCTCTCCGTCACCGCCAGCGCAAGTAGCGAACCCCCGGAGCACTCCGGGGGTTCGTTGGCGTTCTGGGTCAACTACTGGGCGTACCAGCCGTCGATGACCTGCTCCACCGCTGAGGACTCCGTGCGGACCACACGTCCGGCAACCAGCTTGCCGTCGGCGACGAAGCCCTCCTCCCGGCCCGTGAGGGCCTCGATGAGGCGGCCACGCCACAGGGTGACGTCCACGGTGCGGGTGGGGTCGTGGACCAGATTGTGCTCCTCATGCGGGTCGGCGTCGAGGTCGAAGAACT
>JBBSRQ010000185.1:0-5095 GCA_038242845.1 Propionibacteriales bacterium | reverse complement strand
GCCGACCCTGTTCACACGCGTCCTTGACACGCAGGTGCAGGGGGTCCTCACGGCCCTTCCCGACGCGCAGCACCACGCCGAGGCGCGGCTGATCGCCTGGCCCGCCACACCTCCAGCCGCCAGCGGCGGACTGGTCACCGTAATCAGCGCCGGCACCTCCGACCTGCCGGTGGCACGGGAGGCTCAACTGACCGCCATGCATCTGGGGCGCGCCACCCAACTCGTCGTCGACGTCGGGGTGGCGGGGCTGCACCGGGTGCTCGGCCACCTGGACCTGCTGCGCAGGAGCAGGGTGATCGTCGTCGCAGCCGGTATGGACGGCGCACTGCCCAGCGTGGTGGCGGGGCTGGTGTCCTGCCCCGTGGTCGCGGTTCCCACATCGGTGGGCTACGGAGCCGCCTTCGGTGGGGTCGCGCCGTTACTGGCGATGCTCAACTCCTGCGCTCCCGGCGTGGCCGTCGTCAACATCGACAACGGGTACGGCGCAGGGCATCTCGCTGCCCAGATCGCCGTGTCCTGAGCCAGGAATCACCATGCATGCAAGTGCTCACCCAACGGCAACTAGTGGCAACTGGTGGGCGTCGGGCCCCCTTGTCTGACTGAATCAAGGCACGAGGTCATTGCAGTGGAGGAAAGCCCAGTCGTTGCCGACAAGGCGGCCTGCACAACTCAGACTCCGTGAGACCCAGATGCACGAGCCCGGATGCGCAATTCGTCCGGGCACACCACAACCGCCCCGCATCACCGCAGGGCACTCAAAGACAAGGGTGGACAGCAGTATGAGGAACAAGAAGATCCCGATGGTCATCGCCGGATTCGCAGCAGCAGCGCTGATGCTCACGGCATGTGGCGGCGACGCGGGAACAACCGGGGATGACGGCAAGGGCGACAACGCCGGCACGTCCACCGGCAAGAAGATGCGCCTTGCGCTCAACCAGACTGAGGAGCACCCCTCCTTCATCGCGCTGGACCACTTCAATGACTACCTTGAGGAGAACACCGACGGGTGGGGGATTGACGTCTTCCCCAATGAGACCCTCGGCGCCCAGGCGGAAGCCCTCCAGCTGGTCTCCGACGGCAGCGTCGACATGGCCATCGTCTCCGGCCCGCAGCTGGAGAACCTGAACCCCGACTTCACCGTGTTCAACCTCCCCAAGGTGTTCGACGACGTCGACCACCAGATGAGCGTCATCAACAACCTCGACATCACGGGCGACCTCTACTCCTCGTTGGAGGAGAGCAACAAGATCACTGTGCTGGGTGGCTTCACCCAGGGCGCCCGCAGCATCTACACCTCCTTCGGTCCGGTGAAGACCCCGGCCGACATGAACGGCAAGAAGCTCCGCGTCCAGGAGTCCAAGCTGAACATCGCCATGGCTGAAGCACTCGGCGCGTCCGCCACCCCCATGGCCTACGGCGAGCTCTACACCGGCCTCCAGTCCGGCGTCGTCGATGCCGCCGAGAACAACGAAGTGTCCTACTTCACGCAGAAGCACTTCGAGGTGGCGCCGTACTGGTCCTCCACGAAGCACCTCGTCGGCCTGGACTACCTGATCATCAACGCCGACGTCCTCGCAGAGATGTCCGGGGAGGACCGCGCCGCATTCGACAAGGGCTGGACCGCGGCGTACGAGGAGCACACCGATCTGTGGGCCAAGGCCACTCAGGAGGCCATCGACGGCGCCAAGGCCGGCGGGGCAACGTTCTCCGAGGTTGACGATGCCGCGTTCACCGCGCCGCTCGAGGCTTTGGCTGACGAATTCATCACCAACGACACCCAACAGGGTCTCTACGACGCCGCTCGCGCCGCCGCCAAGTGATGCGACAGGCCGAGCCGGACAACAGGAAAGGAGGTAAGCCGTGAACGCCGTCAAGACAGTCCTCGACAAGGTCTTGTACTGGATCACGGTGGCGCTCTTCGCGCTGCTCGTCGTGATCGTGGTGTGGCAGGTCTTCAGCCGCCAGATACTTGCGAATCCGGCCACGTGGACCGATGAGGGGGCACGGCTGACCTTCGTCTGGCTCGGCTTGTTCGCCTCGGCCTTCGTGTTCGGGGAGCGCGGACACGTGGCCGTCGAGTTCATCGTCCGCAAGTTCCCGGAACGTGGTGAGAAGCTGATCGCGATCATCGTGCAGGTGCTCGTGCTCGCCTTCGCCGTCGTGGTGCTGGTGTGGGGAGGATGGCGTGCGTCACAGAATGCCTGGACACAGGGGTTGAGCGCGCTGCCGTTCACCTTCGGCCAGATGTACCTCGCGCTGCCGGTCTCCGGCGTGCTCATGGCCTTCTACTCGGTGTACTACATCCACGGCATCTGGCGGGGCATCATCTCGCCCTACCCCGAGATGGCTGAGGATCCGGAACTCCGGATGGAGAAGTACGGCACCGATACCCTCCTGCTCCCCGACGAGAATGAGGCATCACGGCGAAGCGATGGCTCCTTCGACGCCACGTCGACCGGCTCGCCGATCGCCCACGACGACCCGGAGGCATGATGGATCCCTCGACACTTGCAGGACTCATCCTGCTGTTCGGCATCATCATCGGCATCGTCTTCTCGATGCCCATCGCCGTCGTCATCGGAGGCGCTTCCTTCCTTGCCGCGGTGACCCTCCTTGGCCTGGAGCCGGCCGTGCTCGCGACTGCCCAGCGCATGTTCACGGGCATCAACTCCTTCCCGCTGCTCGCCATCCCGCTGTTCGTGTTGGCAGGCGTCATCATGAACAACGGCGGCATCGCCGGCCGCCTCGTGGACGCCGCCAAGGTACTCACGGGGCGCATGCCAGCCTCCCTGGCGCAGACCAACGTCGTGGCCAACGCCCTGTTCGGGGCGGTCTCCGGCGCAGCTGTGGCCGCGGCTGCAGCTGTCGGCACCGTCATGAACCCGCGCATGGTCAAGGAGAAGTACGACAGGCCGTTCGCGGCTGCCGTCAACGTGGCCTCTGCACCGGCCGGAATGCTGATCCCGCCGTCGAACACGTTCATCGTGTACTCGTTGGTCTCCAGCACCTCGATCGCGGCGCTGTTCATGGCGGGCCTCGTTCCCGGCCTTTTGTGGGCGGGGGCCTGCATGCTCGTCACCTACCTCTATGCGCGCCGTCAGCCCGGCAGGCTGAAGTCCGCCGAGAGGGCCACGCTCCGACAGGCAGTGGGCATCATCTGGCGCGCCGTCCCGTCGCTGCTGATGATCGTCATCGTGGTCGGTGGCATCCTCGTCGGCTTCTTCACCGCCACGGAGTCTGCTGCCATCGCGGTCGTCTACTGCTTGGTTCTCTCGGCGATCTACCGGTCCATCAAGGTGGGTGAGTTGCCCGACATCCTCATCGATGCGGGGCGCACCACCGCCATCGTCATGCTCCTGGTGGCGGTGTCGACGGCGCTCTCGTTCGTCATGTCGTTCGCCCGGATCCCGGACCTGATCTCCGACGCCATCCTGGGCGTCACCGACAGCAAGGTCGTGGTCCTGCTGATCATGATGGTGGTTCTGCTCATCATCGGAACGTTCATGGATCCGACGCCGGCCATCCTGATCTTCGTGCCGATCTTCCTCCCGATCGCCCTCGAACTCGGCGTGGACCCGGTGCACTTCGGTGCGATGGTCGTGATGAACCTGTCCGTGGGCGTCATCACTCCACCGGTTGGCAACGTGCTGTTCGTGGGGGCCAGGGTAGCCCGGCTCCGCATCGAGCCGGTCATCGGCAAGCTGTGGCCCTTCCTGCTGGCCATCATCGCGGCACTGTTCCTCGTGGTGTTCATCCCGGAACTGTCGCTGTGGCTGCCGAAAGCCATGGGCCTCATCAAGGGATAGTGGCTGTGAACTGGGGCGTGAGGGTGGAGGTATCCGCCTCCACGCCCCTTTTCCTCGTGTTCGTGCAGGTCTGACCGATCCGTTGACCAGAAGAAGGACAGGAAACACCATGAGAAACGAACTCAGCGTCGGAATCGTCGGCGTGAAATCCGTGGGGGCGACGCATGCCAGGGCATTGCTCCAGGTGGATGGTGTCCGCGTGACTGCATGGTCCGGGGGCCACCAGGACAGCGGCCGGGAACTCGGGTGGCCGGTGGCCCGGAGGATGTCCCACGACGACCTGGTGGGCCACGGGGACGTCGACATCGTCGTGTTGTGCTCCCCGAGCCAGTTCCACGGCGCCGCGGCCATCGCGGTGGCAAAATCCGGCCGGCACGTCGTGGTGGAGAAGCCCATGACGCTCACTGTGTCCGACGCCGACACCCTGGTGGCACTCCAGGACAGCGGCCCGGGCGTCGTGGCGATGGTGGCGCAACGCCGTTTCGAATCGGAGTACCAGGAGGTGAAACGGCTTCTTGAGTGTGGCGACCTGGGTGACGTCCGACTCGCCATGGTGCAGGTTCCGTGGTTCAGGACGGCTGGGTACTTCGCCGAGGCCCCGTGGCGCTCCCGTGCCTCCGGCGGTGGCGGGTCGCTGGCCAACCAGGGCGTCCACAGCCTTGACCTGCTGCAGTGGCTCTGCGGGCCCGTCCAGTCGGTGACCGCCCAGTCAGCCACCCTGGCCCTGCCCTTGGAGGTGGAGGACACATTGGTGGCCACGCTGTCGTTCGCCTCCGGGGCACTGGGAACCGTGTGCACGTCCACGGCGACACCCCCTGGATTCCCCGCAACACTGACCCTTCACACGAGCAGGGGCAGGATCGAACTCGGGCAGGGTGAGGTGCTGTCGTGGGACATCCCCGGTGTGCCACCACCGGTGGTGGGATCGACGGCGGCCAGTGGCTCGTCGGATCCGGCCGCCATCGGGCTCGCCGGGCACGTGGCCGTGTGGCGCGACGTCATCGGCGCGATCGTCGAGCGCCGCCGCCCGCTCGTGGATGCGGTGGAGGGTGCCAAGGTCACCCGGTTGATCAGCGCGATCCACGAGGCGGCCCGGACGGGGTCCGCGGTCCGGCCGGCAGAGCTTCGCTGAGCGTGGCCGACGGGGGCGGACGGGGGCGGCCGGGAGTTCCCGTCCTCCCCGGTCCGGCCCGGATGTTCGATAGGCTGCGGCAACGTCTGGAAGGGGACTTACACCATGGGTCTGCAGAATGAACTGCTCGGCTATGCCACCTCGGTTGGAGACATGT
>JBBSRQ010000184.1:0-5106 GCA_038242845.1 Propionibacteriales bacterium | reverse complement strand
GGTTCAGGCCTTCGCGATCCTCAGGCTCAGACCGAGGTCCTCGTCGGTGTGGGTTGATCCGGCGAGGGACGCAGTGCGCTGCAGGTCGACGGCCAACACCTCATCAGCAATCAGCGTGGTGTGCTCGTCGATGGCCGCGGCCAGTTCGCCGTCGGCGCCCAACTCCAGACGGATGCGGTCGCTGACATCGAGGCCAGCCTTCTTGCGCGCATCCTGGACGAAGCGGATGACCTCGCGGGCCAGCCCGGCGCGCAGCAGTTCCGGGGTCAGCTCCAGGTCCAGTGCCACGGTCTCGCCCTGCTCGTTGACCACTGACCAGCCCTCGCGGGGACGCTCAGTGAGGAGCACGTCGTCAGGACCCAGCTCCAGAATCTCGCCCTCGAACTCCACGGACGTCGACCCCTTCTCCGCCAGCTCGACGGCCAGGCGAGAAGCGTCGGTGGCGGCGATGACAGCGGCCACCTGCGGGGTCTGCTTCCCGAAGCGTCGACCCAGGGAGCGGAAATTTCCCTTGGCGGAGTGCTCCACCAGGTCGCCTGCGGAGCCGAAGGACTCCAGCCGGTTCACGTTCAGCTCGCCGCGCACCTCGTCCTGGAGTTCCGGGGTCAGCACGGCGAGAGCAGCTGAGGGCACCAGCATCCGTCCCAGCGGCTGGCGCACCTTGATCTTCGACTCGGATCGGGCCGCACGGCCCAACGAGACGATGCGACGCGTGGTGCGCATCGCGGCCGCGAGGTCACTGTTGATGACCGACTCATCCGCGACGGGCCAGCTGGCCAGGTGGACCGAGGAGGGACCCTCCGGGTCCGTGACGACCACCATGTCCTGCCACACCCGCTCGGTGACGAACGGCATGATCGGTGCCAGCAGCCGCGTCAGGACGTGCAGTGTTTCGTGCAGCGTCCACAGCGAGGACGGCTCGGCGTTCCAGAAACGACGACGCGCGCGGCGGACGTACCAGTTGGACAGGTCGTCGACGAAGGAGGCCAGGAGGTTCCCGGCGCGGGACGTGTCGAACGCCTCCAGGGCCGCAGTCACATCCCGAACCAGCGTTGCGGTCTCCGAGGCCAGCCACTGGTCGGGGACCAGCCGGTCCTCGAGTGCGGGCGGGGTGCCCGTGGGGGTCCAATTGCCGGCGCGTGCGTACAACGACTGGAACGCCACAGTGTTCCAGTACGTCAGCAGTACCTTGCGGACGGTCTCGCCGATGGTGGCATCGCCTACGCGACGCCCCGCCCAGGGGGAGCCGGAGCAGGCCATGAACCAGCGGACGGCGTCGGCGCCGTGGCGCTCCATCAGCGGAAGCGGCTCCAGGATGTTGCCCAGGTGCTTGCTCATCTTGCGGCCGTCCTCGGCGAGGATGTGCCCGAGGCACACCACCTCCTTGTAGCTGGACTGCCCGAACACCAGCGTGCCGATGGCCATCAGCGAGTAGAACCAGCCGCGTGTCTGGTCGATGGCCTCGCAGATGAAATCGGCGGGGTAGTGCTGCTGGAACGCCTCGACGGAGCCTTCGACATGCGGGTAGCCCCATTGGGCGAACGGCATGGCTCCGGAGTCGAACCAGGCATCGATCACCTCGGGCACGCGGTGGTAGGTCTTGCCGTCGCGTTCGATGATGACGTCGTCGATAAAGGGGCGGTGCGGGTCCAGTTCAGAAAGGTCGCGCCCAGCCAGTTCGCCGAGTTCTGCCAGCGATCCGATGCAGATCAGGTCCTGCTCGTCCTCGACGTTGCGCCAGATGGGCAGCGGCGTGCCCCAGTACCGCGAACGCGACAGCGCCCAGTCGACATTGTTGTCCAACCAGTCCCCGAAGCGGCCGTGCTTGATGGACTCGGGGTGCCAACTGGTGGCCTCGTTCTGCGCCAGCAGTTTGTCCTTGATCTGGGTGGTGCGGATGTACCAGGAGGGCTGCGCGTAGTAGAGCAGTGCGGTGTGGCAGCGCCAGCAGTGCGGGTAGGAGTGCAGGTAGTCCGCCACGCGGAACATCAGCCCGCGTGCCTGCAGATCGGCCACCAGCGTGGCGTCGGCCGTCTTGAAGAACTGGCCGCCCACCAGGGGGATGTCGGCCTCGAAGGTGCCGTCGGGACGGATGGGGTTGACGAACGGGAGGCCATAGGCGCGACAGACACGCATGTCGTCCTCACCAAACGCGGGTGCCTGGTGCACGAGACCCGAGCCGTCCTCGGTGGTGACGTAATCGGCCAGGACGACGATGTGGGCGGGATTCTCACTGGTGGGAAATTCGACCAGATCGAAGGGGCGCTGGTACTGCCATCGCTCCATGTCGGTGCCCGCAAAGGTGTCCCCGCGGGTCCACTCCTCGCCGAGCACCCTGTCGAACAGGGGCTCGGCCACCATCAGCGAACGGTTCTCCGGGTGTGTCGCCACGACGTAGTCCACCTCGGGGTGGACCGCGACGGCGGTGTTGGATACCAGCGTCCAGGGCGTCGTGGTCCACACCAGCATGTCCACGTCGCCGGCCAGCGGACCGCTGGTCAGGGGGAAGCGGACATAGACGGACGGGTCGGTCACGTCCTCGTAGCCCTGCGCCAGTTCGTGGTCGGACAGCGTGGTGCCGCAGCGGGGGCAGTAGGGCGCCACCCGGTAGTCCTCCTGCAGCAGGCCGGCGGTGAAGATCTCCTTCAGCGCCCACCACACCGACTGCACGTACTCGGGCGTCATGGTGACGTAGGCCTCATCCATGTTCACCCAGTACCCCATGCGGTGGGTGAGTTTCTCGAAGTCGTCGACGTGGCGGAGCACGGACTCGCGGCACTTGGCGTTGAAGGCCTCGACACCGAAGTTCTCGATGTCGGGCTTGCCGGAGAAGCCGAGTTCCTTCTCGACCGCCAGCTCCACCGGCAGGCCGTGGCAGTCCCACCCGGCCTTGCGGTCGACGCGGTGGCCCTGCATGGTCTTGAAACGGGGGAAGAGGTCCTTGAACACCCGCGCCTCGATGTGGTGGGTGCCAGGCCTGCCGTTGGCCGTGGGCGGGCCCTCGTAGAAGGTCCACAGCTCGCCGTCGGCGGTGGCTGCCAGGGATTCGTCGAAGGTGTGCGCCTCATCCCACAGGGCCAGCACCTCTGCCTCCATGGCGGGGAAGTCGACGCTGGCGGGGACGGGCTTGTACTCGTTCATTGTTCCTCTTCGCTTCAATCTCGATGCTGTGTGGATCGATACTGCTGAAAGCGAAGGGACGAGCCGTGGGGCCCGCGGTACCACCCTCCTTGAACACCCGGGTGGTTCTGCTCAGCCCGGGCGCCCTCTTGATTCGTCGCCGCAGCCGGTTCTACTGGGCCCGTGGAAAGGGCTGTTCTTCCGGCAGCTCCGGGGTGATGGCCCCATCCCTGCCTCGCGGACGCTCCCAAGTATGCGACACGCTGACCGTGGTCAACAAACGCGGCACTGCTGGTCTTAGTGACGCAGTCCCATGTCAGCTCCGGGGCCCTGTGCGGCCACTGTGGCACTACGATTCCCGGAAGGTCCTTTGGAAGGTTGCCTGTGTTTCCAGTCTTCGTCCTCGCCGCCCTGGCAGTCCCTGTTGTGGCGGCTGGCGTCGGCGTGGGAGTTGCCGTTCGTCGTTTCGAGGGTGAGTATGCGACGACGTTGGCGATGCGTGGCTGGGCCCGCTCGCGGGAGTTCAGCTTCCATCCCGAGGCGCCCCGCTGGATTGATTCGGTGTGGTTGCCGTGGCTGGCGTGAAGGATAGAACCGGCCGGGTGATGGTCCCGCGAGACAGACGTGCTGCTCTGGCGCTGCCGGTGGCGTTGGGGCTGGTGTTGTTCGCTGCGCCCACGGGATCGGCCACCAAGGTGGCGCTGGACACCACGTAGGACGCACCCGCCAACTGCGCGGGCGTCAAAATCGGTGTGAGGTATCGCTGGATGGTCTGGGGGAGAGACTGGCGATCAATGAATCCGAACCAGAGCTGGGGCACTGGGCGATCGAGCGCCGGGTGGCGCCTGCTGGCCGCCGTGGCCGGGGAGTCCTGGCTGCGGTGCTGTGCCTGGTCCTCGGATGGCCGTCGTTTGCTGCACTGGCGGGATCGAAGTAGTGGCGCGGCGCCCATCAACCACTCAGCGTCTCCACAGCCCGGCGCGCACATCCTCGAAGCATGAGAAGAGTGCCGGGCACCGCCGTCAGCACAGCCGTCGGTACCGACCGCGATGGCCAGCCCCGCCGGGCAGTGTTCATCGCCCGGCACCGTGGAGCACGTCACCTTCGACGGCTCCAGCCAGGGAGCCCTCGGGGACTATCAGGTCTATCTCCCGCCCTGCTACGCCGGGGACACCGCTGACAGGTACCCGGTGGTGTACCTGCTGCACGGCTCCGGTCACGACGACGCCTACTGGTTGGAGGTGGGAATAGTGGGCGCAGCCGACGACGCCATCGAGCACCAGAGGGTTACGCCCATGATTTTCATCATGCCCGACGGAGGAGCCACCTTCTCGCCGGGGCGCGGCGGCGTGACGTTCACGAAGTTCCTCACCGACGAACTCATCCCGCGCGTTGACGGCTCCTACCGCACCATCGCGGAGCGGGCTGGAAGGGCGGTGGGCGGCATCTCGCTCGGTGGCGGGCTCGCTCTCAGCATCGCCGCAGGGGCGCCGCAGCTGTTCACCGCCGTGGGGGGTCACAGCCCGGCCGTGTTCGACACGGCGATTCCCTGAAGAACGGCTCCGCGGAACTGGAGAAGGAGCTGCGTGCACTGGGTGGGGACGTCCGGCTGGAGGTGCCACCCGGCACCCATGTGGACGAGTACTGAACCGCTCACCTGGGGGAGTACCTGAACTTCTATGACCAATCATTCCGGGCCGGGGGCTGACTCTCAGCGTCCTCTTGGCAAGCCAACGACACGCTCGATCACACCACCAACGCAACACATCCGAGGAAGGTCCACGATGAACAGCCCAGAGGTGACGGTGGTCCATCCCCCGGCGCAGCCCGGAAGCACGGCGCCGCATGCCGTACGGCGCCGCAGGCGCCTGCGGATGAAGGTCGTGGCGCTGGTGATGGTTCTGCTGTTGATTGCACCGGGTCCTGAGCACCTGATGCAGCACCGGGTGATGTGGTCACCAAGACCGAGATCCTGGAATCGGTGTG
>JBBSRQ010000183.1:0-5222 GCA_038242845.1 Propionibacteriales bacterium | reverse complement strand
TGGGCAGGCCAGTGAGCGAGTTCTTGAAGATCTGCTCGAAACCGAGGAACTTCACGATGCCGAGGTAGACGCTGGGGTGGAACCGTAGGCCGCCCTTGAAGGGGCCCAGTGCCGAGTTGAACTCGACACGGAAGCCACGGTTGACCTGCACGGTGCCGGAATCGTCCATCCAAGGCACACGAAAGATGATCTGGCGCTCCGGCTCGCAGATGCGCTCCAGCATCTTGGACTCGAGGTACTCGGGGTGCCTCTTGATGACAGGCTCGAGGCTCTCGAAAACTTCGCGGACAGCCTGGTGGAACTCGGCCTCTCCGGGGTTACGTGCCACTACGGACCCGTAAACACTCTCCAACGCTTGTTCCATGGTTGCTCCTCGAATTCATACGGCAAACAAGCCGATAGTAGCGATGTCAACCCGATGCTGATACATCGCGTCGTTCGTGGACAGCGGTGGCGCTAGGATGTGCAGCCATGCCAGCCACACCATCCGGACCGGCTTTTGAGCGTTCCCCGGACCAGCGAATCATCCCTGGCGGCTATGAAAACCCCAGCCCGCCCAGCATTCCCCTCCCCGGCACCACCCTTGTGGAACGCCTTCGCGCAGCCATCAGGAAGCCGGTTGGCAGACGTCGGGGTCCGGGTTTCAGAAAACCGGCGGGATGGGCCCAGTGGAAGGACGAGGGCAACGTGAAGAAGAGTCCGTCATCCCGACGTCGCCCGAGCGGCTACGAGTTCCCGGATGCCGAAGCGTCGCCCTGACCGCTTCTCAGACGGTGTTGGCAGCAGCGAGTTGACCGCAGGCACCGTCAATCTCGCTGCCACGGGTGTCGCGCAAGGTGACGGGGACACCGCGGCGCTCCAGAGTGGCGATGAAGGCACGCTCATCCTCACGGCGTGATGCCGTCCACTTGGACCCTGGCGTCGGGTTGAGCGGGATGAGGTTGACGTGCACCCAGCCCCAGTCGCCACGCTTCTTCAGCACGGTTGCCAGCAACTCGGCCCGCTCCACCTGGTCGTTGATGTCGCGCATCAGCGCGTACTCGATGGACACTCGACGCTTGGTGCGGCGCGCGTACTCCCAGGCGGCGTCGACCACCTCGTCGACTTTCCAACGGTTGTTGATGGGCACGATCTCGTCACGCAACTCGTCATCGGGGGCGTGCAGCGACACCGCCAACGTGAGAGGCAACCCCTCGTCGGTCAGCTGCTGGATCTTGTTCACCAGGCCGACGGTGGAGACGGTGATGCCGCGCGCGCTCATCCCGAACCCATTCGGAGAGGGCTCGAGAAGGGTCCGGATTGAGCCCATCACGGCGTTGTAGTTCGCGAGTGGCTCCCCCATTCCCATGAAGACGATGTTGTTCAGACGCCCGGTGGTTCCGGGGACCTCCCCGGCGGCCAGCATCTGGTTTGCGGTCAGCGCCTGAATGGTGATCTCCGCCTGGCTGAGGTTGCGCTTGAGGCCGCCCTGCCCGGTGGCGCAGAACGGGCAGGCCATGCCACAGCCAGCCTGCGAGGAGATGCACAGCGTGGAGCGGTTCGGATAGCGCATCAGCACGGATTCCAGCAAGGTCCCGTCATGCAGCTTCCACAGGGTCTTGATCGTCCTGCCCTTGTCCGCTGTGCGACGCGTCACATGCTCGAGCAGGTTCGGGAACAGCTGCTCGTCCAGGTCCCCACGGATTGCGGCCGGGATGTCGGACCAGGAGGAGGGCTCGCCGGAGAGGTTGTCGAAGACGTGTCGGGAGATCTGGTCGGCGCGGAACGCCGGCAGCCCCAACTTGGTGGCGGCGTCGCGACGCTCCGCCGGGTCGAGATCCAGCCAGTGCCGCGGAGGCTTGCCGCGACGGGGCGCCTCGAAGATGAGTGGGAGAAGTTTGGTGTTCATTTCAGGCCCCCAGAGCCAGGTGGAGTACGAGCCAGCCAACGGGGACTGCGACCAGCATGGAATCCAGCCGATCCATCACACCGCCGTGGCCCGGCAGGAAGTTGGACATGTCCTTGATGCCGGCGTCGCGCTTGATGAGCGACTCGACCAGGTCACCGAGGGTACCCCCCAGCGAGAGGAACGCACCAAGGATGATGCCCACCCACCACGGTACGCCCAGGAGGAGGACTCCCAGAACCGCTCCCGCTGCGCTGGAGAAGACGACGGAGCCGACCAAGCCCTCCCAGGTCTTGCTGGGGCTGATGCGGGGGGCAAGTTTGTGCCGTCCCAGCTGTGATCCGACCGCGTACGCGCTGATGTCGGAGACCACCACGCAGGAGATGATGATCACGAGGCGCAGCGAGCCGTTGTCGGCGCCCAACAGCAGCGGCACGAACACCCCCATGAGCGGGATGTAGGCGATGATCAGCGCGCTCGCGGCGACGTCGCGCATGAAGCCTTCGGGCCCCCCGGAGAGCCGTGATACCAGCGCAGCAAGCTGCGTGGCACCCACGCACACCATCACGAACTCGACGGGGGTCAGGCCCGCATCGAACAGCGACAACGCGTAGCCACCCACGAAACTCACAGCCGTCCCGGCGAGGATGGGTGTGGTGCTGGCGTGCATGCCCTTGCGAGCCAAGGCACGCGACAATTCGACGACTGCGACGCACAGCGCCCCACCGATGACGATGATGAAAAGCCACGGGAGGAACAGAAGACCTCCCGCGACCGCCGCAAACGCCACGACGCCCACCCCGATCGCGGCCGGAAGGTTTCGTCCGGCCGCGATCGGGGTGGGCTGTGGGGTATTGGCGGCGGTGGTCATCAGACTTCGCTGAGCTCCGCTTCCTTGGTCTTCACCAGTTCGTCGATGCTCTCGACGTACTTCTTGGTGGAGGCATCCATGGCTTTCTCCGCACGCACGAGGTCATCCTCGCTGATGTCGGAGTCCTTCTGGAGCTTCTTCAGCTGGTCCATGGCCTGTCGGCGGACGTTGCGGAGGACCACACGTGCCTCCTCGGCTTTGGAGCGGGCCATCTTGATGTACTCCTTGCGACGCTCCTCGGTGAGTTGCGGCATGACGATGCGGATGGAGTTTCCGTCGTTACCGGGGTTCACACCGAGGTCCGCGTCGCGGATCGCCTTCTCAATGGCGGTGATGGCGCTGCGGTCGAACGGGGTGATCAGCAACGACCGCGGGTCGGGTGACGTGAACGTCGCCAACTGCTGCAGCGGCGTCGGTGCACCGTAGTACTCCGCCTGGATTCGGTTGAACATGGCGGGATGTGCGCGCCCCGTGCGGATGCTGGAGAGATCCTCGCGGGCGAAGTCCACCGCCTGCTGCATCTTGGTCTGGGCGTCCTTCTGGGTTTCAGCGATCATGTCTGAGCGCGTTCCTTCCTCAAAGTGGTTGACATTCAGCGGGACAGTCGTGTCCCGAGGGATTCCCGGTTCACAACCCGGGCGATATTGCCCGGGACCGAGAGGTTGAAGAAAACGATCGACAGGTCGTTGTCGCGGGCGAGAGCGATGGCCGTGGCATCAGCCACTTTCAGGTCCTCGCTGAGGAACTGGTCGTAGCTCAGTGCATCGAACATGACGGCGTCGGGGTCCAAGGCGGGATCGGCGTTGTACACACCGTCGACACCCTGCTTGCCCATGAGTAGCACCTCCGCACCGATCTCCAGCGCGCGCTGGGCGGCGACGGTGTCGGTGGAGAAGTACGGCATCCCGGACCCGGCCCCGAAGATGACGAGGCGCCCCTTTTCCAGGTGCCTCTCAGCGCGACGCGGAACGTAGGACTCGGCGACCTGCCCCATGGTGATCGCGGACTGCACGCGCGTCTCGATGCCGGCCTTCTCGCAGAAGTCCTGCAACGCGAGGCAGTTCATGACCGTGCCGAGCATTCCCATGTAGTCGGCGCGGTCCCGGGCCATTCCGCTGCGGCTCAGTTCGGCACCACGGAAGTAGTTGCCTCCCCCAACGACCACGGCGACCTGGGTGCCTGCACGCACCACCTCGGCGATCTCCTGGGCGATTCCCTCGACGACGACGGGGTCGACGCCGAGCTTGCCGCCGCCGAAGACCTCTCCGGAGAGCTTCAGCAGTACACGCTTGTAGGGCTTGCTCATGGGCGCCTTTCGTTCACGGTTTTCGTCAGCCTATCGGTTACCGGGGGTAGGTAAACGTGGAGGACGGCGTGCCGTTGCGAAGTGCTCGCAGCGACACGCCGTCCACTTGTCCCGATGGGGTGTCAGGCCCCGACGGCGAACCGCACGAAGCGGGCCACCTCTGCACCCTGAGCCTTGATGATGTCACCGACGGACTTCTTGTCCTCCCAGACGGCCGGCTGGTCCAGCAGCGCGACGTCCTTGAAGAAGCCCCCGAGGCGTCCCTCGACGATGCGGGAGATGGCGCCTTCCGGCTTGCCCTCCTCGCGTGCCGTGGCCTCGGCGATGCGACGCTCGTTCTCCACCACATCGGCGGGAACCTCGTCACGCGAGACGAACGTGGGGCTCATGGCGGCGATCTGCATGCTCACCTGGTGGGCGAGGGTGTCGTCCCCACCGGTGTACTCAACGAGCACTCCCACCTGGGGAGGCAGGTCGGCTGCACGGCGGTGCAGGTAGAGGTGTGAGGTGCCGTCGAAGTTGGCGACCCGGGTGACCGAAAGGTTCTCCCCGAGCTTGGCGCCCAACTCCTTGACGGCGTCATCGACGGTCCTGTCACCGAGGGCTGCGGCGTTGGCTGAGGCCACGTCGGTGGCGCCGCTGGCGGCGACGGCCACGACGATCTTGTCGGCGAGCCCCACGAACTCCGCGTTCTTCGCGACGAAGTCGGTCTCGGCGGCGAACTGGATCAGGATGCCGTCACGGCCAGCCACGATGCCGTTGCTGGCTTCGCGGTCGGCACGCTTGGCCTGCTTGGCCAGGCCCGAGATGCGCAGTCCCTCAATGGCCTGGGCGAAGTCGCCATCAGCCTCGGTCAGCGCCCTCTTGGCGTCCATCATGCCCGCGCCCGTGGCGTCGCGGAGCTTCTTCACGTCTGCGGCGGTGATTGCCATAAGTCTGTTGGTCCCGTCGTTTCAGTTGGATTCGGTGGTTTCGTCTGCTTCGGCCGCTTCGGGCGTGGCAGCGGAAACCGTCTCGTCGGTCTCGGAGGTCTCGACGGCCGGAACCGCCTCGACTGCTTCTTCGGCGGCGGCGACGTCGGCATCAGCAGCGACCTCGCTGGTCACGGCGTCGGCGCCGGGCTGCTCTTCAGCGGCGGCCGGGGCGGCGTCTTCAGCGGC
>JBBSRQ010000182.1:0-5318 GCA_038242845.1 Propionibacteriales bacterium | reverse complement strand
GACGACGACGACCCCAGAGGTCGTTGTTGTCGACGGTTCCGCCACCCTTGGTGATGGTTTCGAGGTGCTTCTCGATCAGGCTAGGGACCTGACGCTCATCGACGTCAGAGTCGACGATGATCATGACTTCGTACTTGCGCATGCTTGGGCACAACCTCCTGTGGACTGGCGGCCGCGGGTCGATCCCGCGGCAGGAGTACGTGGTCGACTCAAAGCCGACCGACGCCCGACTCTACCCGAGGACGTGTCCCGACGCGAAAGCGAGCACCTGGAGCCGTGCCGCAGGGAAGCGGTGAGGGCAGCAGCGCCCAGTCAGCCGGTGAGTGGTTCCCCCGCGAAGGATTGCGCTTTCAGCTCATCCAGCTTGCCTGACGCGACGATGGCGTCCCAGAAAGCGTCCGCCCAGCTTTCGTAGCCCCGATCGTTGGGGTGGAAGAAGTCGCGTGCGGTGTAGCGCAGGTAGCTCAGCCGTCCGACAGCGCGGGACGTCTCATGGATCGCCACCAGGTGATGGCCGAACGTCGGAATGAGGTCAACTGCCACGGCCGCCATCGCCCTGGACTGCCCGTCGAAGCCGGGGATCATGAACCACGGCACGTCCGCCACGAAACTGCCCCGGGGCAGCGCGGGCAGGATGAGGCGCATCGAGCGGCTGAACGTTTGTGCGTCGTGACCCGGGAAGACCACGTCGTTGGCGCCGATGTCCATCGTGAGGACATCGGGTGTGAACGGGAGGTCGGCGAGTTGAGCAAGCTGCTTGTTCACCACGTCGTCGCTCACCGCTCCGGAGACGGACAGGTTGGTGACCGCCACCTCGCGACCCGTTGCCTCAGCAAGGCGTGCTGCAACCAGCGGCACGTATCCGGCGCCCACGTTGGAGCCGCCGACGCCCTGGGCTGCGGAGTCCCCCAGCGCCACGTAGTGCAGCACGCCGTCCGGGTATCCATCAGGTCGGGCCGCCCAGTGGGAGGCGTAGTCACTGACGTGCACGTCGATCACACGCCGCCCCAACAGGTAGGAGCCCACGACGGCCGAGAGTCCCGCGGCGACCGTGACCGGAACGGCCCACCTCATCGGCGGCGGTACGGGCCGGGGATGGACGGATTGCCGTCGCGTATCCAGGCGAACAGGCCGCCCGCGACCGATTCGGCCAGCAGCCCCTTCTCGCGCAGCTGGGCGGCGGCAACCGAGGAGCGCAACCCGTTGTCGCACATGACGATGATGGCCGCGTCGCGTTCCGCCAGCGGATCGTCGCCATGGACCGCAGTGTCCGGGTCCTCGCTGAGACTCTTGGGGTCGACGGGCCGGGCGCCGGGCGCATGACCGTTCTCATACTCGGCTTTCGTGCGGACATCGATGAGGACGGCCCCCTTGCTGAGTGCCATCAATGTCTCGTCGACGCTCAGCCCAGGCATGCGCTTGCTGAGGAAGTCCATCAGTCCCATGGAGGCCATGGTGCCCGCATGCCGGGTCCCACGCAACGGCTGTTCGCGATGGGCGCTCACTACAGGATGCCGAGGGTCCACAGTCCCGCCGCCAATACCAATGCGCTGAGCGCCAGCACCACCAGCGTCCAGCCCAACCATGCACGCCGCGCCAGCACCACGACGGCCGCCGGCAGTGCGAGGCAGGCGACCCCGATGACAATCCAGGCCAGGCGCCGCACGGCGGACGGGCCGCTGGCCACCTCGACGTCGGTCCCGGACCCGTCAGGAGGCGGCAGCAACGCCACGAGGAAAAGACCCGCGGCTGTGAGCGCCACCATCATCAGCGAGACGAGACCCAGTGCGAGCGCCCCGGGCCATGTGGACCACCAGACGCGTCTGGCGCTGGCGGCCTGGTTCATCGGTCGGAGCGAAGCCTGTCGAGACGCGCGTACATGTCCTCGATCATGGCCTTGAAACGCTCCTCCACCTGTCGCCGACGCACCTTCAGGGTGGGCGTCAACAACCCGTTGTCCATGGTGAGCTCCTCGTCCATCACGGCTGTCTCGCGGGGGCGCTCCTGGCTGGGCAGCATTGCCGTCAGCTCACCAACGCGGCGCTTCACCTCGTCGCGGAGTTCGTTGCTGGCCAACCAGTCAGCCACCTCCCCCGGCCACTGCAGCATCTTTCCGAGTTCCTCCACCTGCGGGAGGGATGGCTTCACCAGCAGGGTGATGTAGGGGCGGTTGTCCCCCAGCAGCACCGCATACTCGAACAACGGGTCCGCGAGGATCAGGCCCTCGATGGGCTGCGGCGCCACGTTCTTGCCGCCCAGCGTGACAATGATGTCCTTCAACCGGTCGGTGATCATGAGGTAGCCGTCGGTGTCCACGTAGCCGATGTCGCCGGTGTGCAACCATCCATCCTTGATGGTCGCGGCGGTCGCTTCATCGTTGTGCCAGTAGCCGGCCATCACGTTCGGCCCCTTGTACAGGATTTCCCCGAGCTCGCCGACGCGCAGCTCACCTCCGCTGATGACGCGTCCCGCAGTGCCCAGCTTGAACCCCTTGGGCGAGTTGAAACTCACCAGCGGCGAGGCCTCCGTCAGTCCGTACCCGGTGTAGATGGGCATGCCGATGGAGGAGAAGAACTCCTCGATCTCCCGACGGATCGGAGCACCACCACAGGCGAGCACCGTCTTCGTGCCGCCCATCGCCGCCCGGACGTTGGAGTGCACCAGCTTGTCCGCCAGGGGCAGCTGAGCGCGCCAGTACCACGCCGGGGTGCGTCCCTTCCGGAACGAGTGCTGGTTGCGGGCACCCACCTGCAGCGCCCACGTGAAGATCCGGCGCTTCAGAGACGAGGAGGCCACCTTGGCGTGTGCCGTCGCGAACACCGTCTCGTAGAGCTTGGGCACGCTCACGAGCAGCGTGGGCTTGGCCAGCACCAGTTGCTCCGCGACGGTGCGGGCATTCTCCACATAGGTGTTCATGCAGCCCTTGAGCAGCACGACGGTGGTCCACGCACGCTCGAGTGTGTGCGACAGCGGCAGGAAAGCCAGTGAGTGGTCGCCGGGCCCGAACTCGAAGAACTTCTCGAGGGCCACCTTCTGCCGCATCAACGCCTGGTGCTCGAGCATCACGCCCTTGGGCTCGCCGGTGGTGCCGGAGGTGTAGATGATGGAGGCCAGATCCGTACCTGCGGCCTCTCCCAGCCGGGCGTCCAGCGCCTCTTCGTCGGGGGTGACCATCAGATCTGAATAGGCGATGACACCCTCAGGCATGTCCGAGTACGGCTTGAGTATCACGATGGTCTCGAGGCTGGGCAGCTCTTCCTTCACCGAGAGGACGCGCTCGCACTCGCTCTGGTTGCCCACGAACACGAGCCGCAATCCGGAGTCGCCGACGATGTGGCGGATCTGCGTGGGTGTGGAGGTGGCGTACAGCGGCACCAGCACCCCCCGGACCGTCGCAATTCCGAAGTCGATCTCCGACCATTCGGGGCAGTTGCCTGCAAACAGGCCCACCCGGTCGCCGGCCTCGATGCCAAGGTCCAGCAAACCCTGTGCCACACCATCAATGCGGCGTCCGAATTCGGCAAACGTCTGCGTCTGCCAGTGGTCGTCGACGCGGATGCGTGTGGCCGTGCTCTCGGGATGATTTGAGACGGTTTCACGCATCGCGACGGCAATGTGTTCGATCATGGGACTCCCCGTCGGTGTTGGTCCGGGCTAGCTTAGCCATCCGTGACGCGGCCCGAGTGCGGGGTGCAGACACCGCTACATCAGGAGGAGACATGAAGCATCGCTTCCACACCACACCTGTGGGTGAGTACGTGTTGACCGTCGACGACAATGGTGCTCTGACCGGCTTGTACCGGTTGGACCAGAAGCATCTCCCTTCAGAAGCTGCTCTGGGAAAGCTCGATGAAGCTGCTGGGGAGGACGTGGTGACCCAGATCGATGAGTACTTCGCCGGAACTCGCCACACCTTCAATCTGTCGATGGCGGCACCCGGCACTGCTTTCCAGCACGCAGTGTGGGAGGCGCTGATGGAGATCCCGTACGCCCACACAACCAGTTACGGCGAGCTGGCTGCATCGCTGGGCCGACCCAACGCCAGCCGCGCCGTCGGGGGTGCCACAGGGCGCAACCCCATCAGCATCATCGTGCCGTGCCACCGCCTGGTGGGCTCCTCCGGGCATCTCATTGGCTACGCAGGCGGAGCGGAGACCAAACAGTTGTTGCTCGACCATGAACGCAGAATCGCCAGCCGGGACACCTGACAGCCGGTGTGCCACGGAGTCGACCAACTGTTCCACGGCGGCCGGGGTGTCTGCTGTGTCCCGGAACTCAGTCCCTGACGTCCTCCAAAATCCCACCCGGGTTCTGCGAGCCCCGGGGTGGCCGTTCTTCGGGAACCCCCTCCAGTTGTGGCCCCGGGTTCAGAGGTCCCATGTCCGGGACCTCCGGTGGTGCGCCCTCCAGGCGAGCACCCGGGTTTTGTGACCCGCGTAGTGGCCTTTCCTCAGGGATGCCCTCGAGCCGGGGCCCCGGGTTCAACGAACCCATGGAGGGCACTGGCCCCAGCGTGTCAGGACGGTTCCAAGGGGGGTCATTCCGCCCATGTCGGGCCTGCTTGTGAGCCTCATTCATGATGACTCCTTCGTCACTCCAGCATCCACACCTGGAAGCTGACAGTCCCTTATTATTACAGTTTAATATGTAAATAGGAAGCGTCCGCTGCGCCAAGGAGCGCAGCGCTCAGCCGTCCAGTTCGGGCCCCGGGTTGTCGGAGCCCTCCCCAGGCAGCACTTCCGGTTCACCGTCAGGCCCACCCGGGTTTTGTGACCCCTTGGGGGGACGCTGCTCAGGAACACCTTCGGGATGCCCACCGGGGTTCAGCGTCCCCATCGGAGGCACTTCCTCCGGCACGCCGGCAGGGTGCCCCCCGGGGTTCTCCGACCCGTGGCGGCGTGGTTCCGAAACGTCATTCATGGCGACTCCTTCGTCGGTGACGCATCCCCGACGGCTGCGCCTCATCACACAGTATCCTCGCATGCGAGACGCCACGGAAGGGCCTGCGATCACTGCACAGGCCCTCCCCCGCAACGTCTACTCCGCGATGTCGTCGAGGCGCGGTCCGGGGTTATCGGAACCTTCCCCGGGAATCTCTTCCACGACACCTTCAAGGTTGGGGCCGGGGTTGTCGGAGCCCTCCTCCGGGGTCTCCTCAACGACATCACCCAGATTGGGGCCGGGATTGGCCGAACCCTCCTCCGGGGCCTCCTCGGTCACCTCGGTCCCGTAGCCTCCGGGGTTGTCCGATCCCTCACCCGGACGGTTGTGCACTTCGCTCATGTCTGACTCCTTCGTCACCGTCGCAGCCCTTACGG
>JBBSRQ010000181.1:0-5363 GCA_038242845.1 Propionibacteriales bacterium | reverse complement strand
GCGACGACGGTCAACAGGACGACGGTCAAACCGGCGATCGTGGCCAGTGGGAAACGGTGGCGCATGAGTCTTTTCTTCGGTGTGGAAGTCGTGGGGCGGGCGGGGCTCGAACCCGCGACCGTCAGATTATGAGTCCGATGCACTAACCGGCTGTGCTACCGCCCCTGGTGGTTCGGTGACCAGTCAACCATCACTGCACCCGTCTTCGCGAGCCGGGCGGGCGTGGCGGGTAGGCGTGGCGGGTAGGTTGACGAGTATGCGCGAGACAACCCCGATTGACGCCATCGCAGAGGACTACGTCGACGCCCTCGTCGAGCACAGCCCCTTGACAGCCACGACCCTCGGGATCCCGGGTCACGACCACCTGGTGGACGACTACTCACCCGAGGCACGCGCCGCCTGGGCGCAGGTGGAGCGTGACACGCTCGCCAAACTGATGGCGGTGGCGCCGTGTGATGCCACCGACGAGGTGACCGTGGCCGCGATGCAGGACCGGCTCGGCCTCTCCGTGGAGTCCTTCGAGGCCGGGGACCACGGGGCCGACCTCAACAACATTGCCTCCCCGTTGCAGGCGCTGGTGGAGGTCTTTGACCTCATGCCCACCGACACCCCGGAGCAGTGGGAGGCCATCGCCTCCCGCATGACCGGCATCCCCACCGCCATCGACGGCTACATTGCGACCCTGCGTGAGGGTATCGGCGACGGCATCATGCCGGCCCAACGTGCTGTCGCCGATGGTGTCGACCAGGCGCGTGAGTTGGCGGACCCACGAACCTCGCGCTTCCAGACGCTGGCTGCCGACGCAGTGGTGGACGCCGGCCAGAAGCAGGACCTCGACGAAGCCGCCCGGATGGCTTCTGGTGCCTACCAGCGGCTCGCCGAGTTCCTGGCCGAGGAACTCGCCCCTGTTGCACCCGCGGCGGACGCCGTCGGGCGTGACCGGTATGAGCGTGCCTCACGGGAGTTCATCGGCGCACGGATCGATCTGGACGAGACCTACGAGTGGGGTGTCGAGCAGTTGGGGCACCTTGCGGCCGAACAGGAGTTTCTGGCACGGGAGATCGCGGGCCCCGGCGCAACGGTAGCCGACGCCGTCCGGGCACTCGATGCAGATCCCGCCACACAAATCCACGGAACCGCGGCGCTGCGTGAGTGGATGCAGGGCATCACTGACAAGGCCATCCGGGATCTCGACGGCGTCCACTTCGACATTCCTGCGCCTGTGCGCACCATCGAGTGTCGGATCGCGCCGTCCCAGACCGGGGCCATCTACTACACGGCGCCGGCCGCCGACTGGTCACGTCCGGGACGCATGTGGTGGAGCGTCCCGAAGGGGGTGACGCAGTTCAGCTCATGGATGGAGAAGACCACTGTCTTCCATGAGGGTGTTCCGGGTCACCACCTGCAGATCGGGCAGGCCGTCTTCAACGCCGACGAGCTGAATCGCTGGCGACGTCTCGTGTGCTGGAACTCCGGTCACGGCGAGGGCTGGGCGTTGTACGCGGAGCGGCTCATGGAGGAGTTCGGCTACCTCGAGTCCATGGCGGATCGGTTCGGCATGCTGGACGCCCAGCGTCTGCGCGCAACGCGGGTGGTGGTGGACCTCGGCGTCCATCTCCGCAAGCCCGCTTTCGAGCGCTACGGCGGCGGTATCTGGGACCACGACAAGGCGTGGGCGCTGTTGCGCGACAACGTCTCCGTGGAGGAGAGCCAGTTGCACTTCGAACTCAACCGCTACCTCTCCTGGCCGGGGCAGGCTCCGAGCTACCGGGTGGGGCAGCGCATCTGGGAGGAGACCCGGCGCGAGGTGCAGGAACTGGCCACCGTGCGAGGGGAGATCTTCGCCCGGAAGGAATTCCACACCCGGGCGCTGAATCTGGGTTCGCTGCCGCTGGACGTCATGCGCGCCGAACTCCTGAAGTGATGCGAACCAGTCACTGGCCGGGTGGGTCGGTGACCGGGTGGGATCAGAACTGCCGAATGGCGGAGATCTCGAACTCGAGCGTGACCTTGTCGCTGACGAGGACACGGGGGTAGTTGATGATTCAACCACTTTACACCATGTCGTTGGGTCTGTTGTCACGTTGCACCGGTAACCTGTGGTCCGTGCTGACGATGCAAGATGCCCTGCGTACCCTGTCCGACTACTGGACCTCCCGTGGTTGCCTGACCTGGCAGCCCTTCAACACGGAGGTCGGGGCTGGAACCATGAACCCCGCCACGGTGTTGCGAGTGCTGGGACCCGAGCCGTGGGACGTCGCGTATGTGGAGCCCAGCGTCCGACCCGACGACTCCCGCTACGGCCTGAACCCCAACCGGCTCCAGACACACACGCAGTTCCAGGTGATTCTGAAGCCCGAGCCGGGCGACCCCCAGGAGCTCTACCTCGGCAGTCTCGAGGCGCTGGGCATCGACCTGGACGCGCACGACGTGCGGTTTGTCGAGGACAACTGGGCGCAACCCGCCATTGGCGCTTGGGGGCTTGGCTGGGAGGTATGGCTCGATGGCATGGAGATCACCCAGTTCACCTACTTCCAGCAGGTCGGCGGCCAGGATCTCGATCCCATCCCCGTGGAGCTGACCTACGGGATGGAACGCATCCTCATGGCGCAGCAGGGCGTGACCCACTTCAAGGACATCGCCTACTCGCGCAAGCCCGACGGAACGATCATCACCTACGGTGAGGCGTTCGGGCAGCAGGAGTACGAGATGAGCCGTTACTACCTCGACGACGCCGACGTCGGTGTGAACCAGCAGCTCTACGACGCGTTCGTCGCGGAAGCCACTCGCATGGTGGAGGCGCGCCTTCCGGTGCCCGCACACCAGTTCATCCTCAAGTCCTCGCACGCCTTCAACGTGCTGGACGCCCGCGGCGCCATCAGCACCACGGAGCGCGCCAAGGCCTTCGGCACCATGCGTCGCCTGATGCGAGAGACCGCCGCGCTCTGGGTGGAGCGTCGTGAGGAGCTTGGATTCCCACTGCTCAAGGCGGCAGTCGAGAAGGACGTGCCCGCACGAGAGGTTGTCGACGTTCCGGACGACGCGCCCTCGGCAACGTTCGTGCTCGAAATCGGCGTCGAGGAACTACCGCCGCACGTACTCCCGCAGACGGTCGACGCTGTGAAGGTGGCCTTCTCGTCAGGACTTGCCGCGTCGAAGCTTGCACACGGCGGGATCACGGTCGATGGCACGCCGCGTCGCGTCTTCGTGGTGGTCGAGGACGTCCAGGCACGGGAACCCGACTCCCAGACCCTGCGCAAGGGGCCCAAGTGGTCCGCTGCCTTCGACGCCGACGGCAATCCCACCAAGCCCCTGCAGGGGTTCATGCGTGGCCAGGGCGTCACCATCGACCAGGTGGTCAAGGCTGAGGTGGGCGGCAACAAACACGCGTGCGTCGCCGTCGACACGCAGGGACGACCCGCCCCGGAAGTGCTGGGCGACCTCATCGAATCAACAGTGAGCGGACTCCGTGCCGAGAAGAACATGCGGTGGAGCGACCCGCAGCTGTCCTTCAGCCGGGCCGTGCGCTGGTTGCTGGCACTGTGGGGCGACACCGTGGTGCCGGCGCGCATGTCCGATGTCGTGACCGGACGCACCACCTACCTGATGCGCCCCACTGCCTCCTCGGCGGAGACCGGCCACCTGAGCGACGGCACGCCCGTCGGGCACCACGACGTGGCAACTGCGGGCGACTACCTGCCGCTGATCAGTGGCGGCCGCATCGAGGCCTTCACCGGTGCGCGCCGCGCCGCCATCGTGGAACAGGCGGAGGCGCTGGCGGAACGCGCTGGCGGCGTCGTGGACATCGAGGGCAACGCCGAACTGCTTGACGAGATCACCAACCTCGTCGAGGACCCGCACGGCATCCTTGGCGACTTCGATGAGCGCTACCTCGAGCTCCCGGACAGGATCCTCGTTTCCGTCATGGCCTCGCACCAGCGCTACCTCCCGGTGCGCACCCTCGAGGGCACCCTCATGCCGCACTTCATCACCATGGCCAACGGGGCCTGCGACGACGCCGTCGTCGCGTCCGGCAACGAGTCCGTGCTGCGTGCCCGCTACGAGGACGCGCTGTTCTTCTGGAATCAGGACCTGGAAGCCAAGACTGTCGAGCACTTCGTGCCACGGCTGGAGACGTTGACGTTCGAAAACCGACTGGGTTCCGTGGGGCTGCGTGCACGCCGCATCGCTGATGTCTCCCATGCTGTTGCGCGGACAGTGCAGCTCGACGGACAGCAACGCGAGACACTGGCCCGCGCCGGTGTGTTGGCGAAGTTCGACCTGGCCACCGCCCTGGTGACGGAGATGACGAGCCTCGCCGGCTTCGTTGCCCGCGAATACGCAGTGCGCATGGGTGAGACCCAGGCCGTGGCCGACGCCCTGTACGAGATGGAGCAGCCACACACCACCGCCGACGAGGTTCCGGCCTCGACACCCGGCGCCCTGTTGGCGCTTGCAGACCGCCTTGACCTGCTGGCCGCCATGTTCGGCCTCGGTGCCAAGCCGAGTGGCTCCTCCGATCCCTACGGTCTCCGCCGTGCCGCCCTCGGTGTGGTCCGGATCCTGCGGGAGCGTCCCGAGCTCTCGCGGCTGACAGTTCGTGGCGGTTTGGATGCGGCAGCCGTGCGCCTGCGGGAGCAGGGCGTGGAGTGCACCACGGAGACCATGGACGCGGCCGAGGAGTTCATCGTCGGTCGCTTCGCCCAACTGCAGCGTGACGAGGGCCGCAGCGCCGCCCTGGTTGCTGCTGTGCGACCCTCTGCCACCCGGCCGGGGATCGCAGACGTCCACGCCCGTGCGTTGGGAGCACTGGCATCCGATGCTGACTTCAGGTCGCTGGTGGAGGGCATCCTGCGGATCTCGCGCATCGTCCCTGCCGGCACCAGCCCGGACTACGACCCGTCGCTGCTGTCAGAGCCCGCAGAGGTCGCGCTCCACGCCGTGGTGTCCAGCTTCGACAATGCAACCGGTGTCGAGGACTTCGCTCACCGTGGGCAGGCCCTTGTGTGCCCGGTCTCCGCGTTCTTTGACGAGACACTGGTGATGGCTGAAGACATGAACATTCGAGCAGCGCGGCTGGGGCTGCTTGCACGCATTCTTTCTGCCGCCCCGTCGGGACTGGATTGGTCTGCAGTGGATGCACTAGTCAGCTGACACATCCGATCAGCAGTAACAGCCCAATGCGGGCTGTTACTGCTCTGAAGACCGGTCCTTCGTTACCGCTTTGTTATCTCGGAAATCGCGAGACGCGACCTCATCGGGTAGGTTCGTTCGCTGTACCCGTCCGCTCGTGGTGGGACTCGCGTGCCTCGCCCGTCGTGGCGTCCGCAGTCCCGGGGCCATCTGCCCCAACCTCGCCAGTG
>JBBSRQ010000180.1:0-5446 GCA_038242845.1 Propionibacteriales bacterium | reverse complement strand
TTCTCCGACCTGCACATGTTCTCCCAACTGCTGGCATACAACGGCGCCCAACCCGTCGCAGAGGACGGCAGCCTCGACCTCACCAACGACAGCATGGAGAAGGCCTTCGCGTGGTACAGCGGCCTCGCCACCGAGCAGAAGGTGGCACTGGTTCCCGCCAGTTCGTCGGACGTCCCATGGGGTGAACAGCAGTTTGTTGCCGGCAACACCGCCATGGCAGTGGATGGCACGTGGAACGTGTCCACCAGCGCCACCGACGCCACGTTCGACGTCGGCGTGGCCACGCTGCCGGTCGGCCCCGGAGGCATCATGTCCTACTCCGCCAACTCGGGCTTCGGGATCGCCAAGTCCTGCGAGCACAAGGAAGAAGCCGCCAAGGCCATCGCAGTGCTCACCGGGGCGGATGGCCAGGACATGACGGCAGAAGGGGGCACGCTCCCCGCCCGCACCGCATCCAACGACAAGTTCTACGCGGGCCTGACCAAAGCGGCGAGCCAGGGCTACTCCGACCAGGTGCGCGCCGTCGTGGAGGAGACCAGCAAGACTGCGATCCCGTTCATTCCCACCAGCAACTGGGACCAGGTCACCAAGACCATCGCCCGCGAGTTCATCCTTTCCTACACCGACAGCCAATCGCCTGCCGATTCGCTGCAAAAGGTGCAGGACTCCGTCGGGAGCTGACCAGTGACCAGCAAACAGCGGTACAGAGGCACAGGGGGGCCGAACTGGCGGCGGTCCCCCATACGGGTGCGGTCATGACGGCGCCGCCGCAGGTGCCGGTGTCTCCGACACAGGGCAAGGCGCTGAAAGGACGCGGCAAACCCGGAAAGGGATCGGAAGGAGGAGCCGCTTTCGGCTTTCTGACTCCGAGCGCCATAGGTTTGACGGTGTTCGTTCTCCTCCCGTCCCTCCTTGCCATCGCGACGAGTTTCTTCAACTGGCCAACGTTCGGAGAGATCAGCTTTGCAGGGTGGGACAACTACACATCGCTGTTCAGCAAGGGCAACGCCTTCAGCGCCGCGCTGATCAACACAATACTCTTCACCATCGTCATCGTGCCGCTCAACCTGGTCCTGACACTGGCGATGGCGTTCTGGATTGCAACCAGCAAATTCAGCAACTTCTACCGTGTGCTTTTCTTCCTTCCCGTCGTCACACCGGCGGTGGCCACGTCCATCATCTGGAAAATGCTGTACCAGCCGGGCGGAGTCTTCGACTACGTGGCGGGCCTCTTCGGCATCGACATGCCCAACCTCCTGGCGACCGGCGACACTGCACTCCTGGCAGTGGTGGTCGTCATCATCTGGAACGGGCTGGGGTACAACACCCTCATCTTCTCGGCGGCTATCGACCAGCTTCCCGAGGCGGTGCTCGACGCATCACGCATCGACGGGGCCGGCTTCTGGGCGACATTGTTCCAGATCAAGCTTCCGCTGATGACGCCGGCGATCTTCTTCGCGACGACGATCACCATCATCCAGACCTTCCAGATCTTCGCGCAGCCTTTCGTCATGACCGCCGGCGGGCCCGGGAACGCAACCGTCACCGTCGTGATGGATGTGTACCAGAAGGCCTTCCAGGGCGGCCAACTCGGCGCAGCCGCGGCGCCCGCCATGATCCTGTTCGCCTTGATCCTCGTCGTCACCGCCTTCCAGTGGCTCGGCCAGAAGAAGTGGGTCAGCTATGACCAGTGAAACCACCCGTCGCGCCCGCCCGTGGCGCCGCATCATCCCCACCGCTGTGAACGAGATCCTGCTGCTCATCGTGGCGATCCTCTTCATCTTCCCCGTCATCTACACGATCACGTCATCGCTCAAGCCGAACGGGGAGATCTTCAGCCAGCCCCCGACGTTGTTCGGCACCGAGATCCGGTGGGCGAACTACTCGGAGGTCTTCGAATACGCCCCGTTCTGGCGCTACATCTTCAACGGGATCATCCAGTCCGTCGGCGGCACGGTCGTGGTCCTCATCGTGAGCGCGCTGGCGGCCTACGCCTTCGGCATCCTGCGTTGGCGTGGCCGTGACCTCACCCTTCTCGGCTATCTGGCGACCCTGATGATCCCCCAGGAGGTGCTTGTCATCCCGATGTTCCTTCTGATGCAGCGTCTCGGATGGATCAACACGTGGCAGGCATTGATCCTTCCGTGGGCCTTCGGTGCCTTCGGCACATTCCTCCTCCGGCAGTTCTTCATGAGCCTGCCCTACGAACTGGTGGAGGCCTCCAGGGTCGATGGCTGCTCCCAGTGGAACACGTTCTCGCGCATCATCCTGCCGCTGGCGAAGCCATCACTGGCGGTGCTGGGCGTCTGGACGTTCATCACGTACTGGAACAGCTTCCTGTGGCCGTTGATCGTGGTCAACGACGTTGTGGGGCTGGGCAACGTCAGCCTCGGTCTGCAGACCTTCTTCGGGGAACGCGGGGCCGCTTGGAACCTCATCCTCGCGGCATCGGTCATTGCCATGGCACCCACCATGCTGGTCCTGGTACTGCTGCAGAAGCACCTGGTCAAGGGCATCGCTACGGTCGGACTCGCCGGACGATGAACGAGCCGCACCCACCCAACGTCGTCCTCGTGGTCGCGGACGACCTCGGCTGGGGGGATCTGGGCTGCTACGGCGCCACCGGGGTCCAGACGCCAGCCATCGATGCCGTGGCTGCGGCTGGCACCCGGTACGTGGACTGCCACGCCGCCTCGTCGGTCTGCACACCGTCGCGTTATGCCATCCTGACCGGCCGTTACCCATGGCGCAGCCCACTGCAGGCGGGCGTGCTCGGAGGTCTGGACCCGTCCATCGTGGCACGAGAGTTGCCGACGATCGCTTCCGTGCTGGCCTCCCGTGGCTACCGCACCGGTGCCTTCGGTAAGTGGCATCTTGGACTGGGGTGGAGCAACCATGACGGCTCGCGCGCTTCCGCCTTCACCCTCGGATTCCAACCAGACATGCAGGGACACGGACGCGACATCGACTACTCCCAGCCCTTCACCGATGGCCCGCTTGAACTGGGGTTCGAGCGTTTCTTCGGCATCTCAGGTTCCCTCGACATGCCTCCCTACTGCTTCCTTGACCAGGACAGGACCGTGGGCATCCCCTCCCTGGAGAAGGACCCGCTCGTCACGTCACAGCGCCCCGGTCTGATGGTTGAGGGGTGGGCCGATGACAAGGTGGATACAACAGTTCTCCACAAGGCAATCGAGTGGATCACCGAGCAGGGCAACCGTCCGTTTTTCTCCTACATCGCAACAGCCGCCCCTCACCGCCCGTGCGTTCCGCCGCCGTTCGTGTGCGGCACGTCGCAGGCTGGTCCACGTGGCGACAGCATTCACCTGGTGGATTGGATGGTGGACCAGTTGGTCAAAACGCTGGCGGCGATCGGGCGCCTCGAGGACACCTTGATCATTATCACGAGTGACAATGGGGCGCCGATGATATTTCCGGAGGACGGAGATGTCGTCCATCATCACCCGAACGGCCCTTGGCGCGGACAGAAGGCGGATGCCTATGAGGGTGGCCACCGCGTGCCGCTGGTGTGCTCAGGCCCCGGAATCCCGGGGGGAGCCACCCGTACCGATGTCGTGTCATTGCTTGACCTCCTGCCGACGGTGGCAGGAGTGGCAGGAGCGCCTACGCCGCTCGCGCTTGACGGATCGGATTTGGGCTCCATGGAGCGTCTGTTCCTGGAACGACGGGTCATTGGCCAGCAGGCATTCGACGGTCGTCTATCTCTGAGACAAGGACAGTACAAGTCCATCCATGGCTCAGGATCCGGGGGATTCTCGTCACCAGTGGGGTGCCCGTGCGCGCTGGACTCGGCCGATGGGCAATTGTATGACCTCGTCAATGATCCAATGGAAGGCACGAACCAATGGTGCGCGCATCATGACAACGTCGTACGACCCATGTTCGACGAGTACTGCGCCGCCACTGGGTATCTGGAGCCGTCAATGGAACAGCCGCCCGACTCGCCATGATACGAAAAGAGGCCCCACGCGACGTGGAAATAACGCCAGGAATCGTGGAGCTGGATGTCACGCGACTTACTCGATCACCTTCTGATTCGTCGAGTCGATAAGCCAGTTCTCACTCCTCAAATCGGGCACAAGTCCCACGATCCCAGTAGCAAGGGCATTCGCTCGTTTGTGGGGAGCTCAACCCACCCAACTCATAGTTGGATGGAGCCCAAGGAGACCGACATGTTGAATTTCGAGACCCGCACGGGACCAGACTTCGGCGCCAATGCGCCGCTCTACCCCACCAACGGAGTCCCCGACTGGTACCGCGACGCAAAGCTCGGCTTCTTCATACACTGGGGGCTGTACTCGGTGCCGGCGTGGGCAACCGCCCACGGTGAGCACCAGGTGCCCATCGAGGACGCCTACACCCACCACCAGTACGCCGAGTGGTACGGCAACACCGTCCGCATCCCGGGCAGCCCCACCTGGCAGCGCCACCAGGACATCTACGGCACCGGCATCAGCTATGAGGACCTCGCGGACCTCTGGCAGGCCGAGACATTCAATGCGGATGAACTCGTCGCCGAGCTGGTGGGTGCCGGTGCCCGCTACATCGTCCCCACCACCAAGCACCATGAGGGTTTCTGCCTGTGGGACACAGCTACCACGGGCTTCAACTCGGTGCGACGCGGCCCCGGACGCGACCTCGTCGCCGAATTGCACGACGCCACCCGGGCTGCCGGTGCACGCTTCGGGGTCTACTTCTCAGGCGCCCTCGACTGGCACGCCAGCGACTTCCCACCGATTGAGTCGGACGTCGACCTGTTCCGCTACCGCCGCAACGACGAGCGGTTCGCCCGCTACAGCGCCGCCCAACTGGAGGAGCTCGTCGCACAGTTCTCCCCGGATGTTTTGTGGAACGACATCGAGTGGCCCGACGACGGCAAGGGCGGCGACGAATACGGGGTCGCGGCCCTACTGCACCGGTACTTCGATGCCGTACCGGACGGCGTGGTCAACGACCGGTGGGGGGTGCCCTACCACGGCCACCTGACCCGGGAATACACCCACGTCGCGTCCATCCAGGACAAGGTGTGGGAATCCACGCGTGGCCTCGGGTTCTCCTTCGGCTACAACCAGGCGGAGGACCAACGCCACAGCCTGTCAGCGGACGAGCTGATCAGAATGTTCGTGGACGTAATCAGTAAGAACGGCAACCTGCTCATCAACGTGGGGCCACGCGCCGACGGCTCCATACCGGAACTGCAACGGGACGCCATGCGTGGGTTGGGGGCGTGGCTGAAGGTCAACGGCCACGCCGTGTACGGCACCAGGCCCTGGATCCGCTGCTCCG
Organism: Propionibacteriales bacterium; assembly: GCA_038242845.1. Lineage (GTDB taxonomy): Bacteria > Actinomycetota > Actinomycetes > Propionibacteriales > Propionibacteriaceae > Arachnia. The sequence goes on along the minus strand of JBBSRQ010000180.1, from coordinate 139 downwards.
AGGAGACGGGAGTGCCACGGTCCTACACCGTCTCCGAAGGCAGCGTCCACGTGCATGTGCTGGACCCGTCGGTCGGATCCGTCGAACTGCCGAGGGAGCTGGAAGTCTCCGCGGAGGCGCGGTGGGCCGACGGAAGCGT
>JBBSRQ010000179.1:0-5454 GCA_038242845.1 Propionibacteriales bacterium | reverse complement strand
CGCTCCGCCCCCTTGCTCATCAACGGACTCCATCGGGCACCTTCTGCAGCCACCCTGTCCTGGATGTGGGACATGGGACACCTCACTTCAACGTCGGACCAAGCACCGGTCCACAGCGTGCCTGCTGCTCACTTTCGAACCGGCACGAGATGGACATGCATTCATCACGGTAATCTTCAGGGTAGAGATTATGGACATACTAACCAGAGGGAATACTCGTTGGTGCACCGGTGCCGGACAACCGCCCCACTCCGCGACCGGGACCCACCAACGGATCACGCCCGGCAGATCGTCGCCGGGAGTTCAGTAGTCGCCAACGACGGAGATCGAGATGACAACATCATTACCGGCTTCCCCCACCTTCGGGGAGCCCGCCACGGGAGTCAGCTCCCGGGCACCTGTCCCGAGCACGGTTGTCACGGTGGGGGAGCCCACGGTGACGTTGTTCGATGGGCCATCGATCTGCGTCTCTGACCTCGACGGGGACATCGAAGCGGGATCGACCCAGGGCTTGTTCGTTCGTGACACGCGTGTCATCTCCACGTGGCGTCTGCTCCTCGACGGCGCCCCGGTCGAGGCCCTGTCGGTGACGGGGGCGGAATCCCTGGAGGCAACGTTCGAGGGTCGTGGACCCACACGCCGAGGTGATGCCGACTCGCAACTGCTGGTGGAGCGACATCGGCTCCTTTCACAGGGACTCAGCGAAACGGTCAGCATCCACAACCACGGCTGCGACGTCGCCGAGCTCGACCTGGACCTCGTCGTCGACTGCGACTTCACCACGATGTACGAGATCCAGGACGGCCGACCCGTCGCCCCCCATGATGTGCAGAGCCGCGCCGACGGCGTCACCCTCCTGTTCTGGAAGGAGGACGACCGGGACCACGGTGTACGCATCAGCGCCCCGGACGCCTCAGCAGCGCGCGCTGACGGCACCTCGGCCATGCGATTGCAGTTCTCTGTGACCGTGGCCGCGGGCCACACGTGGAGAACTAGCGTGGAAGTGACGCCTGTGACCGGCCACGACATCGCTTCTTCGCCCACCTCGGCCGATGTCCATGATTTCGGCGCGGACCCCCACCGGATGCGAAACTGGCGTGCTGCCATGCCCACCATCCGGGTCGACGACCCATCGCTTGCGCTGGCCATCACTCGCAGCCAGGAGGACATCGGGGCCCTCGTCATCGTTGACCCCCAGTACACGCACGACAGCATCGTCGCAGCTGGCGCACCCAAGTTCATGCGCATCTTCGGGCGCGACTCGCTCATCACCGCCTGGATGATGGCGCCGTTCGCACCGCATCTGGCGCTGGGTACTCTGCGCGCACTGGCGCACTGGCAGGGGACACGCGACGACGCACGGGTCGAGGAGCAACCGGGAAAGATCCTCCACGAGAAGCGTTTCGTCCTCGACTCGTCCCTGCCCGTGAATGACCAGGGGGTCTACTACGGCAGCGTCGACTCGACGCCACTGTTCGTCATGCTGGCGGGGGAGGTCGCGCGCTGGGGCGCTTCGGCGGAAAATCTGGAAGCGCTCATGCCGGCTGTGGACGCCGCCATGGCCTGGATCTGCGACCACGCGGACCCGGACAGGAACGGGTTCGTGGAGTACAAACGAAGCACGGGCGAGGGCCTGGCCAATCAGGGGTGGAAGGACTCCAAGGATTCCATGGTGCACGCCGACGGGACACTCGCTACCGCACCGGTCGCTCTCTCGGAGGTGCAGGGCTACGTGTACGCCGCCTTCCTCGCGCGGGCATCCCTGGCCGACAAATTCGGGGACGCGCCCGGGGCAGCCACTTGGCGCGAGCGGGCCCAGGACTTGAAGCGGCGTTTCCACGAGGACTTCTGGCTGCCGGACCTGGGCTTCTACGCGATGGCACTCGACGGGAACAAACGACCGCTGGCCGTGGTCTCCTCGAACATCGGCCACTGCCTGTGGACCGGGATCGTGGACGAGACGGTGGCACCGCTCGTGGTCGAGCGGCTCATGTCACCCCAGATGTTCACCGGGTTCGGCATCCGCACGTTGAGCGCCGACGCCCGCGGCTTCAACCCCGTGAGCTATCACCTCGGCTCCGTATGGCCACATGACTCCGTCATCGCCGCCTCCGGTATCGCCGCCTATGGGCACAGGGATGAGGCCGCGCGCCTCACCGACGGTCTGATGGATGCGGCACGGGCTTTCGGCGGACGTCTGCCCGAGTTGTTCTGCGGTTTCGGCCGCACAGACAAGGCCGTCCCCATCCGCTACCCGTCGGCATGCTCACCACAGGCATGGGCCGCCGCCGTGCCGTTCCAGTCATTGCGCGTCGCCGTCAACCTGCGGCCCGACGGTGAGGGCGGAGTGCGCATCAGTGCACCGCGGGGGCGCCTCACCGCCGTGGAGGTGGCTGACCTTCCCATCGGCACACAGCGGGTGACGGTGCGCGCCGGCCACCTGCCTGGCGACATGGCCGATGGGGAGTGACGGGGGCCCGCCCCCGGCACATCTACACTGAGGGTTGTGTCTGCGCCCGGTTGGTATCCCGATCCATCCACCAGTGGTTGCGGTTTCAGGTACTGGGACGGAACCTCGTGGACACAGCAGATCACCGGGGCCTCCCCGGCCCCCCATCCCAAGCGCCCCTGGGTGTGGTTCGTGGTGGCCATGGTCGTGATCGCCGGACTCGTGGCCGTTTTCGTGCTCCGACCCGGTGGGCTGGGCACGATCCCCGAGGACACCAACTCCGCCCGTCCCACCGGGAGCCAGTGGAACGAGGTCCCCCCCACGGAAACTCCCACCAAACCGCAGGAGACCGGCGGCGGCGACATCGTGGACTGCCCCCGGAACAATGCTGACGACCGCTCCGAGACCTCCTCCGACGGACGCATGCACGGTGGCGGGTTGTCGTTCGAGCCACCACCCCGGTGGGAGAAGCGTCCCGTCTACATGCCGTGGCTGTATGACCACAACTCAACCATCAGGACCATCACGTCCGGGTGGATGAGCAACCTCAGCGCTGGAGAGGTGCTCCGTTCCGAGGGGTTCACCGACCCCCACAGCACGGCCTCCCAATTGATGGGGTGTCTTGCCTCCTCCGGGTTGTACTTCGGGTTCACGGGTCGCCAGGACCTGACGGACGAACCCTTCACCCTTGACGGTCAGGGCGGCTGGCGCATCAGAGCGGAAGTGCACGTCGACAATCAGGGCGACATCCTGGGCGACGTGGTGGATGTCATTGTGCTCGACCTCGGCGACCCCGAACGCCTGGCCGTTTTCATCTCCTGCGCCACCATCGATGACGAGAAAAATCTCGCGGAGGTGGCTCGGGCCACAGAGTCTCTGCGAGTCGGCTGATCGGTAGCATGTCCCACATGCCTGCACCCGGTTGGTACACCGATCCCGATGGCAGTCCCCGGCTGCGGTACTTCGACGGTGCACAGTGGACGCCACACACGGCACCCCACCCCACCTACCCCGGAGCCACCCATCCCCCCGGTGCCGCCGGTCCGGGGTATCCACAGCAGGGGCATGGGACCGGATTCCAGCAGCACGGCGGTCACACCGGCGTGGCACCACCAGCGGGTGGGGGACGAAACAACCTGTGGCTGTGGGTGGCTCTCAGCGTGGTCGTCGCCATGATCCTCGGGGTGGGCACGTGGCTGGTGGTCCGGAACCCCGGCACCACCGTCGCCACGCCCAGCGCCTCCGCGAGCGTGGTGCCGCCCAGCGATCCCAGCCCTGAGCCGTCGATGCCTTCCACGGATCCGACACCGCCGCCTTCCGCATCCCCAGCCGCGCCACCTGCGGAACTCCCCCAGCCGGGAGCGATCATCGATCCGATCACGGGGTGTCCGGCAACGGCGACGGACGCCGTCGGCCAGCAGAACGCCGAGGGACGCTACGCCTCAGCCGGAGGGTTCAGCATGCCGGCCGCCGACGGGTTCGTCGCCACCCCCGTGCAGTTCCCGTGGCTCCACGGGTCCAACTCGCAGACCAAGGTGTACGAGAACAACTGGATGGCCTCCTTCACCGTTGGTGAGGCGCGCCCCGAAGACGGCTTCACCGAGACGGGCGCCACCGCCGTCGCGATGGTGGCATGCATGCTGGGTTCTGAGTTCTATGCCTCGTCGAACCCCGCGGCGACGGTGACAGGCAGTGTCAGGGCACCTGATGTCGACGGGGTGAAACTGACCGTCGATGTGGCGGTCTCGGGCTCGGCTGACGTCACCACTGACGCGGTGCACGTCCTGGTGGTCAAGGACCTCGGTGTGATGCACGTGCTCATCGCCACCGTGCCCGACACGGATCCCGCCGCCGCAGCGGCGCTGGCCGCGGTCACCGAGGACATCAGGGTCGGCTGACCATGGATCTTCTCGCACTCGACGGTGGCCAGTCAGGCATGCGCACCCTGCTGCAGGACCACGGCACCCCACGGCTTGGACCCAAGGCCACCGGCATCCGCAGCGACCACCCGCTGCTGCCCCAACTCCGCGACATCGTGCTCACCGCGCTCGGCGGCCAACGGGCCGACATCGTCGCACTGGGCGTCTCCGGGTTGGGCCGGCACGACACGGCCGCAGCCCTGAAGTCGCTGCTCGGGGATGCGGCCACGACCGTCCTGCTCGCGCATGATTCCACCACCAGCTATCTGGGCGCCCTGGGCTCGCGCGAAGGGGCCGTGGTGGCTGCCGGCACAGGGTCCGTCACACTGGCCGTCGGGCCGTCGACGGTGTGTCGGGTGGACGGCTGGGGACACCTGCTGGGTGATGCCGGCTCCGGCTTCTGGATCGGACGAGAGGCACTCTCCGCCGTACTGCAGGCCCACGACGGACGTGGCGCTCCCACCGCCCTCACGGAGCAGGTCGTGGCGGAGTTCGGGGACCTGTCCCAGTTGTACCTGCAGCTCCAGGCCGATCCGGGGCGTGTATCCCGGATCGCGTCGTGGGCGCGGTGGGTGTCCGAACTCGCCTCCACCGACGCGGTGTCTGCGCGGATCTCACTGCAGGCCGGGAAACAATTGGCTACCAGCGTGGCCACCGGCCTGACCACCGTCGGGGCTGATCCCGTGGCCAGCACCGTCGGGAACGTGTTCCTCAACCCCACGGTGGCGTCGTCGTTCGCGGAGCACCTCGCCGGGCGCGTGCCCGGGGTGCGGATCGTGCCAGCCGCCGGGACCGGGCTCGATGGTGCCGCGACGCTCCCACAGGTTCTTCCCGGTTCCCCGCTCGATGCGTTGGTCGACAGGGCGCAATAGACTGGGACGCGTGAATCCCGTCATTGCCCACCCCATCACCCCCCTCCGCGACGTCCCGAGGTCAATCGTCCGTCCCGAGTACGTCGGCCGCGAGGCCCCGAAGCCGTACACGGGCAGCCACGTGCAGAGCGCCGAGGTCATCGAACGGATGCGGGAGTCGGGCCGGATCGCGGCCGACGCCATGCACGCTGCCGCCCGTGCCATCGCGCCCGGT
>JBBSRQ010000178.1:0-5549 GCA_038242845.1 Propionibacteriales bacterium | reverse complement strand
GTCGATGCCCATGATCTCGTGCGCCTCGTGCTTCAGCATTCCGGCGCACGAGCCCGAGGCCGACACGATGGTCAGATCGCGGCCACCCTTGCGCAGTTGGTCGCACAGCTTCAGGACGCTCTTTGTGGCCTCGTCGAACAGACCGTTGCTCTGCTGCGCCAGTCCGCAGCAGCCCTGTTTGGGGACGTTGACCTCGTAGCCCAGATGCTCCAGCACCTCGACGGTTTTGATGCTGGTTTCCACCTCGAAGTAGCCGCCGGCGCAGCCGTGGAAGAACACCACCGGCCCGCGCGTGCGGGGGGAGGCTGGCGGCTTGTGCTTCTTCATCAGGCCCGGGAAGGTGCGCGAACGCGCCGTCGGCATGGGCGCGTCGCGGTGGATTCCGACCGTCTTCTCCACGACCACCCGCACCAGTTTGGTGTTCAGTGCCGCATTCGCGATCGGCGCGAACGGGGTCATCACCTTGCCCATCAGAACGGTCTGGCCGATGACCTTGTCACGCAGCGGCATGTTGTCCTCCTTCATCACCGCCCGCGCCTGGCTGTTCAGCTCGGCAATCTGCACACCCTGGGGGCACGCCAGAGTGCAGGCGCCGCACGAGCTGCAGTAGTCCAAGGAGTGGTCGACGGACTCACCGTCGCGGAACCTCTCAGCCTGCGGCCCCACGAACTTCGGGCCGGGGAAGAGGGGCGTCACGGCTGAGACCGGGCAGGCCGTCTCACAGATGGTGCATTTGATGCAGGCGTCCAGGGTTGCCCTCGTCAGCATCACTTTCGGGAACTCGAGTGGTTCAGGCATTGCTGGCTCCTTCCAGGTTCTGCACGGATTCAAGGATCGCGTCCGCTGCGCGCACGGCACTGGCCAGGGCGATGCCCTCGCCTGATTTCTCCCGCCAGCGCGACGCGCCTGCCAGGATGCCGCCAGCCACATGGAGGTTCCCGTACACGACGTCGTCGTCACCATCGAGCACCCGCATGTTCCGATCGAAGCGGACACCCACGCGAAACAGTGGCTGTTCTGCACTGTGGTCGGCCACCACAAGGTCGCCCTCGGGTATCCACAGGGGCAGGCCGAGCGTGGGCTCGCTCGCCTTCATGTAGGAGTCCAGCTCGATGCCGCCGGATTCGAAGCCACCCGGGGCGAACACGAAGTGCTCGCCTGGATGGTCGGTGGGACGACCAGTGGTGCCCACCGTCAGCGACGTGATGCGACCGCCGTCGCTGTTGGCGCACAGCACCGGACTGCCGAGCACAATCCTGATGCGGGCGTCCTTGGCGATGCGGGTGAGTGCGTCGTTGATCCTCATGCCGGGCACCGACGGGGGGATCGTCGAGATCTCGAACAGCGGTTGGCCCAGCTGTGCGGCGACGTCGTGGAAAGCGTTCCCATCGGTCAGCCCGAGCACGCCCGGCAGTCCGACGGACTCGCCGGGCTCCACCGCGCGTCTCAGTGCGTCCACGAACCGTGTGCGGTAGGCAGGGTCATCCAGGGCGCGTGCGTAGTACAACGGTGTCGAGTCCACCTCGTTCTCGCGGGCGGGCAGGTCCAGCCATGCGGCGCGCGTGCTCACGCGACCACCGCCGGGGAGTTCGGTGCGTGCCACGTTTCCGGCGATGAGCTCCGGCCAGAAATCCTTCATCTGTCGCAGACCGACGAAGACCATCTTCTTGCCGGGCGCGCACTCTCCCTCCACCATGCTCGCCTGGGGCAGCGCCGTCGGCCGCAGTGCGCCGATTGCCGTGGGCAGCAGATGGTTGCGCTCGAGGTCGCCGACGAAGAGGTCCGGCAGCAGCTGGCGCAGGAACTCCACGCCAGCGCGCACGTCGTCGGCGGTGAGGGTGGCGTAGGGGTGGTGGGGGTGGGCATCGCCGTAGGCGGTCACCGCGGAGAGCGGGTCCTCCAGGACGCGTTCGGGGACGTAGCCCAGCACGTCGATCGTGCCCTGGCCGAGCTGGATCCCGCCGATGCCCTTGGTCACCAGCGTCACGTCCATGCCCGCCTGCCGCATCCGGATCGCACTGACGAGGCCGGCCATGCCGGCTCCGACGACGACAGCTCGGTTGCGGGGGCTCATCACAGCACCGCCTGCTCTGGCTGCGGCAGATGCTCGATGTCGAGGGTGCCGGAAAAGATCCACTGGTCCAGTGCCGTCTGTCGCACCTGGGCGCCGTAGAGGATTGGCCACAGCCCAATCCACCGGTTCTTCAGGAACAGCTCCAGCAGGCCGCTGGCACGCTCGACGTCGACGAAGTTTTCATGCAGGGCCAACCCGGCCACGCGCGACGAGCAGAACCCGCCCTGGCACGGACCCATTCCCAGCCGTGTCACGCGGCGGATGTCGTCGAAGTTGGAACTCGGCCGCCCGCGCATCTCATCGAGGTACATCTTGCGGCTCATCAGCTCGCACTCACAGATGATCTGGTCCTCCATGCGGTCCGCCTCACGGTCCGCCAGGCGGTGGGTGACCACGTAGGTCCTGCCCGATTCGGACTTCGGCACGGCCTCCTCCGCGGTGCGGCAGGGGCGCTGGTCACCCAGTTGCGCACACATCTCGTCAACGACGTTTTCTGCCATCAGACGGTAGGTGGTGAGCTTGCCGCCCGTGATGGTCAGCAGGCCCTTCAGCCCGTCGCGTTCCTGGTGGTCGAGGATGCTCATGCCGCGACTCATGTGCCGGGTGTCGGTGGCGGCGACGCGGGTGTCCTTCACCAACGGGCGGGCACCTGCCCAGGCGTGCACCGCCCGGGCCTGCCGGAAGCCCGGGATCAGGGCCTCGCCCGAATCCATCATTTCCTGCACCTCGGCGGCCGGGATGCGGAGTTTGTCCGCGTCGGCGGCCTTGACGTCAGTGGTGCCGATGATGCTGACGGTGTGCACGGGGACGAGGATGTCGCCGTCGGTGGGGTAGATGCAGCGGTTGATGACAGTGTTCGCCAGCCGGTGGTTCATCGCGATCATGATGCCGCGGCCGGGCACCACCTCCACGTCGTGGCAGCCCGCCAGGCCTGCGATCTCGCCCGACCAGGGGCCGCCGCAGTTGATGACGAAGGTGCAGTCGATGGTGACGTCCTCACCGGTCTTGTGGTCGTGGGTGCGGACCTGACGCACCTGGTCGCCATCGCGTTCGATACCGGTGACCTCGTGGTAGGGGAGAATCTGGGCGCCGTACTCCCTGGCGGAGCTTGCCGCCCCCCACGTCATCTGCCAGCCGTCGACTGCTCCGTCCTCCACGGCGATCGCGCGCCAGATTCCCGGGTTCAGCCGGGGTTCCTGGCGCAGCGCCTGGGCGACGGGAATCTCCTGGGCCGGCACCTTGGAGGCGATCGCACCAGCCAGGAAGCGGTCGGGGAACTCCGGGTCATCACCGGGGGTGGAGACGAACAGACCACCGGTGGTCTCGACGGCGTCGGCGTGGATGCGCGTGAGGATGATGTTCTCCTCCGCGCATTCCGTGGCGGATCTGGGATCGCTGACCACGTAGCGACCCCCGGAGTGCAACAGCCCGTGGTAGCGGCCGGTGGTGCCCTGGGCCAGGTCAGCCCGATCCACCAGTACTGTGCGGTAGCCGCGCATGGCGACGTCACGAACCACTCCGGCGCCCGTGGCACCACCGCCGATCACAACGACATCGGTGTCGATCGTTCTCACTGGGTCCTCCTGGTCATGCCATTGTCAATCACGCCAATGTTCGGACTGTCAACCAGACTACGAACGAACGTGTTCTGCCGTGCCCAAACGCATCAACGCGTAGCCGGGTTCGTCGTGTGGACCGGGGCGGTCAGCGGGATAGGGGAGGCACCGGCTTCCCTGATCTCCGCCGCGGAACGCATGGGGAGTGGGTGGGGGGACAGTCCAACGCCTGCGATGATGTGCTGATCCATGAGGAGAAGGCACCTATGACACAGACTGAGCTTCAGGCGTCACCCACACCTGCTGATTCCGCGGAGCCGATCACCGGCCATCCCGACGGCGTCACGCCGATTTCATGACCCTCGAGCCTAAGTCGTCGCAGCCGCCGCAGTCGGTGCCGCCCGCTGACGTGGGGGACTCTGTGCCAGCAGGGGTGTTGCTGCGCCCAGCCCTGCGATGGGACCTCGACCTACTCCGGGTGATCGCGATCCTGGGTGTGGTCGCCATCCACGTCATCCCACTGATCCAGATCCACGAAGAACTTCGCGGAACCGACACCTGGACCTTCTCTGTCGCTGTAGGGACCGTTGCCATCAGGTGTGTGCCGCTGTTCATCATGATCAGCGGGGTGCTCGTGTTGGCCCCTCGCATGCATGCCAACGGACCATGGGATTTCTATCGCAGGCGTGCTGCCCGCCTGCTGCCTGCCGTCGTCTTCTGGCACCTCGTGTATCTGTTCCCCATCACGGTCTGGCTCCAGGGAGGCGAACTCACGGTGGCAGGCGTTGCGCTCGATCTCATCGACGCGCGGGTGTACACGGCCCTGTACTTCCTGTGGCTGATCCTGGGGCTGTATGTGGTGGCGCCCCTGCTGGCATCGTTCCTGTCCCAGGGTGGACGCGCGCGAGCGATCGGCACCGCGGTGGTGGCCGTGGGGTGGGCCTCCGCAGTGTGGTCGACGGTGGCGATCACCGGACTGCTGGGGGAGCCCCGACCGATCTCGACGGGCATGCTCACGTGGTGGATCTTCTACGTGGGCACGTTCGTTGCCGGCTGGGCCTGGCGGGAACCCCGGCCAACGAGTCGCCGCTGGATGTGGGCACTACCCTCGGCGCTGGCGCTGATCGCCCTGCAGGTCTGGCAGAACCTCCATCCGGGCGAGCACCCGTGGCTGTTCGCCCTTCTGCCTCCCGGCTACATCAGTGTGAGCACGACGCTCTCGACAATCCTGCTCTTCGTCGCCGTCATCGACCTGTGCGCCAAGGTGACCATCCCCGACCGGGCCGCGCGAGTGATCCGTGTGCTGGGGCAGGCGACGTTCGGCGTCTTCCTCTTTCACCTGGTGGTCGTGGCCCTGATCCGCAAATGGATGCCGGAGTTCTACGACGATCCGCGTCTGGTGGCGAAGCTGCAGATGTATGGCCTCGTGGTCCTTGTCAGCTTCGCGGTGTCAGTGCTGGCGTCCCGGATCCCGTTGCTGCGTCGCGTCTTCTGACCCAGACGGCGGCGGTCCCCAGCGTCGTGCACGTGGACGCGGGGGTACCAGGGCGTGACCGGAGATCCGAGAGGTGGACGGACTACCAGCGCCACCCCTTCGGACGGGTCGTCCACTGGAGCGCCACGGTAGACTCAACAGAGCACCAGTTTTCATCAACGGTTCCAGGTGAAGCGACCGCTGGGTAATCCCCGGGGGCACCGGGACGTTGACCCAAGACGATTCCACTGTCGTGAAAGGCGCGTGTGCCGTGCAGATCCCCTCAGACCTCTACCGCTTCGAGACCGACGTCGACATCAATGACCTGCGACCCGGTGTGCTCGTCGTGGCACTGGGCGCCTTCATCGATGCCGGCGCGGTCCAGCGCCTGCTCAGTGAGCACCTCGTCGAGACCGGCAGCCCCGAGGGTGTCGCCTCCTTCGAC
>JBBSRQ010000177.1:0-5554 GCA_038242845.1 Propionibacteriales bacterium | reverse complement strand
GTTCATCGACGACAAGCTGGCCGCCGGTCGGTTTGATGGCTTCCAGTACGCGGACATGCCCGATGACCGTGACACGTGGCGTGTGGTCCTGGAGGGTCTCGACTTCACTGCGGGCAGCCGCCACGACACGCCAGGATTCGCCGCGGCGGACATCGACAGCCGCGAGGCCATCGTCGATGACCTCGCGCACGCCCGCCTGGAAGGTGGACCGTGGGACGGGATCAACGTGTCCCGTGCATGGGGCGTGTGCATGCGGGCGATCCTGGACGGGTTCTACTCCCACCCGTGGGCGTGGAACGAGATCGGTTTCGGGGGCCCGGCCTACCCGCGTGGCTACATGCGCCTGGGCCCGGTCGGCACCACGGAACCCTTCGAACGCCACGGCGCCACCGACGAGGATCCCGCCACCGCCGTGAAGAGGGGGCTGAAGAATGAATGACCTGCTGCGTGGCCTCCTCAAGGGGTCGGTCGGTCCGGCGGACAACGACTCGCGCTACCTGCTGGACGTGCACTCGCGGCAGCTGCCGGGTGAGGACACCATGCGTCGGTATGCGTGCAGTGACGAGGTGGACCTCGTGATCGTCGGGGCCGGGGCGGGGGGATCCGTGCTGGCCCAGCGACTGGCCCGCCAGGGCTGGAGCGTCGTCATACTCGAGGCCGGACCCTTCTGGCACCCTGACAAGGACTGGGTCTCCGACGAGGCCGGGTCCCATGACCTGTACTGGACGCAGAAGCGCATCATCGGGGGCCACGACCCCATCGAGCTGGGGAAGAACAACTCGGGGCGCGGCGTCGGTGGATCAATGGTGCACTACGCCGGGTACACACCCCGCTTCCACCCCTCGGACTTCACCACCGCCTCCGTCGACGGGGTCGGCGCGGACTGGCCGATCCGCTACGAGGACCTGCAGCCGCACTACGAGCAGGTGGAGGCTGAACTTCCGGTCGCCGGGCAGAACTGGCCTTGGGGGCACCCCCACCGCTACCCGTTTTCGCCGCACCCGATCTCCGGTGCCGCAGCGCGGCTCTGGGAGGGGGCGCTGAAGTTGGGGATCGAGATGCGTGTCGGCCCGGTGGGCATCGTCAATGGCACCTTCGGCAACCGCCCGCACTGCATCTACCGCGGGTACTGCCTCCAGGGATGCAAGGTCAACGCCAAGGCCAGCCCCTACGTCACGCACCTGCCCGACGCGCTGTCCCACGACGTGGAGATCCGCTCCGACTGCATGGTCTCGCGCATCGAACTCGATGAGAGCGGTCTGGCAAGGGGCGTCGTCTACCACGACGAGGTGGGCGGGGCCGAGCGACTGCAGCGCGCCCGCTTCGTGGCCGTGGCGGGGTACTCCATCGAGACCCCTCGGCTGCTGCTCAACTCCACGTCGAAACGTTTCCCGCACGGGCTGTGCAACAACGAGGACCAGGTGGGGCGCTACATCATGGTCCAGGGCGCAAGCCAGACCGCAGGCAGGTTCCCCGATGAGCTGCGGATGTACAAGGCGCCGCCGCCGCAGGTGTCCTCCGAACAGTTCTACGAAACCGACAACAGTCGCGGCTTCAAGCGCGGCTTCTCCATCCAGACCGTCTCTCCCCTGCCGATCGGGTGGGCCGAACACGTGCTCGCCGACGGCCACTGGGGGCGTGCGATGCGCGAGTACATGCGCGACTACAACCACTGGAGCACGATCGGCGTGCTCAACGAACTCCTGCCGCAACCGGAGAACCGCATCACCATCGCCGACGGGGAAACCGACCACTACGGCATCCCGGTGGCCCGCATGGACTACTCGCTGTGTGACAACGACCACGCCAACATCGACTACTCCACCCGGGTCATCACCGACATCCTCCACGCGGCCGGGGCCCAGGACGTGCTCACCATCCACCGCTACGCCCACCTCGTCGGCGGGGCACGGATGGGCGGCGGCCCGGAGAGCAGCGTGGTGGACGCCAACCAGCGCAGCTGGGCCGTGCCCAACCTGTTCATCTCCGACGGTTCCGTGTGCCCGACGCAGGGTTCAGCCAACCCCGCCCTGACGATCATGGCGCTGGCATCCCGGCTCGCCTCCCGCATGGCTTCCGGGGAGGCCATGCGCGACGACCCAGCGGACCGCGCCGGAATCCGGAGTCACCATGCGTTCACCTGAGAGGGGGCGTCGTGGTGGACCTGGTGCGGCCGATGGGCCGCTGCATTCCGACGCCCATGGGGCGGGGGCGACCCGGCGCTGGACACCCATCCACTGGCCAATTTCACGAGATGAATGGCCGGGGTGCGGCCGCCGGAGCATGATGCTTCCATGCCCGAGCCCGCTGGAACGATCCTGGCGGTGGTCCTGCTGCTGGGCGTGCTGGGCTTCGCAGTGGCCCGTCCGTGGAACCTTCCCGAGGCCGTCGCAGCCATTCCGGCAGCAGTGGCAGTCATCGTGCTGGGCGTCGTGACACCAGAACACGCATGGTCGGAGGTCATCACGCTGCTTCCGGTCGTGGCGTTCCTGGCCGCTGTGCTGGTGCTGTCGCACCTGTGCCTTGCGGAGGGGTTGTTCGTCGCAGCGGGCGCCCTGATGGCCCGTCGCGCAGCGGGTAGTCCCCAACGACTGCTGGTGCTCGTGTTCGGGATGGCGTCGGTGGTGACCGCCGTGTTGAGCCTGGACGCCACGGTGGTCCTGCTGACACCGGTTGTTCTGGCCACCGCCACACGGGCGGGAGTGAAACCCACGCCGCACGTCTATGCCACCACGCACCTGGCGAACTCGGCGTCGGTGCTGATGCCCATCTCCAACCTCACCAATCTGCTGGCGCTGGGCGCAAGTGGCCTGACCTTTGCCCGTTTCACCGCACTGATGGCCCTGCCGTGGGTGGGCATCGTGGCCGTGGAGTATCTCGTGTTCAGGCGATTCTTCGCGCGCGATCTGTCGCTGGGCTCCAGCGTGCGTCGCGAAGCGGAGACGACGAGCGTCGGCCCAGTGTCTCGCGTGAGTGTGGCAACGGTGTGCGTGACCCTCGCCGGCTTCGTGGTGGCCGCGCTGCTGGGTGTACCCCCGGCGTGGGCGGCGGCCGCTGGCGCACTCATCATCGCGGTGCGTGCGCTCGCGCGGCACAGGACGACCCCCATGTCGCTGCTGGTGGCGGCCAACGTGCCGTTCTGCCTCTTTGTACTGGCACTGGGGGTGTTGGTTCTGGGCGTCACGGGTTCGGGGTTGGGTGCAGTTCTCGCCAGGACCATGCCGTCGGGCACCTCACTGCCGGCGCTGCTGGGGGTGGCCGCTCTGGCAGCAGTGGCGGCCAACCTGCTGAACAACCTCCCGGCCGTCCTCATGCTCACCCCACTCGCGCTCGCGGCCGGCGGGCCCGTCGCCTGCCTGGCCGTGCTCATCGGGGTCAATGTGGGACCCAACCTCACCTACGTCGGGTCGCTGGCGACCCTGCTGTGGCGCAGGATCCTGCGCGAGCACGACACTGGGGTCAACGTTGTTGCGTTCAGCAAGCTGGGGGCTTGGAGCGTCCCGGCCACGCTGCTGATCGGGACCAGTCTCCTCTGGATCTCAGCTCTGGTCCTGGGAGAGTGAGCGCTGTTCTGGACGTGCCCGTGTCACTCAGCGTCGGGACTGGGCTGCGCGACGGTCCCCTGCCCAGTTGTCCGTCGGCCCCACAGAACGGCCGTGAGCGCGACCCCGCCCAGCACCACGGCACCCAGGGACCACCCCGCGAGCACGTCAGTCATCCAGTGGTACCCCAGGTAGACCCGGCTGGCAGGTGACCATCGGGTCATACCGCGACAGGTCCCCGTGCTCCAGCACCCCGTCCAGCAGCACCCCGACGGCACCAACCCCCACGGCCAGCGCAGCCAGCGGTGCAACCCACAACCACGTGGGGACCGAATTGCCGGGGTGAAGGGGTCGATGAGGGGGCCGGGCGAGGGCGTGTGCGTCCATGGGACAAGTGATATGTCGCAGAGCCTGTGAGGACGCTGAGTGGGGCGGAACCGTCAGGCGAACAGTGCCTGACCGACGTGTTCGCCGGCCGCGCACCCCGGCGGTACCGCCCACAGTCCGGAGCCGGTGTGCTCCAGGTACTCCATGAGGGCGTCGTCGCGGGACAGGGTGTTTTGCAGGGGGACGTAGCGCGTCAGTGGTTCACGGACGAAGGCGATGAAAAACAGGCCGGCGTCGAGACGACCCAGGGGATCGGCCCCATCGGTGAAGTTGTAGCCCCTGCGCAGCAGTTTCGTCCCGTTGTTGTGGGCGGGGTGCGCGAGGCGGACGTGCGAGTCCATCGGCATCAACGGCCCGGACCGTCCCTCCATGTCGAAGTCCGGCTCGGTGAACTCGGTGCCGCCGGACAGCGGCGCGCCTTCGCCACGGTCGCGCCCAATGAGAGCCTCCTGTTCGCGCAGGCTCGTGCGGTCCCAGGTCTCGATGCGCATGTTGATGCGGCGCGCCACCAGGTACGAACCGCCGGCGAGCCAGTCGGCGGCCGGGTCGTCGCCGTCCTGCACCCACACGAACTCCGAGAGGTCCTCGGGCTCCTCGGCATGGAGGTTGGACGTGCCGTCCTTGAAGCCCAACAGGTTGCGTGGGGTGGGCTGCGTGGTGCTGGTCGAGGACGTCCGGCCGAACCCCAACTGGGCCCAGCGCATCGACACCGTCCCGAAACCGATTCTGGACAGGTTGCGGATGGCGTGGACTGCCACCTGCGGGTCGTTGGCACAGGCCTGGATGCACAGGTCGCCGTCGCTGCGGGCCTCGTTGAGGTTGTCAGCCGGGAAATGGGGCAGACGCCGGAGCTCCCTCGGCTGGCGGTTTCGCAGCCCGAACCTGTCGATGCCGTCCTTCTCGAACAGGGTGGGCCCGAACCCGAAGGTGATGGTCAGGCCGGCAGCATCCAGTCCCTGCGCCTCGCCGGTGTCGTCGGGGGGTGCGTCGTAGGGCAGAGGTGCGCCTCCCCCGACGAGCTGCCCGGAGGTCATCGCGGCAGCCGCCTCTGTCCAGGCCTGCAGGAGGGAGACGAGCGCCTCTGTGGAGTCAGTGGTGACGTCGAAGGCGGCGAAGTGCAGCCGATCCTGTGCGGGCGTGATGAGGCCCGCCTGGTGCTCCCCGTGGAACGGATACGACAGGGGCGAACCGGAGACCTGGTCGTCGCGGGCGTGCGCGACCCCCCAACCGGCCACACCCGAAACACCGGCCAGCGCCCCGGCGCCGGCCACCCCGAAGAGGCGGCGACGGGACACACCGGCGGCATCCGGCCCGGGAACACGGTCAGGCGTCACAGGACGATCGCCCCCGTCATCTTCGACAGGGGTTCGCCGAGGGCGTTGACGGCATCGGAGAGCGCCCTGCGCTGCGCCTGGTCGACGGTGTCGTAGGACACGAATCCGCCGTCGGCGGTGCGGTGTCCGTCGAGGAGTTCCTGCAGTGCTTCAAAGCGCACCCCGATCTCCCTGGACAGCTCCGGGTCCTTGACCTCCAGGAGTGGTTTCACACCCTCGTAGGCCACGCGGGCGCCGTCGACGTTGGCCTGGAAGTCATACAGGTCCGTGTGGGACCAGATGTCCTCCTCG
>JBBSRQ010000176.1:0-5600 GCA_038242845.1 Propionibacteriales bacterium | reverse complement strand
CGGGCTCCCCTTGGTCGCTGTTCCAACTGTGCCACCACAAGGTGGTGATCCTGTACCCGGAAGGGGAGTCGAACCCCTACAGCCTTTCGGCCAGACGGGTTTGAGCCGTCCGCGTATACCATTCCGCCACCCGGGCTGGGCGTGAAACATTGTGCCACAGCACAGCGGGTCCTTGCTCATCCCCGCTGAGTGCACAGTGCCACGGACCACCTGCCCCGGGCCACTGCGCCGCGATCACGACGGGCACGCTAGTATGTGCCCACACTGTGCAGACGCAGTTGTCACCGCACTTGCTGAGGGAGCGATAATGCCCAAGAACTCACGGCCGACGAGGGTCCTGGTCGCCGAGGACGAAGCCCTCATCCGGCTGGATCTTGTGGAGCTTCTCACGGATGAGGGGTTCGAGGTCATCGGACAGGCCGCCGACGGCGAGGAAGCGATCGCGCTGGCACGCGAATTGCGACCCGATCTGGTCATCATGGACGTCAAGATGCCCAAGATGGACGGCATCACGGCTGCTGAGGCCATCGCCGAGGAGCGCATCGCACCCATCGTCATGTTGACCGCGTTCAGCCAGCGCGACCTCGTCGAGCGTGCCCGCGACGCCGGTGCCATGGCTTATGTCGTCAAGCCGTTCGACGCCTCAGATGTCATCCCCGCCATCGAGATCGCCATCGGCCGGTTCGCGGAGATCAAGGCCATCGAGGAGGAGTTGGCCTCACTCGAGGACCGCTTCGAGTCCCGCAAGATCATCGACCAGGCCAAGGGGATCCTGCAGGAGAGCCTGGGCCTCAGCGAGCCCGAGGCATTCCGCTGGATCCAGAAGACCGCCATGGACCTGCGCAAGTCGATGCGTGAAGTCGCCGAAGGCGTCATCAGCCACAGG
The DNA here is from genome assembly GCA_038242845.1 of Propionibacteriales bacterium. Taxonomy (GTDB): domain Bacteria; phylum Actinomycetota; class Actinomycetes; order Propionibacteriales; family Propionibacteriaceae; genus Arachnia. Next base: position 4,714 of record JBBSRQ010000176.1, on the reverse strand, counting down.
AAGAAGTAGCACCACACGGGGCTCCACCCCCGGGCCCCGGAGTAGCCCACGCGGGCGGCTCCGTCCCGCCTGTGCGCCAGCTTGCCTCACGCCGGGGGGTCCACGGGGGGGCGAGGTCCCCCCGCATGTTCGACCAGCTGGCAAGTGAGACGGCCCATCGCCGTCCGGCGCCCCTCGTCGTCGACGAGCTCCACCTGGTAGATCGCTGAGCGTCGCCCCAGGTGCACTGCCGTGGCGGTACCTGTGACCCTGCCCTGCTTCGCCGAGCGGATGTGGGTGATGTTGAGGTCCACCCCCACCGCCATCCTGTCGTGGCCGTGTCCATGGACGGCTGCGCCCATGGAGGCCAGCGTTTCGACGAGGACCGCCGATGCACCGCCATGCAGGAGTCCGAAGGGCTGGGTGTTGCCGTCCACCGGGATGCTGCCCACAACGCGCTCAGCGGTCAGCTGGTGCATGACGAACCCCATCTTTTCATCCAGTGGCGAGGTGAGGTCGTTCAGCCAGTCGGGCAGTGAGTGGTTCATGGCCGTCACTGTGCCACAGAGGAACGGGCACCCCTGGGGGCCGCTATCCTCGGGTGGGTGAATTCCAAACCGCGTCTGCTGCTCATCGACGGTCACTCCGTGGCATACCGGGCGTTCTTCGCGCTGCCGGTCGACAACTTCTCCACCTCCACCGGCCAGCACACGAATGCGGTGTTCGGGTTCACCTCGATGTTCATCAACGTGCTGCGCGATGAACGGCCCACGCACGTGGCAGTGGCCTTCGACGTGTCCCGGCACTCGTTCCGCACCGACAGCTACCCGGAGTACAAGGCCACCCGGTCCGCGTCCCCCGAGGAGTTCAAGGGTCAGGTGACCCTCATCAAGGACGTGCTCGATGCAATGAACGTCCCCCACGTGGAGCTCGCGGGCTACGAGGCGGACGACGTCATTGCCACACTCACCACGCAGGCTGCCGCAGACGGGTTCGACGTGCTGGTGTGCACCGGCGATCGTGACGCGTTCCAGTTGGTGACCGATGACGTGACAATCCTCTATCCCCGCAAAGGCATGTCTGACCTGGTGCGCATGACGCCGGAGGCGGTGGAGGAAAAGTACCTGGTGCCGCCGCAGCGCTACCCCGAGATCGCAGCGCTGGTGGGGGAGACGAGCGACAACCTGCCGGGTGTGCCCGGTGTGGGGCCGAAGACCGCCGCCAAGTGGATCGCGGAGTACGACGGACTCGACAACATCCTGGCCCGGGCCGAGCAGATCCGGGGCAAGGCAGGTGAGTCCCTGCGCGCCCACCTCGATTCAGTGGTGCGCAACCGCCGCCTCAATGCCCTGGTCCGTGACCTCGAGTTGCCGCTGACCATCCCGGAGACGTTGCGGCAGGAATGGGATCGGGAACGGGTCCACGAACTCTTCGACGCGCTGGAGTTCCGCGTGCTGCGGGAGAGGTTGTTGGAACTCGCCCCCCAGGAGCCCATCGCCGCCGGTTCGTTCGCAGTGGAGGGCGACACCCTCGGTGAGGGACAGGTGGCGCCGTGGCTGGCGGAGCACGCCCAGGACATCACCGGCGTCCATTTCGTGGGCACGTGGGGCTCCGGTTCCGGCGACATCACCGGTATCGCACTGGCCGGCACCGACGGTGCTGGCGCGTGGATCGACGTCGCCCAGTTGTCGCCCAGGGACGATGCCGCTCTCGCTGCGTGGCTGGCTGATCCGACGCCGAGGAAAGTGGTCCACGAGGCGAAGGGCCCGACCCTGGCCTGCTGGTCCCGTGGCTGGGAACTCGCCGGCATCGAGCTGGACACGCTCCTGGCCGCCTACCTGCTGCGCCCCGACCAGCGCACCTATGACCTCGGTGACCTGGTGCTGCGACACCTGAAGCGCGAGCTGGCCGCGGAGGCCACCTCGGACGACTCCCCGCAGCTCGCCCTGGACTTCCCCAGTGACGATGACGAGGCGGCAGGAGTCGCGCTGCTGCACGCCCGCGCCGTCTTCGACCTGGCGGCGGCGCTGCGGCCGGAGCTGGTGGCAAGAGATGCCGACGACCTGCTGCGTGAAGTGGAACTGCCGCTACAGCGCACGCTCGCAGAGATGGAACGCGTCGGCATCGCCGTCGACATCGATCGCCTCGAGGCGCTGCGCAGCGACTTCGACACCGCTGTGAGCGCAGCGCAGACTGCCGCGTGGGACGTGCTGGGCCATGAAGTCAACCTCGGATCCCCGAAGCAGTTGCAGGCCGTCCTGTTCGACGAGCTGCAGATGCCCAAGACGCGACGCACCAAGTCCGGCTACACCACGGACGCCGAAGCGCTGGAAGGCCTTTTCGAGAAGACTGAGCACCCCTTCCTGGGCCACCTGCTGGCTCACCGGGATTCGATCAGGCTGCGGCAGACCGTGGACGGTCTATTGACGGCTGTGGAGCCGGATGGGCGCATCCACACCACCTACGTGCAGACCATCGCTGCGACGGGACGGCTGTCCTCGACGGACCCGAACCTGCAGAACATCCCGATCCGCACGTCGCTCGGGCGCCAGATCCGCAGTGCCTTCATCGCCGGCGAGGCGTTCGACTCGCTCATGAGTGCCGACTACTCCCAGATCGAGATGCGCCTGATGGCCCACGCGAGCGGCGACGCGGGGCTCATCGAGGCCTTCCGGTCCGGCCGCGACTTCCACAATGAGATGGCCGCCAAGGTGTTCTCCGTCCACCCCGCCGGTGTCACCTCGGAGATGCGGGCCAGGATCAAGGCCATGAACTACGGGCTGGCCTACGGGCTGAGCGCATTTGGCCTGTCGAATCAGCTGAAGATCTCGGTGGCCGAGGCCAAGGTGCTCATGGAGGACTACTTCAGCCGTGTCGGTGGCGTCCAGGCCTACCTTGCCGACGTGGTGTCGGAGGCCCGTCGCAGTGGCTACACGTCCACGATGCTCGGTCGGCGCCGCTACCTGCCGGACCTGACGTCCAGCAACCGCCAGCGTCGTGAGATGGCCGAGCGTGCAGCGTTGAACTCACCCATCCAGGGGTCTGCGGCCGACGTCATCAAGATCGCCATGATCAACGTCGGGCGGGCGCTGGTGGACGAGGGGTTCGCCAGCCGGATGCTGTTGCAGGTGCATGACGAACTGGTCATCGAGGTTGCCCCCGGAGAGCAGGAAGCCGTGGCTGGGCTGGTGCGACGACTCATGGGATCCGCCATGGCACTGGACGTGCCGCTCGAGGTGTCCGTGGGTGTCGGTACCTCGTGGTTCACCGCCGCCCACTGAGCCACGTCGAGCGTGGCGTCAGTTGCCGACCACCGGCTTGGCGTAGAAGAACACTCTGGAGTTCCAGGCCTTCGAACCCTTGACGTAGTCCCAGCAGATGATCATGTTCAGCAGCGGCGTGCCGTCGTAGTCGATCATCACTGACGAGTTGGGGTCGTAGTCGGACACGAACACCTTCTTCGCCTCGACGAATTCGTAGCAGGCGACCTGGCCCTCAGCGCCGTGCAGCACGATGCGGTCGCCCGCCTGCAGGGCGCTCTTTCCACCCTTGTAGAGCTCGTTCCCCAGCGCCCCACCCTTGCGGTAGGTGTGGATGGACAAGAGAACCTTGCCGGCATCGGAGCCGGGGCGGGGACCCTGGTTCCACCAGGACGCGATCCGTGGCTCGTCGAGCGGTGGCGCTGCAATGGCCCCTTCCGGGTCAAGACCGAGGGAGACCACCTTCTCGTCGGAGCCGAGGCGCTCGATCTCGTAGCGGACGGGGACGAAGCCCTCCGCGCTGGGTGCTTGGCAGCGCCCTGTGGGTGAGGGCGACGGTGACGGTGGTGGGGCAGCACTGACGGGGACGATGCTCGCCGCGGCTGACGGCGCAGCAGCTGACGGCGCTGCGGCCGACGGCGCTGCGGCCGACGGCGACGGGGATGGCGTCGGCGAATCCGGCGCGGTGGGGGAGGCTGCCGGGGAGGGTGCCTGGATGGTCACCGACGGTGCGGGTTCCACCTGCGTGGTTCCCGGCGGCCGCGACACGAACCAGCCGAGCAGCCCGACGAGCAGCACGACAATGACGACGAGGGCCACGAGACGGCGACGGTCGCCCGTGACGGGTAAGGTGCTCACGCACCAAGAGTAACTGGTGCGGCATCCCCTGTTTGACCGGTATGGGGAGCACGGCTAGAGTGGAATCGCATTGTGGCCTGTCCACCCCCGGACGTAGTGGGGTGGACGCGTTGAACGGTCCTCCTGAAAAGTACCTGGCTCCCCGACGACAAGGCCGCTCGCGCTTGGCCATACCCATTCGGAGCCCTACTACATGACCTCCTCCTCTGAGGCATCGACTGTCGCAGTCGACGACTTTGGCACACCTGAAGCCTTCATGGCTGCGGTGGACGCCACAATCAAGTATTTCAACGACGGGGACATCGTCTCCGGCACTGTCGTCAAGGTTGACCGGGACGAAGTCCTGCTCGACATCGGTTACAAGACCGAAGGCGTCATCCCTTCCAAGGAACTCTCCATCAAGCACGATGTCGACCCGCATGATGTGGTCAGCGTCGGCGATGAGATCGAGGCACTTGTCCAGCAGAAGGAGGACAAGGAAGGTCGTCTCATCCTGTCCAAGAAGCGGGCTCAGTACGAGCGCGCCAGGGGCACGATCGAGAAGATCAAGGAAGAAGACGGCGTCGTCTCCGGCACCGTCATCGAGGTCGTCAAGGGTGGCCTCATCGTCGACATCG
>JBBSRQ010000175.1:0-5722 GCA_038242845.1 Propionibacteriales bacterium | reverse complement strand
GCTGGACCAGCCCGTCTCCACCCTCTCCGGTGGACAACGTCGCCGCGTCGAGCTGGCGCGCATTCTGTTCTCCGACGCCGACACGTTGCTGCTGGATGAGCCGACCAACCACCTGGATGCTGACTCCATCGTGTGGCTGCGGAGCTACCTCCAGGGCTTTCCGGGTGGGCTCATCATCATCAGCCACGACACGGAACTACTGAACTCCGTCATCAACAAGGTCTTCCACCTGGATGCCAATCGTGCGGAGATGGACATCTACTCCATGAACTGGAAGCGCTACCTGCTCCAGCGGGAGACCGACGAGAAGCGTCGCAAGCGCGAGCGCGCCAACGCCGAGAAGAAGGCTGGCCAGCTCATGGCGCAGTCGGACAAGATGCGTGCCAAGGCGACGAAGGCGGTCGCGGCACAGAACATGGCCAAGCGTGCTGACCGCCTGCTGGCAGGGCTGGAGGGCGAGCGTCAAAACGACAAGGTGGCCAAGATCCGCTTCCCCGAGCCTGCGCCGTGCGGCAAGACACCGCTGCGGGCCAAGGACCTGTCCAAGGCCTACGGATCGTTGGAGGTCTTCACGGCCGTCGACCTCGCCATTGACAAGGGTTCCAAGGTGGTCATCCTCGGGCTCAACGGTGCCGGCAAGACCACGATGCTGCGCATCCTGGCGGGCATCGAGGATCCGGACACGGGGGAGCGGCAGCTGGGGCATGGCGCGAAGCTGGGCTACTACGCGCAGGAGCACGAAACCCTCGACGTCTCCCGCAGCGTCCTCGAGAACATGACATCGGCCTCGCCGAACCTTGACGACACGCAGGTCCGCAAGGTGCTCGGCTCGTTCCTGTTCAGCGGGGACGACGTGGAGAAGCCGGCGCGGGTCCTCTCCGGTGGCGAGAAGACGCGACTGGCCCTGGCGATGCTGGTGGTCTCCGCATCCAACGTCCTGCTGCTCGACGAGCCCACCAACAACCTGGACCCCGCCTCGCGCGCCGAGGTTCTCAGCGCACTGCGGACCTACGCGGGCGCGGTTGTCCTCGTGACCCACGATCCGGGGGCAGTGGAAGCGCTGGAACCGGACCGGGTGCTGGTGCTGCCTGACGGCGTCGAGGACCTGTGGGGCGACGACTACTCCGAGCTCGTGTCCCTGGCCTGAACCGCGTCCCGCAGTTACTCCCTCTTTACGTTGGTAGTTGGGCGGCGCACCTGTTCGTTTGGTCGATTCAGCCGTCGGGGGTCACTAGTCTGAAGGCTCATCAATGACGAGGAGAAATGATGGCGCGCATCAAATTCGGTACAGGTGGGTGGCGAGCGATCATCGGGGATGAGTTCACGCGGGCCAACGTGAAACTGCTGTGCGGTGCCCTCGCCGGGCGCATCGTAGATGAGGGTGTTCAGGACCAGGGGATAGTCATCGGCTACGACCGCCGGTTCCTGTCCGACGTTGCCGCCGAGTGGGCGGCCGAGGTCTTCGCAGGCTCGGGCATCCGCTGCCAGCTCATCCGGGTGGCTCAGGCCCCGACACCGCTCATCATGTGGACCGTCAAGGACCGTGAGCTGCCCTACGGCATGGCCATCACCGCGTCGCACAACCCCGCGCTCTACAACGGCATCAAGGTGTTCACGGCCGGCGGCAAGGATGCCGACGAGGACGTCACGGTTGACGTCGAGCGACGCATGGAGGAGCTCGAGGGTGCCGGCGAGGCCGAGCTGCCGGTCATTGCCTACGACAAGGCACTGGCCACGGGCGCCGTCACGGAGATCGACTCCTTCAACGGCTACATCGACTCCATCATTTCCCAGGTGGACATGGACGCCATCCGCAACGCGCACCTCAAGGTGGCTCTGGACCCGATGTTCGGTGTCTCCCGCACCTCCCTGCAGACGATCCTGTTGACGGCCCGTACCGAGCTGGACGTGATCAACGACCGCCACGACACGCTGTTCGGCGGTGCACTGCCGTCTCCGACGAGCGCCGGGCTGTCCGTGCTCAAGCGCTATGTGGTGGAGAACCACTGCGACCTGGGCATCGCCACCGACGGTGACGCCGACCGCATCGGGATCATCGACGACAAGGGCAACTTCCTCCACCCCAACCAGTTGCTGGTGATCCTCTACTACTACCTGCTCAGGTACAAGGGCTGGGAAGGCCCGGTGGTCCGCAACGTGGCCACCACATCGCTGCTCGACGACGTCGCGGCGCGTTTCGGCCAGAAATGCTATGAAGTGCCCGTCGGCTTCAAGTGGATCTCCGGCAAGATGCTGGAAACCGACGCCATCATCGGCGGCGAATCCTCCGGGGGACTCACGGTGCGTGGCCACATCGCAGGCAAGGACGGCATCTATGCCGCTGCACTGCTGGTGGAGATGATCGCCATCGTCGGCAAGTCCATGAGCGAAATCTATGACGAGATCACCGGCCAGTTCGACCCCCATTACATGGCGGAGACCGATTTCACCTTCCCAATGGAGCGCAAGCCGGAGATCCTCCAGACGCTGATGGTGGACAAGAAGCTGCCGGAGTTCACCGCCGAAGTGACCCACACCTCCTACGCGGACGGCTGCAAGGTGTACTTCACCAACGGCTGGATCATCGCGCGCTTCTCCGGCACCGAGCCACTGCTGCGCATCTTCTGCGAGATGCCTGACCAGGAGCAGGCGGAGCAGGCCTGCGACGAGTTCCGGGCGTTCCTCGGGCTGTAGTCGACCCACCGACGACCGGCGAACTCTCCGGTTCGTCGGTCGTTCGCGGCATCCGGCCGGGATCAGTCAGCGGTTGGTGGCGTCGCCGACGGAGGCGAAGCGCGGCGTCACGCCACTGGTCCGTCTGGACGAGTCAACGCAACGCACGACACCGAGACGCGGACATGCGTCGCAGGGACGATGGGGGAGCCGTGGAAGGCGTTGGGGCCCATGGCGATGAGGTCGGTGGCCTCGGCGGCGGTGAGGTCGAGGTCGTAGGCGACGTCGATGCTCGAGACCGGATCCAGATGGCCACGCGCCGAGTGAACCAGCCGCTCCAGTTTGTCCTCGCCCACCTCCAACAGTCCGTGGGTCGTTCGCAGTTCCTGGAGGTGGTCCGCCTGGGGCAGAACCACCACGACGATGCCGTCGCCCGTCATTACTCGAGCGAACTCGCCAAGGTGGCGCGGGGCGAAGATGCACAGGACGGCGTCGACTGCACCGTCGACGAGCGGGAGACCGGCCCACGTGTCGGCCACCACCGCTGCCATCCGTGGGTGCGTCCTCGCGGCCCGGCGCGAGGCAGGTACTGAGACGTCGGCAGCGATGCCCTGGGTGTCGGGGAGGTGGTCGAGGATGCGGGCCAGATGGTGGCCGGTGCCGGCACCCACCTCCAGAAGCCGCCGCGCACCTGGAATGAATCCTGCGACGACATCGGTGATGCGGTCGTAGTGTCCCCGGGACAGGAAGCGCTCCCGCGCCGCCACCATGGCGGTGGTGTCGGCGTTGGCGGGAGCGGCGCGGCCCAGGAGATTCACGTAGCCCTGCTTCGCGACATCGAAGGAGTGTCGTGCGGGACAGACCATTGACCGGTCCGCGAGGCGCAGGGACTCACCGCACACGGGGCACCGGAGCCAGGGGGCGACGGTGCCCAGCGGGCTCACTGCGCGGGCTCCTTGACGCCGTCCCTGCGGGCAGCCAGCCGCTGCGAGCGCCGCTGTTCCTTGCGCCGGTCCGCCAGGTCGGCGCGGATCAGTACGAAGATGCCTCCGACGGCGATGACACTGAACGCGAACCACTGGAGTGCGTAGGAGAAGTGGTTCCCCTCCGAGGGTTCAGGGGCGTCGATGGGCAACAGTTCCTCACCGTTGCCGGGTGTGGACTCCAGCAGGGTCACGTAGCCCGGAAGCACGTGGCGTCCGAGGGACGTACCGATCGCCTCGGAGTTGATGAGACGGATCTTGAATTCATGGGGGACAGTGGCGGTGTCCTTCCCGCGCTCGTCGCGGCGCAGGAAGCCGGTGACCTCCACGTTCCCGGCTGGGACAGGGGGAAGCGCTTCGGTGTCGGGTTTGCCCTGCTGGCGAGGAATGAAACCGCGGTCCACGAGCACGGTGTCTCCTGCGCCGGTCTCAAGGACGGCCACCACTTCGATTCCGGGACCGCCCTGGTTGCGGTAGCGCACCTGGTACTGCTCGCCGGTGTACACCCCGGAGAATCGGACGCGCTGCCACTGGTCCGTCTCCTGGATCGGCTCACCCATCACTTCGCGGTAGTCGACAACGGGTTGTTCCTTGTTGGTGGCAACGGTGTCGTTGCGTTCGCGCAGGCCCTCCAGCCGGTCGAGTTGCCACTCACCGAGCCTGACGAACACGGCAGCCATGAGGACGAGGAACACCGCCAGGGCGATCCATCGCAGGACCAGCTTCTTCACTCGGACTCCTCGACTGTTCCCTCGATGACGGCGCCACCGGGGAGGGCCACGAGCCCGTTCCCGGCATCCTCTCTGGCCGCAACCGGTGGTGGTCGGTTGTCCGACGCATTCGCGAACAGGACCGCAACGGCGGGCAGGAGAGCGGCAATGAGCAGACAGACGATTTTCCACCACCCGGGCGCGAAAAAGAACGCAACGAAGAATGCGGTGCGAAACGCCATCATGATGAGGTAGCGCTTATTGCGCTCGTCGGCATCCAATGTGCTGCCCCGCCCCGCGCTGGTGATCAGCGTGCGGTCCGGCTCCTGCTTGTTCCCTGGCACCCTCCCAGCATAGTGATGCACCCCAAGACACCATCCCGGCTGCGGACGGGCGTTCCACGGGCGCGCATCGCTGGTGCGCTATGTTGTCGCCGTGCAGGAATCTCGCGTTGTGCTGATCACTGGTGGCTCCAAAGGGATCGGCCGGATCATCGCCGAACACTTCCGCGACGCCGGGTACCGCGTCGCTGCGACGCATCGCACCGGAACGGTGCCCGATGGCGTGCTGGGAGTTGTCTGCGACGTCACGGACCAGGCGCAGGTCGACGCCGCCTTCGAGAGGGTGGAGAACGAGTTGGGCCCCGTCGAGGTGCTCGTCGCCAATGCCGGCGTCACCAAGGACACCCTGATAGCGCGCATGAGCGACGATGACTGGTCCTCGGTCATCAACACCAACCTGACCGGCACGTTCCGTGTCGTGCGGCGCGCCGCGCGACCAATGACTCGTGGTCGCTTCGGACGCATCATCCTCGTGTCGTCGGTGGTCGGTCTGCTGGGCTCACCGGGGCAGGTCAACTATGCGGCCTCCAAGTCGGCGCTCATCGGCATGGCCCGCAGCCTGACACGCGAGTTGGGCAGCCGGAACATCACCTGCAACGTGGTGGCACCCGGGTTCATCGACACGGACATGACGGCAGTCCTGCCGGAGGCGACCATCGCGGGGTACAAGTCACGGATCCCTGCGGGACGCCTGGGCCAGTCAGCCGATGTTGCCGCCGCAGCCCTGTTCCTGGCCGGCGATGGCGCTGGCTACATCTCGGGCGCGGTGCTGCCCGTTGACGGTGGCCTGGGAATGGGTCACTGACCTCTCCCGCCCCCACACATCCACAACCACCACTACTTTTGGAGACGACACATGGGAATCCTCGAGGGCAAGAACATCCTGGTCACCGGACTCACGATGAACACCTCCATCGCCTATTCAGTGGCTGACATTGCACAACGGGAGGGCGCCAACGTCGTCGTGTCCTCTGCCGGGCGGGCAGTGTCGCTGGCAAAGAGGGTGGCCGGACGC